>JBMNRA010000021.1:0-40294 GCA_050944415.1 Ruminococcus sp.
ATAGTATAGAAAAGCGGAAGTGGTTAATATATACTGTGGTTCAGAGAGAAATCATACGGCCCTCTGAACGAGGGGAAGGGGTGAAATCATGTTGAATATCTTAGTATGCGATGATGATAAAGAGATTGTAGATGCGATAGAAATTTATCTTTCCCAGGAAGGATATCATATTCTGAAAGCTTATGACGGGATACAGGCACTGGAGATCCTGAAAAAAGAGGAGATTCATCTCCTGATACTGGATATTATGATGCCTAGGATGGACGGTATTCGGGCTACATTAAAAATCCGGGAGGAGAGCAGTATTCCTATTATCATGCTGTCGGCGAAATCGCAGGATACGGATAAAATTCTTGGATTGAATCTGGGAGCAGATGATTATGTGACAAAACCTTTTAATCCGCTGGAGCTGGTGGCCAGAGCCAAATCGCAGCTTCGGCGATATACGAAGCTGGGTAATATACGGGAACAGGAGACAGAGAATGTATATCGGACCGGCGGTCTGATGATCAATGATGACAGAAAAGAAGTTACGGTTGACGATGAGCCGGTAAAGCTGACTCCCATCGAATATAATATTCTGCTGCTTCTGATGAAAAATCAGGGAAGGGTATTTTCTATTGAGCAGATCTATGAAAGCATCTGGCAGGAGGAAGCCATTGCCGCTGACAATACAGTGGCGGTACATATCCGCCATATCCGGGAAAAAATTGAAATTAATCCCAAAGAACCCCGCTATCTGAAGGTGGTGTGGGGCGTAGGCTATAAGGTGGAGAAAATTGAATAGCCCTTTTGAAAGAGAGGAGTGAAGTTATGGAAGAAAAAAGATGGCTGCATTTTTATTCGAAAATAGCGAAGATGACAACACTGAGTCTTCAGATGCTCTGTGTGGCAGGATTCGTTCTATCTATTGTACTGGCAGGATATGTGATTGATCAGGTGGGTGGACTGGATGATCTGACTGGGAATCAGCCTTACTGGGAAACCAGTGGATGCGGCAGTTATATTGCTCAGAAAGTTCACGGCGCATCACAATATGCCAAGTACAAACCGTTTTTTGAGACAGAGGGAAAATTCGATGAAGAAAAAACTGTTGATATTCTGAATCCGGAAGAAACCACTGAAAAAGGAAAAAACGAAGATACGACTTTTACAGTGGAAAATTTGAGAAAAATGACAGAAAGCGGGGTGGAAGATGAACTGTCTTATATCCTGGCGGTGCCTGAGGAGTATTTCGGCTCCTATGAGGACTATTATGGAGATGAAGAATACGCAGAGATAGCTGCTCAGGATGTAACGAAGGGGATTATGCCTCTGTCCGGAATATCGCTGGAACAGCAGATTCAGGAAAAGGGAATTTCCTATGGACTTTCCGTGTATCGCGGGTTATCAGAGATATTGTCAGATTTGGAGGTTTATCTGGACGGACGGAATAAGAATACGGAAAGTAATATAAAAGTATACGTAAGAGATACGGAAAACGGTACGGTCTATACCAATGTATCCGGCTGGGATACTATGGAAAGTGTCCCGGATTCGCAAGAGGTGCCATCATCCTGTGCCATACTGCTTTCTTATACCAGGGATGAAGGGAAAGTTACGTTTCAGTCATCTCCGGAAAACAGAGCTCAGCAGAATTTGCAGGAGTTTTTTAGAGATACGAGCATTCTGGGAGACAATGAGGAGGCATTGATTGCTCTGGATCTGGATTTTACATCTATGGATGCTCTTCGGGAAATGAAAGAGACCTATGATGAATGTCAGCCCAATTTCCGCTTTTATGTGGCGGCTTCCATTATCTGTCTGATACTGGGATTTACCTGTTTCGCAGTGGCAACAATTCAGACCGGCAGAGCGGAGAGGGGCGGAGAAATCAGATTGAATTCCTTTGACCGAATTCCCACAGAAGCGGCAGCAGTGATACTTTTGATTCTGGGAATGGTTGTGTTTGGATTTGGACTGAGCGCTGGCGGCTCCGCTTACAGTGATATGGTGACAGCTGTGATTATAGCGGTAATGTCCGTGGTGGAGGCAGCTATTTTCATGTGGATATATTTAAGCCTTGTCCGGAGATTTAAAGCCGGAACTTTATGGAAAAACAGTCTGCTTCGCAGTATTGTGCGCATGTGCCGTCAGGTATATGAAGCCCGCCAGACTTCCGGGAAGATAATGATTCTTTTTATCGGATTTTTAGCGGCGCATTTGATCATTATTGTTTTGTTCCATGCTTTTGGAGTTTTGTTGGCTCTGATAGGCGATGTTCTGGTTCTTCTTTACCTGGTGAAGGAATGTGCGGGAAGGCAGACCATCAAAGAAGGGCTGATCAGAATATCCAAAGGTGAACTGGATTATAAAATCGATCTGACTTCTTTGAAGGGAGAAAATGCTCAGATGGCTGCCTGTGTCAATTCTGTGGGAGACGGACTGCAGTCCGCAGTGAAGAAAACTATGAAAAATGAGAGACTGAAGGCGGAACTGATTACCAATGTATCCCATGATATTAAAACGCCGTTGACTTCTATCATCAATTATGTGGATCTTTTAAAGAGAGAAAACATTCAGGATCCGAAAATCAAAGGCTATATTGACGTATTGGATGCCAAATCCCAGAGGCTGAAACAGCTGACGGATGATCTTATTGAAGCAAGTAAGGTTTCCACGGGAAATGTGGAGCTGCATATGAGCAATCTTCAGGTTCAGCAGCTTTTGCAGCAGGCCTGTGGGGAATTTGACGATAAGCTGTCAGAAAAGAGTCTGTCAGTGATGCTGAAGCAGGCGGAGGAACCGGTGATTATTACGGCCGATGGAAAACAGTTGTGGCGTATTTTTGAAAATCTTCTGAATAATATATATAAATATGCTATGCCGGGTACCAGGGTATATATTGATCTGACGGTTTCCGGAGGGAAGGCGGTTCTGGCATTTAAGAATATATCAGAATATCCTCTGAACATCAGTGCGGATGAACTGACGGAACGGTTTACCAGGGGAGATACCAGCAGAAGCACCCAGGGCAGCGGGCTGGGGCTGTCCATTGCCAAAAACCTGACGGAACTTCAGGGAGGCAGATTCGAGATTTATCTGGACGGAGATCTGTTTAAGGTAACTCTGATTTTTAACAGAATAGAAAATATGGATGAATAGTCAGGAACTCCTCCTGTTTGAGTTTTCCCGAAAGTCTTGCGGCAGAAAAAAGTTAATGCTATAATGTTACAAGATTTTGTGGACATTTTCAAAACAGGAGGAGCGTTTTAATGATTAAATTATATGATACCGGCGCCTATCTGTTGAATGGAACAGAGCTGGTTGCAGATACGAACGACGCCCAGGCAGTGCTGAAAAGCAGACTGGGAAATGAAGTGCCTTCCAGAGAGGAAGCTGCAAAGAATACCATCGCCTATGGAATTCTGGCGGATCACAACACTTCCGGAAATATGGAAAAGCTTCAGATTAAATTTGACAAGCTGACTTCTCATGATATTACCTTCGTTGGCATTATCCAGACAGCCAGAGCGTCAGGACTGGAGAAATTTCCGGTTCCTTACGTGTTGACCAACTGCCATAACTCTCTGTGTGCGGTAGGAGGAACGATTAACGAGGATGACCATATGTTCGGACTCACCTGTGCAAAAAGATACGGTGGGGTTTACGTTCCGCCTCATCAGGCTGTTATCCATCAGTTTGCCCGGGAAATGCTGGCAGGCGGAGGAAAAATGATTCTGGGTTCTGACAGCCATACACGTTATGGAGCGCTGGGTACCATGGCTATGGGAGAGGGTGGTCCTGAACTGGTAAAACAGTTGCTGGAGCAGACTTATGATATCGATATGCCGGGAGTAATCGGCGTATATATGACAGGAGCGCCGATTCCGGGAGTAGGTCCCCAGGATGTGGCTCTGGCTATTATCGGAGCTGTATTTGCCAACGGATACGTGAAGAATAAAGTAATGGAATTTGTCGGCCCCGGTGTGTCAAACTTAAGTGCTGATTTCCGTATTGGTGTGGATGTTATGACTACGGAGACCACCTGTCTGTCTTCCATCTGGAGAACGGATGATGTGATTAAGGAATTTTATGATATTCACGGAAGAAGCGGCGACTATAAGGAGCTGAATCCGGGAGCCGTAACATACTATGACGGAATCATTCATGTGGAGCTGGACAAGATAAAACCGATGATTGCCATGCCCTTCCATCCAAGCAATACGTATACCATTGATGAACTGAATGAAAATCTGATGGACATTCTGGATGATGTGGAGAAAAAGGCGCTGATCAGCCTGGATGGCAAGGTGGATTTTACACTGAAGGATAAAGTAAGAGACGGAAAGCTTTATGTAGAACAGGGAATTATCGCAGGATGCGCGGGAGGCGGATTTGAAAATATTTGTGCTGCAGCGGACATCTTGAGAGGGTGCAGTATCGGTTATGATGAGTTTACATTAAGCGTATATCCGGCAAGTACGCCCATTTATATGGAAATTGCGAAAAATGGCGTGCTTGCGGATCTGATGGAAACGGGAGCTATTGTAAAGACAGCGTTCTGCGGTCCCTGCTTTGGTGCAGGGGACACTCCGGCCAACAATGCTCTGAGTATCCGTCATTCCACCAGAAACTTCCCCAACAGAGAGGGATCCAAGATTCAGAACGGACAGATATCTTCTGTTGCGCTGATGGATGCCAGATCGATTGCGGCAACAGCCGCCAATAAGGGATATCTGACACCGGCTACGGAATTTGCGGGAGAATACAGACATCCGGTCTATCACTTCGATAAGACGATTTACGAAAACAGAGTGTTTGACAGCAAAGGCGTTGCGGATCCGACGGTTGAGATTAAGTTTGGTCCCAATATTAAAGACTGGCCCAAGATGCCTGCGCTGACGGATCATCTGATTCTGAAAGTAGTCAGTGAAATACACGATCCGGTTACCACAACGGACGAACTGATTCCTTCCGGTGAAACTTCTTCTTACCGTTCCAATCCGCTGGGACTGGCTGAGTTTACGCTCTCCAGAAAAGATCCGGCCTATGTGGGACGTGCCAAAGAAGTACAGGCTGCTGAGCATGCCAGGGAAGAAGGAAATGATCCCTGCAAAGCGCTTGCTGAACTTGCACCAGTGATGGAGACGGTGAAAAAAGCCGGATATCAGATCAATAATGAAAATACAGGTATTGGAAGCACTATTTTTGCTGTGAAGCCGGGAGACGGTTCCGCACGGGAGCAGGCGGCTTCCTGTCAGAAGGTTCTGGGAGGCTGGGCGAATATTGCCAATGAATACGCTACCAAGAGATATCGTTCCAATCTGATTAACTGGGGCATGCTTCCCTTCCTGATCCCGGAAGGAGATCTTCCATTTAAAAATGGTGATTATCTCTTTGTGCCGGATATCCGGAAAGCAGTGGCTGAAAAAGCCGAAGAAATTACTGTTTATACAGTTGATAATGAAATGAAAGCATTTACTGTGAAGCTGGGAGATCTGACAGAGGATGAACGTGAGATTATCCTGAAGGGATGTCTGATTAATTATAACAGAAAATAATGTTAAGGAACCGCTGCGTGGAGCAGCGGTTCTTTTACTCTTCAGAAAGCAGCTGGGAGACCGTGGAAAAGCGATAGCCTTTTTCTTTCAGCTGTGGAATAATAGTATCCAGTGCATCGGAAGTATAACGGGCTCCGCCGTGAAAAAGGATAATACTGCCGTTTTGAAGATTTTCATTCTCGCAGACGGCGGAAATGACATCGTTTGTACCGTAATCCTTCCAGTCCTGACTGTCTACATTCCAGGTTACTGTAAGGTAGCCGTTTTTTCGGGCATTTTGAATCACGGAATTATCATAGCTTCCGTAGGGAGGGCGAAACAGCTGCATGGATATTCCGGACAGCCTGCTGACTTCATTATGTACGCTCATCAGTTCCTCTGTCTGATCTTTCTCGTTCAGCAAAGTCATATCCGGATGATGCTCTGTGTGATTCCCCAGCTCATGACCGGCTGCTGCTATTTTCTTAACATCCTGAGTATGAGATTTCAGCCATTCGCCAGTGACGAAAAAGGTGGCTTTTACCTGATGATTCTTCAGGGATGATAAAAGATCCGTCACATCATCTGTCTGTCCATCCAGGTCGAAGGTCAGTGCAAGGCCGGGAATATTGGAGGGGGAGCAGAAAACAGGCTGGCTGCCAGTGCTGAGGCCGCCTGCAGCGATCAGTTTTTCTTTCACGTTGCTCCAATAAAGAACAGACAGAGCGCTCATGAGACCTAATGTAAAGAGAAACAAGGCAATGCCGCTGTATTGTTTCATAGGATACTTCCTGCTATAGAGAATGTCCGTTTATTTTATGCTTCTTTCCATGAAAATATGCTATACTGAAAAGAGGTTATTTCGACGTGTTTTCCTTTGCTTTAAAGTAAATCTGCTGCTGATTGTTGCCGTTGGAGATGCGGTTGATTTCATATTCACCCAGTGAACGGATAAAGGGAGTCAGTTTGGCGTAGCCGAAATTTCTGACATCAAAATCAGGCAGGCGTTTGGAAAGCTGATCTCCCAGTTTTCCGGAAAAGATCCATCCGTCTTCATCGGAGAACTTTTCAACAATGGCAGCGATTGCCTGTTTGACAATATCCAGATCTGACTGTGGCTGATTCTTTTCCTTTGGCGCTGTTTTAAGAGTTTTTTCCTGGGACTCTGATTTCTTTTCTCTTTTCTGCTGGTTGGAATACAGGATATCCAGATATTTAAACTGATTGCAGGCTGCGATAAAGGGTTTCGGGGTTTTGTTTTCGCCCATGCCGATTACCTGCATACCGGATTCCCTCAGACGAGCCACCAGGCGGGTGAAATCACTGTCGGAGGAGACAATGCAGAAACCGTCCACAGTGCCGGAATAAAGAATGTCCATAGCATCTATGATCATGGCGGAATCTGTGGAATTTTTTCCGGTAGTGTAGCTATACTGCTGCATAGGGATGATGGAGTTGTCCAGAAGAACGGTTTTCCATGAGGCAAGGGCGGGATTGGTCCAGTCGCCGTAGATTCGTTTGTAAGTGGCGATCCCCTCATTAGCGGTTTCTTCAAGAATGATCTTAATATATTTATCCGAGATATTATCCGCGTCGATCAGCACGGCAAATTTTAACTCTGTATCCATGTTATGACTCCTGTTCTTTTTCTTTCTACTATATCATCATGGAGAGGGTTTTTCAAATGGAGTTGAAGGAGGAATGAAATGGACATAAAAGACCTGAAATGTTTTGCTGCGGTCTATGAGGAGCGAAGTATTAACAAAGCTGCAGGAAAGCTTTTTATCACAGCCCAGGGGCTGGGAAAGGTGATTCAGAAGCTGGAGGAAGAGCTGCATGCGGATTTGTTTGAGCGTTCGAAAAAAGGTGTAGTGCCTACGGAAAGTGCGGTGTTTCTCTATGAAAAAGCAAAAGAGATAATCCGCCTGTTCCATGAGACGGAGCAGGGAATCCGCCAGATAAAAATGAAGAAAAAGACCTTCAGGCTGGCCTGTTCCAGAGGGGTTTTGAATGCGCTTTCTTTTTCTCTGGTATCGGATTTTATAAAAAACCATCCTTGTCTCCAGGTGGAATGGACTGAGTATTCCAACAGGGAAGTAAAAGAAAAGGTGGAAGATCTGGAGATAGATGTGGGTATCGTAGTGGGAAGAACGCTGGCGGAAGGAATCGATGAAAGAAAAATAGCATCCCGTCATATTCGTCTGATCGTGTATGGGGATCATCCCCTGTATAATCGAGACAAGGTGAAGGTGGAAGAACTGAAAGGGGAACGGATTGTGATTTTGAATGAACAGTTTCAGGTTTTTCATACCTTTCGGGAGTTATGTAAACAAAATGGCTTTGAGCCGGACGTGGCGGCGAAGACGGAGGACAGCAGTTTCCTGTTTCAATTGTGCAAAAGCGGCGTGGGAATCGGCGTGGTAATTGATTTTTCTACGGAAAATTTCCTCATGGAGGGAGTGCGTATTGTGGAACTGGAAGAGAAGGTAAGCTGGGATATCTATCGCATCTGCAGAGACCGTTGTAAAAATTTTGACAATATCCGTGCTTTTGACAGTTATCTGGCAGAAAACGGATGGTTGTAAGGTAGAAAGGTACTCTTTCTAGCGAAGAAAAGTATTTTCTGGTATGCTTTTATTAGTAAGATGCGAAGGAGGGGTTGCGATGAAGTATAAGTATCCTAATTTATGCAAACCAATCAAGTTGGGGAATGTTACGTTCCGTAACCGAATGTTTTCTGCGCCTATGGGAGGTACGGATATTACAAATGACGGCTGTATCGGTCCCAAATCTACAGCTTTTTACGAGCTTAGGGCCAGAGGAGGTGCCGGTGCTGTAACGGTAAGTGAATGTATGGTGCATCCGAAGACGGACGGCTCCCATGCTTATCATCTGGATACAGCTATTTTGAATTCTCTGGCTGCTGCCACATATACGGCGGATGCGATCCGCAGGCATGGCGCTATTCCCAGTCTGGAACTCTCCCATTCAGGAATGTATGCGGGAACCTATATGACAGACAAGAACCGGCAGCATTCCATGAATCAGTGGGGACCGTCGGATACGGTACGACCTGACGGGGTGCAGGTAAAAGCGCTGACGAAGGAACTGATTGATGAGATTGTGGAAGCTTACGGAAGAACAGCTGGTCTGGCGAAACGGGCAGGATTTGAAATGCTGATGATCCATGGAGGACATGGCTGGCTTCTGAATCAGTTCCTTTCACCTTATTTCAATAAAAGAACAGATGAGTATGGCGGTTCGCTGGAAAATCGCTGTCGTCTGACCATTGAAGTGCTTAAGGCTGTCCGGAAAGCAGTGGGTCCGGGATTTCCCATTGAGTTTCGAATGAGCGGATCGGAGCTCTTTGAAGGCGGATATGATCTGGAGGAAGGGTGCAGGATTGCGGAACAGATTGAACCTTATATCGATTTGCTCCACGTATCCGCCGGAACATATCAGAGAGGATTCGGCAATACCCATCCCTCTATGTTTAAGGAACATGGCTGCAACGTGTACCTGGCAGCGGAGATCAAAAAACATGTGAAGGTTCC
Source organism: Ruminococcus sp. (assembly GCA_050944415.1). Lineage (GTDB taxonomy): Bacteria > Bacillota > Clostridia > Lachnospirales > Lachnospiraceae > Ruminococcus_G. The sequence continues at coordinate 9,077 of JBMNRA010000021.1, forward strand.
AGTGGCAGCCATCGGTGGTCTGAACAGTCCTGAGCAGATGGAAGAGATTATTGCCAGCGGCAAAGCGGATATCGTCTATATGGCGAGAGCGTTGCTGGCGGATCCGGAACTGCCGAGAAAAGTGGCGGCCAACCGGGATGAAGAGATTGTACACTGCCTGCGCTGCTTCACCTGTATGGCGGAGAGAGCGGCTACAGCTACAAGAAGATGTACCGTGAATCCTCTGATTGGCAGAGAATTGGATGGTGTGGAAATTCAGCCGGCGCCGGTGAAAAAGAAAGTTCTGGTGGCCGGAGGAGGTCCAGGAGGTCTTTATGCAGCTTATACGGCTGCCAGAAGGGGGCACCAGGTTATCCTCTGTGAAAAGAGCGATGCAGTGGGCGGTATTCTGAAAAGTGAACAGGCCATTCCCTTTAAGAAAGAAATGTATGATCTGGCTCAGACTTATGCACTTCTGGCGAAGAAGGCAGGTGTGGAAATCCGTTTGAACACGGAAGTTACGAGGGGTTACGCGGAAAAGGAAAACGCCGATGCACTTATCATCGCTGTCGGTTCCAGACCGCTTGTGCCGCCTATCCCGGGACTTGACGGAGATAATGTGGTTATCGTCAACAATTACTATCTGGAGAAGGAAAAGGTATCCGACAATGTGGTAGTGTTCGGGGGAGGACTTGCCGGCTGCGAATGCGCCATTCACCTGGGGATGGAAGGGAAGAAAGTTCATCTGGTAGAGATGCGTGATGAGCTGGCGCCGGATGCCAATGTGAGACATCGTCCGCTGCTTCTGGCGGAAATTGACAAATATGTCACGGTTCATACCGGATGCAAAGGAAAACAGGTGACGGCTGAGGGCATCATCTGTGAGGACAAGGATGGAAAGGAAATGCTGGTGTCGGGAACAACAGTGATCTGTGCTCTCGGGCAGAGGGCGAGAACCGATGTGGTGGACGCTTTGCGGGAGTCAGCTCCTTATGTGGCGGTCATCGGAGACGCCTCCAGGGTATCCACCATTACCAATGCTGTATATTGGGGACATTATGCGGCTCTTGATATCTGATCAGGAACGAAATCCCCGGGGATCAAAGTACTTGCGGAACATCTGAGGCGTAATGCTGTTTTCAGCCTTAAAGGAACGGATAAAATGAGTGCTGCTGGTGAAGCCGCACTCATTTGCTATTTCATTGACACTTAAGGGTGATTCAATCAGCAGGGATTTTGCCCGCTTCATCCGCAGAGAGAGAAGATACTGATGGGGCGGCTGACCGGTATGTTTTTTAAATAACCTGGAAAAATACTGAGGATTCAGGGCACAGTTTGCAGCAATATCTTCCACAGAAAGATTTTCCTGGAAATGGGAAGTCATAAAACGGATAGATTCGGTGACGGAAGAGGGAATCTGTTTTTTGTCATTCATAGCCAGAAGTCCCAGGATGTTGTGGATCAGGAAGGAAAGTTTATGGTCATTGGACAGATCACTCTTTAGTTCTTCCAGCAGATAATTGAACTGGAAGAACAGTTCCGGTTTGTCGGGAAAGACAACGCCCCGGAGGGGAAACAGATAGTCGAAATAGCCCTGAGTGGAACAGCCGTCGAAATGGATCCACTGAAAGGTGACGGGATCTTCTGCCCAGTATATATGAGGTTTTTTGCAGTCCAAAAAAACCACGCTGCCCTCATCGGCAGCAAAGTACTGATCCATGAAACGGATATGAAATCGTCCCTTTATGATTCTGGCCAGCAGAAAGGTATCACAGAAATCCCGTTTGACACGGTAGGGAAAACGACAGGTATACATGCCTCCAAAATGGGGGTAGTAAAGGAACTCCTTGGAAAAATTGGAAGGAGAATGAAAATAAATAGTATTGCCCTCTATGATGCCGGCTTCCATTTCACGGGGAATAGGTTCTAATTTTGCGTAGTTCATGATAATATCAGCCTCCAGTCATGACGTCATAAAATGTATATAATCGCTTAAGTATTGGTGATGATTATACACTTTGAGACAGTTATAATCAATAGCATCAAGATGAATTTGCATTGAACAGGAGGATTAGAATATGAAACGGTCACAGTTGGTACTGGATGTTATCGCAAAGAAGAATAAGGAATATCTTCCTAGTCAGATTACCTTTGCTCACGGATCAAAAAAAATGGAAGTGGCTGGACGTCTGGGGATGACAGAGGAAGAACTGGATGTTTATCTGGGAAATCATATAAAGATCACCGCTCAGCTGGATGATATGATTCAGGTGGACAAAGCGGATAAATACCGGATGGGCGTGGCGATTGAAAAGAAACGTATGATTCCGGAAAAGGGAAGAGAAAACATGGTGTTTGACCTGTGGGGAATGCAGTATGATCTGAACGAAGGAGGATATTTTAACTATGCTCATCCACTGGCGAACTGTGAGGAAGACGACGCACTGTTGGATAACTTTCAGGCGCCGGATCTGAGTGATATGGATATGCTTTTTCAGATTGCCGATGAAGATCTGAAAAAATACGGGGAAGATTTTCTGGTGATTCTAAGCGGCTACAACGGCATTTGGGAAAAAGCGTATCAGCTGATGGGCATGGAGCAGTTTTTATGTTTGCTGATGACGGAACCAGAAAAGGCTTGCCGGATCATGGATGTCATTACGGAGTATAAAGTGGAAGTGGCAAAGGAGACGGTAAGGAGGGGATATCCCATCGGACATTACGGTGATGATCTGGGGACACAGATCAGTACTATCGTATCAGAAGATGCTTTTGTAAAGTATTTTCTGCCCCGGTTTAAAAAAGTGTTCCGGGTATTTAAAGACGCGGGGCTGCCGGTGCAGATGCATTCCTGCGGAAAAATTACACCCTTTATTCCTCATCTGATTGACGCGGGGCTGGATGTGCTGGAACCGGTACAGGCCTGCTTGGACTTTAAATTTTTAAAGAGGGAATATGGAAAATATCTTACCTTCTACGGGGGAGTGGATACTCAGGATCTGCTTACCTTCCGTACCCCACAGGAAGTGTATGACGGCACGCTGGAAGTGATTAAGGTACTGGGAGAGGGCGGAGGTCTGATTATCGGACCTTCCCAGGAAGTAATGAACAATGTGCCGGCGGAAAATGTACTGGCTCTTATGAAAGCTATTAAAACAGCCCGGGGAGAATAAAAATCTGAAACAATAAAATAATACCAGTGAAAGTGTCGGTAATACCGTGTGATGCGGAGTATACCGGCGCTTTGATTTTGTACTTTATGCAAACAATAAAGCTGATTTTTCTCGCTTAAAGTTTGCGTTTGCTGAATGCGGATAAAATTTTGGTAAATCTTTTCACTGACGGAAACCGGTGGGGTCGAAAAATTTCCGGAACATGGTGGGAGTTACTTCCGTTTCCTGTTTAAAAGCACGGATAAAATGAGACGTGCTGGAAAAACCGCAGGCAGAGGCAATACTGTCCAGATTCATTCTGGTTTCGGTTAAAAGTTCTCTTGCGGTACGCAGACGAATGGAAAATAAATATTCATGGGGCGTATATCCTGTTTCTGCTTTGAATATACGGGAAAAATGATATTTGCTCAAAGAGACACTGGAAGCGATATCTTCCACGTGGATATCACGCTGGAAATTGTTTTGAATGTAGGTTTTAGCCTGGATCACAGGGGGGCTTAAAATTTTCTGGCTTTGAGCGGCCAGTATGGTGAGAATGTTGTGAACCAGGAGGGACAGTCTGTGATCATCGGGAGAAATGGACTCCAGTTCATTTTGAACAGAATTAAACAAAAAGGCAGCCTCCGGTTTGTCCCGATAAAGTGATCCGTACTGCCGGTAAAGATAGTTGTAATAATACAGGGAGCTGTTGCCGGCAAAGGTAAAATGCTGAAAGGTAACCGGGGATTTGGCGTAATAACGGTGATAATTGAGACCGTTAATCAACACCACGTCCCCGGGGTCGGCGGTGAAAGTTTTATCCTCATACTCAAAATACAGGTTTCCGTCCAGGATGCGGAAAAGGATGAACATATTAAGATTCCGGCGCCGTACCTGGTAAGGGGCATCGCAGACATATTCATTTCCCCAGAGAACGCAGAAGAGATATTCCCGGGCAAAGGGGCAGGGGGAATGAAACCCGCCGTTTTTTCGTTTCAGAATGCCGTATTCCCGTGGAATGATGGCATCTTTGTGAAGTTTTTCTACAAACATATGAGACCTCCCCAAAATCATGACCTATTACAGCAAGAAATGTATATATTTTGGCACAAAAAAATGATGTATTCACGCTGAAAATATTATAATATATTTTTCAACAAAGCACAATACATAAAAAATAATAAAAAAATACGGAAAAACAGTGCAAAATAACAGAGCACAATAAGTCGATAAAGAATTTACATTGACTTTTTAGACAAGCACAAAATGTAATGTGTTTGAGCAGATATTGGCACCTGATGGTGTTGAATATAGAGAGAATATGAATATATGAAGGAGGAATGAAACATGAAAAAGAAACTGATTGCAGGTTTTTTGGCAGCGGTTATGGTATCAGCTTCATTGACCGGATGTGGAGGAAATGGGGATGCGTCCTCAGAAAGCGATACCTCCGCTGATACTTCCGCGGAAAACGAAGGAGGCGGGGATATTTCCATTGGATTTACAGCGGATTATCTCAGCGATTTTATGGCCAACGTAGTAGACGGTGTGAATGACGCGGCAGAGGAAAACGGAATAACGGTAACTGTTCAGGACGCGGAATTTGATGTTTCCAAACAGCTGCAGCAAGTAGAGAATTTTGTTAATTCCGGTGTAGACGCAGTGGTTATGAAACCGGTGGATTCGGAAGCCTGTGAACCGATCAGTCAGGCCTGTGAAGAGGCAGGTGTTCCATTGGTAGTCGTAAACACCGAGATGTCAGCTCCCTGTGATTCCTATGTAGGTTCTGATCATACGTATTCGGGCGAACTGCAGGGTGAATATCTGGTGGAGCAGATGCCGGAAGGAGGAAAAGTAGCCATCCTTATGGGAGAAGTTCAGGTGCAGGCAACTACGCAGCGAACAGAGGGTGTGAAATCTGTGCTTGAGGAAGCGGGAAATTTTGAAATTGTATCTGAGATGGATGCGGGCTGGATGCGTGATGAAGCCATGGATACAGTGGAAAACTGGCTGAATTCAGGACTGGAGATTGACGCCATTGTGGCCAACAATGATGAGATGGCCATTGGAGCATCTATGGTATTGGAAGAAAACGGAGTGGATGATATTATCATATGCGGCATTGACGCGTCTGATGAGGCGCTGAGCCGGATGCAGGACGGTACCATGGACATGACGGTATTCCAGGATGGGTATCAGCAGGGCTACCAGGGCGTGGAGACAGCGATTAAACTGATCAATGGAGAGACGGTGGAAGAATTTGTAGATGTACCGTATCAGCCGGTGACAAAGGACAATCTGGATGATTTCCTGGCGGAACAGGGGAAATAACAGAAAATTTCAGAGGAGGCAGAGCAGCTGCTTCCTCTGTTTTTCAAAAAGGAGGAAGACAGTATGAGCAGTACGCCTTTGCTTAAAATGGAACATATCCGGAAAGTGTTTCCGGGAGTGGTGGCGTTGGACGATGTTTCTCTGACCATCCGGGAAGGGACGGTCCATGCGCTGATGGGAGAGAATGGCGCGGGAAAATCCACACTGATGAAGATTCTCACCGGTGTTTATGACAAGACGGAAGGTACGATCCTGTGGAAGGGAAAAGAACTGGATACCAGTTCCATCACCCATGTGCTGGAAAGCGGGATCACCATGATTTTCCAGGAACTGAATCCCATCCGTACCATGAAGGTCTGTGAAAATATTTATGTGGGCCGGGAGCCTTATAAAATCAAAGGAATTTTGCTGGATCGGAAAAAAATCGTGGCAGATACCAGAGCTTTATTTGAAGATCTCGGCATTACAGATATTGATCCCAATGAAATGGTGGGAAATCTGACGGTGGCAAAAATGCAGATGGTGGAGATTGCCAAAGCGATTTCCTATAACGCGAAACTGATTATTATGGATGAGCCTACTTCGGCCATTAGTGAAAAGGAATGTCAGCATTTATTTCAGATGGTAAACAACCTGAAACAAAGGGGTATCGCCTTTATTTTCATTACTCATAAGATGGATGAAGTGTTCCAGATATCTGATGAAATTACGATTATGCGGGACGGCACTTACGTGGGAACCTATGACGCGAAAAAGATAACTCACGACGAGCTGGTGCGGCTGATGGTGGGACGGGAAATCACCGAGATGTTCCCGAAAGAAGAGGCTGAAATTACCGATGTAAAACTGGAAGTGGAAAATCTGAATGTGCCCGGGGTGCTGAAAAATATCAGTTTTAAGGTACATAAGGGGGAGATCCTGGGATTTGCCGGACTGATGGGAGCAGGACGGACAGAAGTTATGGAAGCCCTGTTTGGAATACGTAAAATCAGCTCCGGCACGATAAAAATTGATGGGAAAGAAGTGCAGATTCATTCTCCGAAAGACGCGATCAAACATAAGATTGCCTTTCTGACGGAAGACAGACGGACAACGGGATGTTTTCTGCCGCTGTCGGTCCGGGACAATATTATGGTCTGCAGTTATGATCAGGTATCCAATGGGCTGAAAAAGATCAGCATAGGAAAAGAAAAACAGGTGTGCAGGGAACAGATTGACCGGTATGCCATTAAGACTCCTGGGCAGGAACAGATTATAGGAAACTTAAGCGGCGGAAACCAGCAGAAAGTGCTGATTGCCCGGTGGCTGCTGACAAAACCGGATATCATCATTCTGGATGAGCCCACCCGTGGAATCGATGTGGGAAGCAAATCGGAGATCCATAGAATGATCAGTCGGCTGGCCGGTCAGGGAGTGGCGGTGATTATGATTTCGTCGGAACTTCCGGAAGTATTGGGGATGAGTGACCGTATTATGGTGATGTACGAAGGAAGAATAACCGGAGAAGTACCCCGGGAAGAAGCGAACCAGGAAGTAATCATGCGGTATGCTTCCGGTATTACGGATAAAGCGGTGTAGGAAAGGAGAGAAAAGTAGCATGAAAGAGAAAACCATGAAAGAGAAGGTATTGGCGGTTTATAATAAAGCAGGAGTGTTTATTATTCTTCTGTTGATGATAATTATTCTGTCCATCATGACGGACACTTTTTTAACCCCTAATAACCTGATTAATATTGTGCGTCAGGTAACGTTCTGGGCTATCATCGGTCTGGGAGCGCTGCTGACTCTGATCGGCGGAGATTTCGATCTGTCTCCCGGATCTGTGGTAGGTCTGGTGTCGGTATTAAGCGCTATGACGATTCAGGCCGATCTGAACAATTCTCTGGTTTTTCCCATTCTGGTGACCCTTGGCGTGGGCCTAGCGGTAGGTCTGGTTAATGGTATATTGATTGCTTATCTGAATATGCCGGCGTTTATTGCGACACTGGGAACACAGCTTCTGGTGCGTGGTCTTGCGCTGTATATTTCCAACGGACGTCCTGTCAGCAACTTGGATGACGCTTTCACATTCCTTGGCGGCGGAAGTATTGGGATTATCCCGGTTCCTGTGATTATCCTGATTGTTCTGGCGCTGATTACCTGGTATCTGCTGAAATATACCCGTCTGGGACGCCATATCTATGCCATCGGAGGAAATGCGCAGGCAGCAGTAGTATCGGGTGTCAATGCCAGGGCGGTGAAACTGTTTACTTTTGTTTTCGCAGGTGTGATGGCGGCTATTTCCGGTATGATTCTGACGGCCCGTGTGGCATCGGGACAGCCCAGCCTGGGTGAACAGTTTGAAATGAAAGCCATTTCCGGATGTGTCATCGGAGGTGTCAGCTTAAAAGGAGGAATTGGTTCTGTTTACAGCCTGATCTGCGGTATTCTGGTCATCGGTGTCCTGAATAACGGTATGGATCTGATGAATGTCAGCGGTTATATGCAGCAGATAGCGGAAGGTGTCATTCTGATTCTGGCGGTGCTGCTGGATGTGTTCCGTTCCAGAACGGCGAAATAACAAAAGATAAGGCTTCGGGAAGTTCCGGGGCCTGTTTTTTCTATTTCAATATCTGATAAGACATCAGCAGATAGAGACGGGTTCGGGGATTGTCCAGATCCAGATCTGTAATCTGCCGTATCCTATCCAGGCGGTAAAACAGCGTGCTCCGATGAATAAACAGCGATTTGGCGCTTTGTACCACATTGCGTTCCAGATTCAGATAAGTTTCCAGCGTTTCGTTCAATTTGGTATGGTGTGTTTTATCATAGTCGATTAAAGTACGGATTTCCTTTGCACAGAGGTAGTCGCTGGATATTTCTTCGCATACTTTCTGTGACATATAGTCCAACGCACAGTCTTTAAAATAATAGCACCAGCCCTCATTTTGAGATACGGTACCGTATTCAAGAGCAATGGAGGCCTGGCGATAGGCAATATTCAGCTGAGAAAAATCGTAGATTTCGTTACTCAGTCCGATTTTGAACATTCCTTCTTCCATGAGATAGGCCATATCATTGACGATCTGAACGGAAGTATTATTTCCGGCGGTCTGGTTTACGATGACTACAACGCTCTGGTCATAAAAAAAGGCGTGGCTGGAAGAAACCTGGGATTCGATGTAGCCGAATGTGCTGGTGCTGAAGGTGGGAGTCGTCATATCCAGATGATCAGTAACCAGCTTGAAGATAATGTATTTGTCATTGTATCCCCAGCCCAGGAAGCGGAGAAGGCGTGTGATTTCATGTTCGTCCGTGATGGTCTGGCTCAGTACTTTTTTACATATTTCCTCAGGATTCCTGCCCAGGCTGCTCCAGAAAATATTACGCCGTTTAATAGAAGTCAGAATAACTTCCGCCAGATATTCAATGGCAAGCAAATCACCGGGTTTGATAAGACCCTGAAGCTCATCTACACAGATGCGGCCTTCATAATGGCTTTCGTTCCATAGATTGATGTAAAGCACCCGGTATCCACGCTGCTGAGCTGAAAAAACATCTGCTTTTTTGGTGTTCAGGGTATGGAGATATTCCTTATCGATTTTAAAGGCATTGATGGTATCAAGGGGAACCATTGGCCGGCCATTTCTGGAATCGGTCATCCACTTCAACATGCCTTCTACCATGTTGGGGCAGGCAAGGATATAGAAATCACTGTCGTGAACGAACAGGGGATTCTGAAAAATGTCCTGACTTACTTCCAGCATATCCTGCAAAGGCGTATCGCTGAACAAAGCTTTTTGAAGAGCAAGGTCCCAGGATGAGTATTTCAGAAAAAGATCTGTTGTATAATCGTATACGCTGTCGATATCGGTATCTTCAGACAGAATAATATAGGAAGAACTGGAGGACAGAAAAGAAAGCTCAGGTTCGCCGATGATAATCAGTGATACATCCCGAAAAGCGGCAAAACTGGGATTGATTTGGAAGGCCCACAGGATATAAACGCTGCCGATGGAGGGCGTAGTTCCATTGCGGTAATGACGTATGGATTTTAAGGTTGGACGGTTCCCGGCAGGAGAAAATGTGATCAGGTTGTAGCGATCTTCGAAGGCGTCTGCCAGGATCTGCATATTCAGCAGAAATCTTTTCTGCTCTTTCAGTTTTTCGGAATGTTTTTTTTGATACATGTCTGTTTTTTCCTTTGTGATAGAAACAATACAACAGAAAGTAGAAACGTTCGGGCGTTGCTTTTTTTATTATACTACAATAAAATGAATGGGAGCAATACTACAGAGGTTATCATATGCAGGTACTTTACTGTACAGAGTGTACGATAAAATGCAAAATTCTCGAAATCAGGTTTCCAGAGGCAGATAAAGGTGATACACTTGAAAAAATGGAGAAAATGGAGGAGCAGGTTATGTATGAAGAACTGTATCGGGAACTTCCGGATGCAAAAGAATATCTGAAAAGATTGAAAATAGAGAAGAAGGAGGTATGTGATGAAGGATACCTCGATGCGCTTGTGACGGCTCACCAATGTGAGATTCCTTTTGAGAATCTGGACGTGATGGGAAAGAAAACGGTTTCACTGGCGGTGGAAGATCTGTTTGAGAAAGTAATCCGGAGAAAAAGAGGCGGATACTGTTTCGAGCTTAACTCTCTTTTCTGTCATCTGCTGAATACGTTGGGCTTTAAGGCAGACGGATGCCGCAGCAGAATTCTGAGAGGAAAGGATTATCTTCCTCCTGTACTGCACCGGGGGAATCTGGTTCGACTGGATGACGGGCTGTATTACTGCGATGTGGGATACGGCGGACCGCAGCCGGGCGCTTCTGTTAAAGTGGAAGACGGGTATGAAAAAATGATTGCCGGAAGGGTTTTTCGCGTGCAGAAAGCGGATGATTACTGGTGGACTTTGTACAGACAGATGGAAGAGGGCTGGGAAGCGGTCATGCAGTTTACTGCTATGCCCCAGTCAGAAGTGGATTTTGTTCCCATCAATTATTATTGCTCCACACATCCTGACTCTGTATTTGTGCAGCGTTACATGCTGAACCGAAGACTGCAAAACGGCAGTATTTCTCTGGTTGGAGATGTTTTTGCCAGAACCGAAGACGGTGTGAAAACAGAGGAAAAAGTGAAAGACAGGGAGCGTTTTCTGGAATTGGCAGAAAAAGAGTTCGGGATTCCGAATCCCGGAGAGCTGATCTGATATTTTGCAGCAGACAGTGGAAAAGGGCCCGAAGGCCCTTTTTGATTTTGTGATTATTTTTCTGCCAGTTCCATGTATTTAATGCGGCTGTAACGATACAGTTCATCAGCCAGATTAACTGCCCGGTTGGGTTTGTTGTCTTTCAAACGGCAGGCAAAGCGTCCGGTCATAGCAAGATCGTCCACTGTTTTATGAATATGAGCTACAGCATCTTCGTCGCTCATGTCTTCCGGTATGATGTACAGTGTACACTGAGCCAGGTCTTTGCCGTATTCTCTCATAATAGCGGCTTTGTCATTGGCGCTGTCCTGTCCTTCCCAGGCGTCAAAACCGGCTTCGATAATTAAAGGCATCAGTGTGCCAATGCAGCCGCAGGAATGCAGACAGATATACATACCCAGATCATGTGCAGCTTTTGTGATTTTCTTGTATTGAGGCAGCAGAAGTTCTTCATAGATACTGGGGGAGAAAAAGGTACTTCTCTGTGTGCCCATATCATCGTGGAATAAGATCATATCGGCATGGTAAACATCATGGGCAATTTTTATCAGCTCGATGTGCCAATCTGCAAGTTTATCATAAAATTCTGTCAAAAGTTCCGGTTCTTCCAGAAGATAACAGAAGGCATCTTCAAAACTGGTCAGGTCTGCCGTTCTTTCAAAAAATCCGTTTACAATAATAAAATATGAAAGACGGTCTTCAGCAATTCGATTCTTATAATTCTCTTCGTAGTCTTTTTGCCAGTCAATGGCGGAAAGATCCGGAAAGACCAGTTCTTCTTTCCAGTTAGCCAGATCAGACAAACGTCTGGTTCCCGGTTTAACCATAGCTGCATTGGAAAGCGGTTCATATACCCATTCAATTCCAAACCAGTCGGTGCCTCCATATGCTCTTGCATAAGCATCTTTCATGATCATAGGCTGGATTGCGTTATTGTCATAAGTCTGATTGGGAACCCAGAGAGGCATTTCTCCGTTAAGCATACGAAGCATGTTTTCCTTTGGTGTGATAGGACGATTCTGTTTGGGAACGATGCAGTCAGGTGCACCGTAAATTCCCGGCATATTGTACTGACCAATTACTTCGAGTTCTTTTTCGTTAAAATTTGCCATATAATTCCTCCTTTTGTACCCCGCAACAGAGAGAAACGGGGGATTGTGTCTATATAATTATTTTATCGGTTTTGCGAATAGAAAGTAATCCTACATAAAGTAAGATAATTCAAAAATTTTTCCTACGGAATGTAGGATATATGTAATTTTTGCTCAGGGTTATTCGATTTCTATATAAAGGGGGGATATATAATGAAAACAAAAGAAATAAGGGGCGAGTTAAGCAGTTCCATCCGCATGTCAAGAAAGAAAAGAGGGTTGACACAGGAACAGCTGGCAAATGCACTGGAGGTTGACCGTACGTACATATGTGCCATTGAAAATGGCAGAAGAAGACCTTCGTTGAAACTTATGATTGCGCTGTCAGAAATACTGGAAATGGACTTATTGACCCTGATTTATTTAAAATAGATGTAGATACTTGCAACCGATGGAAATCTGTGATTAAATAAGCTGTAGGAAAAATTCATTCCTACAGGAGGAGTCTGAATGAAATTTACAAAAATGCACGGTCTCGGAAATGACTATGTATATGTGAACTGTTTCAGAGAGAAAGTGGCAGAACCGGAAAAACTGGCACAGATTATCAGCGATCGCCATTTCGGTGTGGGATCGGATGGACTGATTTTGATCAAACCGTCTGAGAAAGCGGACTTTCAGATGGATATGTATAATGCGGATGGTTCTCAGGGCGCTATGTGCGGTAATGGGATCCGTTGTGTAGCCAAATACGTTTATGACTATGGTCTGACCGAAAAAACCAGTATTTCCGTGGAGACCAAAAGCGGAATCAAATATCTGGATATGACGGTGGAGAACGGCAGGGTTTCTCAGGTAAAAGTAGATATGGGAGAACCGGATCTGACGGCTTCTCATATCCCCATAGAATCTGAAACGGACAAAGTGATTGATCAGCCGCTGGATGTGGGTGATAAAACCTACAGGATTACCGGAGTTTCTATGGGAAATCCTCATGCGGTTGTATTTATGGATGATATTGAACATCTGAATCTTGAAACAATTGGTCCGGAGTTTGAAAATCATGTTCGTTTTCCGGATCGGATGAATACCGAATTTGTCCAGGTGAAAGATCGGAATAATGTGAAAATGCGGGTCTGGGAACGGGGGTCCGGTGAAACCATGGCCTGCGGAACCGGTGCCTGTGCAGTGGCGGTTGCTTGTGTGGTGAATGGCCGTACAGGGCGAGAGGTGACTGTTGAACTGCTGGGAGGGAAACTGAAAATCCACTGGTGTGAAGAGGACGGACACGTGTATATGACCGGTCCGGCCACTGTGGTGTTTGACGGAGAAATTGATATTTAATAACAAACAGGGAGGAATTATCGTCATGTTCAAAATTAATGAAAATTATCTGAAACTGCCGGGAAGCTATCTGTTTTCCACTATCGGTAAGAAAGTAAGTGCATATGAGGCGGAGAACCCGGATAAGAAAGTAATTCGTCTGGGAATCGGCGATGTGACACAGCCGCTGGCTCCGGCTATTATCACTGCTCTTCACAATGCAGTGGATGAGATGGGAAAAGCGGAAACCTTTCACGGATATGCACCGGATCTTGGTTATGAGTTTCTGAGAAATGCTATTTCCAGGAATGATTATCAGGATCGTGGTTGTGATATTTCACCGGATGAAATTTTTGTTTCTGATGGGGCAAAATGTGATTCGGGAAATATTCAGGAGATTTTCAGCATAGATAATAAAATTGCGGTCTGCGACCCGGTATATCCGGTATATGTAGATACTAATGTAATGGCAGGACGCACCGGTACATATGATCCGGTAAAGGAAACATGGAGTGACGTGATTTACATGCCATGTACGGCAGAAAACGGCTTTGCTCCCCAGATCCCCGAAGAAACGCCGGATCTGATTTATCTTTGCTTCCCTAATAATCCGACGGGAGCGACAATTACGAAAGAACAGCTCCAGGAATGGGTAGATTATGCTAATAAAGTGGGAGCGGTTATTATATACGATGCCGCATATGAAGCCTATATTTCAGAAGAGAATGTTCCGCATTCCATTTACGAATGCGAAGGAGCAAAGACATGTGCCATTGAACTGAGAAGCTTTTCCAAAAATGCCGGCTTCACAGGTGTACGTCTTGGATTTACCGTGGTTCCGAAGGAATTAAAGTGTGAAGATGTGCAGCTTCATAGTCTCTGGGCAAGACGTCATGGAACGAAATATAATGGCGCACCGTATATCGTACAGCGTGCTGGCGAGGCGGTATATTCACCGGAGGGAAAGGAACAGCTGAAGAAACAGGTTGCTTATTATATGAATAACGCGAAGGTAATCTATCAGGGACTGAAAGATGCCGGATACACAGTATCGGGAGGCGTTAACGCACCTTATATCTGGCTGAAAACACCGGGTAATATGACTTCCTGGGAATTTTTTGATTTCCTGTTGGAAAAAGGAAATGTAGTGGGAACACCGGGATCAGGTTTCGGTCCCAGCGGTGAAGGATACTTCCGGCTGACAGCATTTGGCAGCTATGAAAATACCGTGGAAGCGATAGAGAGAATTAAGAAATTATAAGCAGAAGGAAAGAGCTGCTGCAAATTCAGTTTTTTTGCAGCAGCTCTTTTTGACTACAGGAGAATATGGAATGAAATTAAAAATAGTAATGCTGGCGGGGCTGGCGCTGCTTCTGATTTCCGGCTGCGGCAAAGAGAAGACGGAGGCCGCGAATGAAGAGCAGACAGCGGAACAGTCGGAGGACTGGGGAGTGCTTGGAGAATTTACAGCGGAAGATCTGGAAGGCAATGAGGTAACGGAAGATATTCTGGCGGATTATGACCTTACACTGGTTAATGTGTGGGCTACATTCTGCAGCCCCTGCCTCAGAGAAATGCCCGCGTTAGGAGAACTGGCCGCGGAATATCAGCCGGAAGGGGTCAATGTCATCGGAATTGTATCAGATACTCTGACTTCTGAAGGAGAGATTGATGAAAGCCAGGTTGATCTGGCTGCGGAATTGGCGGAGGAGACGAAGGCAGAGTATACGCACATTCTGCCGTCACAGGATCTGTTCGGGCTTCTGGGGCAGATATATGCGGTGCCAACCACATTTTTTGTGGACAGTGAGGGCCGGCAGGTGGGAGACACATACATGCAGGCCATGACAAAGGAAGAGCTGGCCGAGCTGATAGACCGGTACCTGGAGGAGGTGCGGGAATGAAATTTTTTATGAAAAACTATGCGGCAATGCTTTTAATGGCAGCAGGTATTTTTTTCCTGGTTTTGGGCGTCTGGAGGGGTGAGACAGAAGTTATTCTGCGTAAGGCAGTGAATATATGTATGGAGTGCATTGGACTTGGCTAATATTTTATCGTGTGTGAAAAATCATATCAGATTCTGGGTTCAGCTTTTGTTTTCGGCAGTGACCAATGGGTATGCGGCTGGCTTCCTTCAGGGGAAAATATATCGGGGAACAGGGAAGAACTTTTGTCTTCCGGGATTGAATTGTTATTCCTGCCCGGGGGCTCTGGGCTCCTGTCCGATCGGAGCATTCCAGGCAGTCGCTGGGAGCAGAAATTTTAAATTTGCTTTTTATGTGACAGGCTTTCTGCTTTTTGCGGGAGCACTGTTGGGACGTTTCGTATGCGGCTGGTTATGTCCCTTTGGTCTGCTGCAGGATATCCTGTATAAAATTCCATTTATACAGAAGAGAAAAAGGCTGCCGGGAGATTCCTGGCTGAAATATTTAAGATATGCGTTTCTGGCGCTTTTTGTGATTGTTCTTCCGATAACGGCGCTGGATATAGGCGGCCAGGGACAGCCCTGGTTCTGCAAATATATCTGTCCTTCCGGAATGGTGATGGGAGCCCTGCCCCTTCTGGCAGCAAACGAACAGCTGCGCGGCGCCCTGGGGTGGCTCTTTACCTGGAAAATGGTGTTGCTTCTTTTGCTTTTGTTGCTGGCTCTGTGGGTATATCGCCCTTTCTGCCGGTATCTGTGTCCGCTGGGAGCAGTGTACGGATTCTTTAATAAAGCAGCCGTTTTCCGGTATCAGGTAGATGAAAGTTTATGTGTCAGATGCGGCCAATGCCAGGAAGCCTGTGATTTTGGCATAGATGTATACAGGAATCCCAACAGTTCCGAATGTATTCGGTGCGGCAAATGTAAAAAGGCATGTCCGGTTTCAGCCATTCGGATGTCAGCCGCAGACAAAAAGGAAAAAAAGAACGCTGTCCCGTTTTTGTGAGACAGCGTTTTTCAATGTCGTTTTAAAGAAGGGGAATACCGTTTTTAGACGCTTCCTCTACGATTTCCGGCGGCCACAGGGAACATTGTACTTCCCCAATGTGTGCTTTGCGCAGGAAGAACATACAGATTCGAGACTGTCCGATTCCGCCTCCCGCGGTGTACGGCAGTCTTTTTTCAAGAATCGCTTTCTGGAATGGCAGTTCGGCTCTCTCGGGACAGCCGGCGGCTTCCAGCTGGCGGAGAAGAGAATTTTCATCTACTCTGATTCCCATAGAGGAAAGTTCCAAAGCAATATCCAGTACGGGATAGTAGACAATAATATCACCGTTTAATGCCCAGTCGTCATAGTCCGGAGCGCGTCCGTCATGTTTGACGCCGGAGGCAAGATAATCGCCGATCTGCATAACGAATACAGCGCCTTTTTCTCTGACGATTTTGTATTCTCTTTCTTTCGGAGTACAGTCGGGATATAAATCTTCCAGTTCCTGAGATGTGATAAAGAAAATGTCTTTGGGCAGAAATTCTTCTATATAATCATACTGAATTGACATGTATTTTTCGGTTTTTTTCAGCGCTTTATAGACTTTCTGCACGATTTCTTTCAACTTGTTCATGTTTCTTTCGTGACGGTCGATGATCATCTCCCAGTCCCACTGATCCACGAAAATAGAATGAATGTTGTCCGTTATTTCATCCCGGCGGATGGCATTCATATCTGTATAAAGACCTTCGCCGTATTTAAAACCGTATTTCTGTAAAGCAAAACGTTTCCATTTTGCCAGTGAATGAACAATTTCGGCCTGTTCATCGTTCTGCTCTTTGATCCCGAAGGTTACAGGACGCTCCACACCGTTTAAGTTGTCGTTAAGGCCGGACTGGGGCTGGACAAACAGAGGTGCTGTGACACGCAGAAGATTCAGCTGATCAGACAAAGCTTTCTGAAAAAAGTCTTTGACTGTTTTGATTGCCACCTGGGTATCATGGAGATTCAGCGCCGAATGGTAGTTTGCGGGAATCATTAAATGTTCCATAGTGCAGTTTCCTCCCTGTTTTTGTTTAATGGATTCATTATAGCTTGAAAGGTATGGGAAAAGCAAGTACAATATTGATAGAAACAGCAGAACAGAAATGCGGGGAGGGGGCATTTATGGGAAAAATCAGATGTGAATTGTGTGATGGTCTGATTGTAAATGAACGTTGTCAGGACTGCGGTATGGATTATTCCAGGCGGAAAATCAGATATCAGCTGAATGTAACGAGACGGGAAGACAATGCTGCCGCCGTGCGGAAAGTCAGTCAGACCAGCCGGCAGCAGAATCAGAAGCAGAATCAGGACAAGGATCAGAAGGAAAGGCAGAAAGCCAGAAATTTTCATAAAAAGCAGCATAAATATTATTCCAGTAATTTTGGGAAAGAGAAAAAGAAGAATCGCGCCGGGGTCCTGGCAGCGGTGTTGGCAGTGATCTTCATAGTGCTGGGAGCTTTCAGCCAGATGATGTCGGAGCGGCATGAGAAGACGGTGACAACCGGACAGGATGATTACAGTTTCGACACGAATTTGATAGACAGTCTGGAAGATTATGATTACAGCTATGATTATAATTATGATGCTGATGCTGATGTTTCGGAGGACTATGATTACAGTGAGGATCTCTGGACAACGCCGACGCCTCAGATTATGCCGGAAAGCGGAGAAGAATTTTCTGCGGAACTGACTCCGGGAAGGTATGTGGGAGGTCAGCATCTTCCCGTCGGAACGTATACTATCCGCCTGGTTTCCAATACAGAGTATGATCTTGGGGGAATTGTCGAGCTGGATGATGATGAAAACGGTATATTTGAAAGTGAGTTCATGGCAGCGGATGGGGAATATGGCGTGACTGGCATGGAAAACTGCCAGCTTTTTGAAGGAGGCGTTCTGGATATTTCCGGTGATATCAAAGTTGTAGTATCATCCGAGAATGCTCAGCTGGATGATATGACAGAGGGAACAGCCAATCCCCTTACGGAATCCTTTGAGTTATCCTATGGCGATGTGCTGCAGGTGGGGACTGATATTCCTGCGGGTGTTTATGACGCCAGCTGGATTTCGGGCTTTGGAACGCTGGAACTTACAGACGATTCCGGCGGTTATTATGACTCGGTCATGGTATCGGACAATGGAACGGGAAATAGTTATTCCAACAGATATGATAACATGCTTCTGACGGAGGGACAGAAAATTACGGTTCCTGACTACAGTTCTGAGGATTTTACGGTGAGTTTATCTCCCAGTGAGATTATTTACGAGACGGGAAGCGATGCTTAAAATACAGGACAGAAAGTGAATATGGAACATGGAAAAGAAACAGTTTTATAAAATGGTGTTTGCACTCGTGCTGCCCATGGCTCTGCAGAATCTGATCAATGTGGGAGTGTCGGCGGCCGATGTCATTATGCTTGGTATGGTAGGGGAGACGGCATTGTCAGCCGGCTCCCTTGCCAATCAGGTGAGCTTTATTCTGAATCTTCTGATGTTTGGAATGTCGTCAGGAGCCGCTGTGCTGACGGCTCAGTACTGGGGAAAGAAGGATACGGAAACCATAGAGAAAGTTCTGGGAATCTCCATGCGGATTGCCGTTCTGGCGGGGATTATCTTTATGGCGGCCGCACTGTTGATTCCACGGCAGCTGATGCTGATTTTTACCAGAGAAGAGGTAATCATAGCGGAAGGGATTCCTTATCTGCGGGTGGTTGCGTTTTCCTATCTTCTGATGGCAGTCAATATGACATATCTGAATCTGATGCGAAGTGTGGAGCGCGTTTTGATCGGGATGATTACTTATGCCGTATCTCTGGGAGTCAATGTAGTGCTGAATGCTATTTTTATTTTCGGACTTTTTGGCTGCCCGGCAATGGGGACTGCCGGGGCGGCGCTGGGCACTACGCTGGCAAGGGTAGCGGAATTTATCATTATTCTGGTATATAATAAGCGGTGCAATGATATTCTGAATATACGGCTGAGTCTTCTGGCTGTAAGGGATCGTCAGCTGACCCGTGATTTCATTCATTATGCTTCCCCTGTGATTGTTAATGAATTGGTGTGGGGCTGCGGCATGGCCATGCTGAGTGCGATGATGGGGCATCTGGGCAGCGCGGCTGTGGCGGCGCATTCCATAACACAGACCAGCCGCCAGCTTGCCATGGTAGTGTCTATGGGATTGGGCAGCGCGGCGGCTATTATACTGGGAAAAACCATAGGAGAAGGAAATGAAAAACTCGCCAGACAGCAGGCGGGACTTTTTGTGAAACTGGCAGCTGTTCTGGGAGTGGCCGGAGCAGCTCTGATTCTTCTGGTAGTAAGACCGGCAGTGCTGAGTTTCATGGTGATGACGCCGGAGGCTTCGGAATATCTGAGCTATATGATGGTTATTCTGTCTTATTTCTGCTTTTTTCAGAGCCTGGGGACCATATTTATTGTAGGCATATTCCGGGCCGGAGGTGATACGCGCATTGGTCTTGTTCTGGATTTTGCCGGACTTTGGGGATGTGCCGTTTTTCTGGGCTGTATTGCGGCATTCGTGTTGAAATGGCCGGTGCCGGCTGTTTATGTGGTTATTTCTTTTGATGAAATATTAAAGCTGCCATTTTCCATTAAACGGTATCGGTCGGGAAAGTGGCTGAAAAATGTTACCCGATGATGAAATTTCCTCTTTTCTTTTAGGCTGGTGCGTGCTATACTGTTTCATACAAAATATAGTGACAAAAAAGAAAAATAGATACAACATATTGTATGAGTTCTTGGAGGTAGAAAATGATTTATATAATAAAAAAAGATGGAACCAGAGAAGAATTTAATGCGGATAAGATTGTCAGGGCTGTCAATAAATCAGCAGGACGTATTCTGTACAAATTCTCAGAGGATGAAATCGCTTTTATCTGTAAATATGCTACCGAGAGGGCAGCCGGTTTAAATAAAACCGAAATCCCCATTCAGGACATGCATAATATTGTGGAAGGAGCTCTGGAAGAGGTAAATCCGGCAGTGGCGAAAAGTTACCGGGATTATCGGAATTACAAAGTTGATTTTATTCATATGATGGATGATGTATATACCAAAAGTCAGTCTATCCGTTACATTGGTGACAAAAGCAATGCCAATACAGACAGCGCGCTGGTAGCTACAAAGCGGAGTCTGATTTTTAATGAACTGAATAAAGAGCTTTACCGCAAATTCTTTATGAACCGGAACGAACTGCAGGCCTGCAAGGATGGTTATATCTACATTCATGATCAGTCGGCCCGTCTGGATACTATGAACTGCTGCCTGTTTGACGTGGCTTCTGTGTTGAAAGACGGATTTGAGATGGGAAACGTTTGGTACAATGAACCCAAGACACTGGACACGGCTTTTGACGTAATGGGAGATATTATCCTGAGCACGGCAGCCCAGCAGTATGGCGGCTTTACCGTGCCGGAAGTGGATAAGATCCTGGGGCCATATGCGCAGAAAAGCTATGACAAG
Source organism: Ruminococcus sp. (assembly GCA_050944415.1). Lineage (GTDB taxonomy): Bacteria > Bacillota > Clostridia > Lachnospirales > Lachnospiraceae > Ruminococcus_G. The sequence goes on from JBMNRA010000021.1 coordinate 29,586, forward strand.
TATTACAATGAGTTTCTGAAATATGCCGATGACAGCTGGACTGGCAAAGAAGAGACTGCACGCCGGTATGCTATGGATAAAGTTCGCCGGGACTGTGACCAGGGCTGGCAGGGTATTGAGTACAAGTTGAATACGGTAGGTTCTTCCAGAGGCGACTATCCTTTTGTGACAGTGACGCTGGGTCTGGGATGCGGCCGCTTTGAAAAGATGATTTCTCTTTCCCTGCTGGAAGTTCATAAAGGAGGGCAGGGTAAAAAAGGTCATAAAAAACCGGTGCTGTTCCCGAAAATTGTCTTTCTCTTTGATAAAAATCTTCACGGACCGGGAGGAAGCTGTGAAGATGTGTTTGAAGCGGGCGTACAGTGTTCCGCCAAAACCATGTATCCTGACTGGCTTTCCATGACAGGCAAAGGGTATATTTCCAGCATGTACAAACAGTATGGCAGAGTCATCAGCCCCATGGGCTGCCGGGCCTTTTTAAGCCCCTGGTATGAAAGAGGCGGAATGAATCCGGCGGATGCAGATGACAAACCGGTATTTGTGGGAAGATTCAATATCGGTGCGGTCAGCCTTCATCTTCCTATGATTCTTGCCAAATCCCGGATGGAAAACAGGGATTTTTATGAGGTTCTGGATTTTTATCTGGAGATGATCCGCCAGCTTCATATCAGAACTTACGATTATCTGGGAGAGATGAGAGCGTCTACCAATCCGCTGGGATACTGTGAAGGGGGATTTTACGGGGGCCACCTGAAACCGTCGGATAAAATCCGCCCCATCTTAAAGCCGATGACGGCTTCCTTCGGCATTACCGCGCTCAATGAACTTCAGGAACTGTATAATGGAAAATCCATTGCGGAAGACGGAGAGTTTGCGCTGGAAGTACTCCAGTATATCAATGATAAGGTAGCGGAATTCAAAGAGAAGGACGGTATTCTCTATGCCATTTATGGTACTCCGGCAGAAAGCCTCTGCGGCCTTCAGGTAGAACAGTTCCGCAAAAAATACGGAATTGTCAGAGGCGTATCCGACCGTCCTTATGTCAGCAACAGTTTCCATTGCCATGTGACGGAAGATATTACGCCTATTGAAAAGCAGGATCTGGAAGGACGTTTCTGGGAACTGTGCAATGGAGGAAAGATACAGTATGTCAGATATCCCATCGATTATAATATTGAAGCCATTAAATCTTTGATTTACCGGGCAATGGACCTGGGCTATTATGAAGGGGTTAACCTGTCGCTGGCCTACTGTGATGACTGCGGTCATCAGGAACTGGAGATGGATGTGTGTCCGGTTTGCGGTTCCAGAAACCTGACAAAGATAGACAGGATGAACGGATATCTCTCTTACAGCAGGGTTCATGGCGATACCCGTCTGAATGATGCCAAGATGGCCGAGATAGCAGAGAGAAAGTCTATGTAAATAAGAAATAGTTAAGCCCTGACAGGCAGCATGTATTTGCCTGGCGGGGCTTCTTGTCTTGTGTTTTCCGAAGTATATGATATAATTCCAGGCATAGATCATTGGAAATGCTGGAGGAAATATATAATGGAAACAGATATTGTCATCGGATATAAAGACAAAATAGAAAATGCTTCGGCAGAAGAACAGGAAAAGCTGTTTCGTGAAATGGGGGAAGCGATACTGAATCACAGAAGAATAACCAGTTCCGGTATTATGCAGATGATGAAAATGGAAATGGCAGACTGCAGTTACAGTGAGAAAAGTATTATTCTGAGATTTCCGGTGGAACACTGGGAATTGAATCCTTTGCAGACTATGCACGGAGGCCTTTCCGCTACCGCCTGTGACAGTACCGGAGGTCTGCTGGCGCGTATCGTGTCTTACACCGGGGTGACGCCCACCGTTTCCCTGAATATGACTTATCTTGCACCGATATTGGAAAATACTCATTTAATGGTAAAAGCCAGGGTGGATCATCTGGGGAAAAATCTGGCGCAGATTTCCATGAATGGCTGGGTGGAAGAAACGGGAAAAGCAGCAGTGACAGCCGTGGGGATTTATATGCTGAAAAGATTGTAATGGAGATCCGGCGGTTATAAGGCAATTGACCATGTGGATAAAAAGTGTTAAAATATAACGTGATTTTATAAAACCGATAGGAATTAAATATTGCAGGAGCGAATAAACGAAAAATGAAATTAGTTGAAAAAATCTTTGGAACCCATAGTTCCCGCGAAGTAAAACGAATCCTGCCCCTGGTAGATCAGATCGAAGAACTCAGACCGACTATGCAGGCGCTCAGTGACAGTGAACTGAGGGATAAAACGAAGGAGTTCAAAGAGCGCCTGGCAGGCGGAGCCACTCTGGATGATATTCTGGTGGAAGCTTACGCAACGGTGAGAGAGGCTGCCAGACGTGTGCTGAATATGGAACATTACCGGGTACAGCTGATCGGCGGTATCATTCTGCATCAGGGACGTATTGCAGAGATGAAAACAGGTGAAGGAAAAACCCTGGTGTCAACTCTTCCTGCGTATCTGAACGCGCTGGAAGGAAAAGGCGTTCACATCGTTACGGTCAATGACTATCTTGCTCATCGTGATGCTGAGTGGATGGGAAAGGTTCATGAATTTCTGGGCCTGACAGTAGGTGTTGTGCTGAATTCCATGAAAAGTGATGAAAGACGTGCGGCTTATGGCTGTGACATCACGTATGTGACCAACAATGAACTGGGTTTTGATTATCTTCGTGACAATATGGTAATCTATAAAGAGCAGCTGGTGCAGAGAGACCTTCATTATGCCATCATTGATGAGGTGGACTCTGTTCTGATTGACGAAGCCCGGACACCGCTTATTATTTCCGGACAGAGTGGAAAATCCACAAAACTGTATGAAGTGTGCGATATTCTGGCCCGGCAGCTGGAACGGGGCGAGGCCAGCGGAGAAATGACGAAGATGGCAGCCATTATGGGTGAGGAAATCACGGAAACCGGAGATTTCGTTGTCAATGAAAAGGATAAGATAGTCAATCTGACGGAAGCCGGCGTGAAAAAAGTAGAGAAATTTTTCAATATTGAAAACCTGGCAGATCCGGAGAATCTTGAGATCCAGCATAATATTATTCTGGCGCTTCGGGCGCACAATCTGATGTTCAGAGATCAGGATTATGTTATTAAAGATGATCAGGTGCTGATTGTTGATGAATTTACAGGACGAATTATGCCGGGACGCCGTTATTCTGACGGACTGCATCAGGCGATCGAGGCAAAAGAGCATGTGAAAGTAAGAAGAGAGAGCAAAACGCTGGCGACTATTACTTTCCAGAACTTTTTCAATAAATACAAGAAAAAAGCAGGTATGACAGGTACGGCGCTGACGGAAGAACAGGAATTCAGGGATATCTATGGTATGGATGTTATTGAGATTCCCACCAATAAACCGGTAATCCGTGTGGATATGGAAGACGCGGTTTATATGACTAAGAAGGAAAAATTCCGTGCTGTAGTGGAAGCGATTAAAGAGGCTCATGCGAAACAGCAGCCGGTCCTGGTGGGAACTATTACCATTGAAACTTCAGAGCTTTTAAGCGGCATGCTGAAAAGGGAAGGTATCCCCCATCAGGTGCTTAATGCCAAGTTCCATGAACTGGAAGCTGAGATTGTAGCTCAGGCCGGTGTGGCGGGAGCTGTTACCATTGCTACTAACATGGCAGGCCGTGGAACAGATATTAAGCTGGATGATGTGGCCAGAGAAGCCGGCGGTCTGAAAATTGTCGGTACGGAACGTCATGAGTCGAGACGAATAGACAATCAGCTGCGAGGCCGTTCCGGCCGTCAGGGTGACCCGGGAGAATCCCGTTTTTATATTTCCCTGGAAGATGATCTGATGCGTCTGTTCGGATCGGAAAGACTGATGGGAATCTTTACACACCTGGGAGTGGCTGAGAATGAACAGATAGAACATAAGATGCTTTCAGACGCTATTGAAAAAGCACAGAAAAAAATTGAAAGTAATAACTACGGAATCCGTAAAAATCTGCTGGAGTATGACCAGGTGAATAACGAGCAGAGGGAAATTATCTATAAAGAGCGCCGTCGTGTTCTGGATGGAGAGAACATGCGGGACGCCATTTACAAAATGATTACCGATACTGTGGACAGTGCGGTAGATATGTGCATCAATGAGGACAATGATTCCTCAGAATGGGATCTGAGTGAAATTAATTCTGTGCTGCTGCCGATCATTCCGCTGGAACCATTGACGGAAGAGCGGGTGAAAGGGCTTAAAAAGAATGAGTGCAAGCAGAAGCTGAAGGAAGAAGCAGTAAAACTGTATGAGATGAAAGAGGCGGAATTCCCGGAAGCGGAACAGTTAAGAGAGCTGGAGCGGGTTATTCTCCTGAAAGTGATTGACCGGAAGTGGATGGACCATATTGACGATATGGATCAGCTGCGCCAGGGAATCGGTCTTCAGGCTTATGGTCAGAAAGATCCCAAGGTAGAATATAAAATGGCCGCTTATGATATGTTCAATGAGATGATTTCTTCTATCCAACAGGATACGTTAAGACTTCTGTATCATGTAAGAATTGAGCAGAAAGTGGAAAGAGAACAGGTAGCTCAGGTGACGGGAACCAATAAGGATGACAGCGGTCCGAAAAAACCGCAGCAGAGAACGGCAGAAAAAATATATCCCAATGATCCATGCCCCTGTGGAAGCGGTAAAAAATATAAACAGTGCTGTGGAAGAAAAGCATAAAAAAAGAAAGAAGGTGAAGCTGTGGTTGAATTAGATCAGTTTAAAACTGTACTGAACTCCTATACAGAACCATTAGTGGAAGTGAGGGATTCACTTTGACCTGGCTAATAAGGAAAAGCGGGTTCAGGAGTTAGAAATGGAAATGGAAGCTCCGAATTTCTGGGATGATCCTGAAAAATCTCAGAAGATGATGAAGGAACTGAAGAGTCTGAAGGACGATATGCAGACCTATCAGAATCTGGTATCTCAGAAAGAAGATATGGAAACATTGATTGAGATGGGATATGAGGAAAACGATTCCTCAGTAATACCTGAGATTGAAGAGCTTCTGGAAGAATTTAAAAAGGATTTTGAAAATATCCGGGTAAAAACTCTTCTTTCCGGTGAGTACGACAAAAATGACGCCATTGTTACGCTGCATGCCGGTGCAGGCGGAACAGAATCCTGTGACTGGGCAAGTATGCTGTACCGCATGTATACACGCTGGGCAGAACGAAAAGGCTATGATGTGGAAGTGCTGGATTATCTGGACGGGGAGGAAGCCGGCATTAAATCGGTGACTTTTGAGGTTCACGGAGAAAATGCCTACGGTTATCTGAAGTCGGAGAAAGGTGTTCACCGGCTGGTGCGTATTTCTCCGTTTAATGCCGCCGGGAAACGGCAGACTTCTTTTGTATCATGTGATGTGATGCCGGATATTGAAGAAGATGTGGATGTGGAAATTAAGGATGAGGATATCCGTATTGATACGTATCGTTCCAGCGGCGCCGGAGGACAGCATATTAATAAAACGTCTTCGGCTATCCGTATTACTCATTTCCCTACGGGAATCGTTGTGCAATGCCAGAATGAACGTTCTCAGCATATGAATAAGGATAAGGCCATGCAGATGCTGAAGGCCAAACTGTATTTGCTCAAGCAGCAGGAAAACGAGGCAAAATTGTCCGGAATCCGCGGTGAAGTGACAGATATCGGCTGGGGAAACCAGATTCGTTCATACGTATTGCAGCCTTATACTATGGTGAAAGACCATCGAACCAATGAAGAACGGGGAAATGTGGAGCAAGTTCTGGACGGAGATATTGATTCCTTTATTAACGCCTATCTGAAATGGAGAGCACTGTCCGCGCGTAAGAATGCGGAAACCATATAACAATACAAGGAGAAAAAAGGATGATAAATATTGCTGTGTTAGGTTATGGCACTGTAGGTTCCGGTGTGGTGGAAGTTATTAACACCAATTATGACAGTATCGGCAAAAAGGCCGGAGAAGAAATTAACATTAAATATGTACTGGATCTGCGGGATTTTCCCGGGGATCCGATACAGGAAAAGATCGTTCACGATTTCGATGTGATCGTGAATGACCCGGAAATAAAAATCGTAGTGGAAGTTATGGGCGGCGTGGAACCGGCTTTTACTTTCACGAAACGTGCGCTGGAAAGCGGGAAAAGCGTATGTACCTCCAACAAAGAGCTGGTGGCCAAACACGGCGTGGAGCTGTTGGAAATCGCGAAGAAAAAGAATATTAATTATCTGTTTGAAGCCAGCTGCGGCGGAGGAATTCCTATTATCAGAGCGTTGAATTCTTCTCTGACTGCGGATGAGATTGATGAGATTACAGGTATTTTAAATGGTACCACCAACTATATTCTGACCAAGATGAGTACGGACGGCTCTGATTTTGATGAAGTACTGAAAGACGCTCAGGATAAGGGATATGCAGAGAGAAATCCGGAAGCGGATGTGGAGGGCTACGATGCCTGCAGGAAGATAGCGATTCTTTCTTCACTGGCATTTGGAAGATCGGTAAATTACGAGGAAATTTATACGGAAGGTATCACAAAGATAACGGCGGCTGACATAAAGTATGCCAATGATATGGGAACCAGTATCAAACTGCTGGCTACAAGCCGAAAAGTCGGCAGCGGATTCTATGCCATGGTCAGCCCTGTCATGATTGACAATACCAGTCCGCTTTTCAGCGTGAATGGCGTATTTAATGCGATTTTCGTACATGGGAATGTACTTGGCGACGCTATGTTTTACGGAAGCGGCGCCGGGAAACTGCCGACAGCCAGTGCGGTGGTAGCTGATGTAGTGGATGAGGCCAAGCACTTGAACCGGAACATTATGATGAACTGGAGCAGTAAAAAACTGGATCTGATGGATATCGGTGATGTGGAAGGCAGGTTTTTTGTCCGGGTAAAAGGAACTCCCGAAGAAAAGGGCGGCAAGATCAAAGAACTGTTTGGTGATGTGGATATTCGCCAGCTTGAAGATCTGCCGGGAGAATTTGCTTTTGTTACACCGGTCATGACTGAGAATTCATACAAAGATAAGGCTGGCCGGCTGGATGGCATTATCAGTATGATCCGGGCAAGAATTTAGAGACCGGAGGCAATATATGAAATACGTAGTAATTTTGGGAGACGGTATGGCGGATGAGCCCATAGCTCAGCTGGGTGAAAAAACTCCCCTGGAGTATGCCGGCACTCCGGCCATGGATGAGCTGGCGAATATGTCGGAGATGGGTATGGTCCATACCATTCCAGAGGGAATGAGTCCGGGAAGTGATACAGCTAATCTTTCAGTGATGGGATATGATCCGAAAATTTACTATACAGGAAGGTCGCCGCTGGAGGCTCTGAGCATCGGTGTGGATATGAAACCGGATGATGTGGCAATCCGCTGTAATCTGGTGACACTGTCGGAGGAAGAGCCCTACGATGGAAAAAAAATCATTGATCACAGCTCTGATGAGATCAGCACGGGAGATGCTGCGGTGCTGTTGGATGCGGTGAAAAAAGAGCTGGAGAATGAGAGTTATCAGTTTTATCTGGGAACCAGTTATCGTCACTGTCTGATCTGGGCAAAGGGCAGTGTTGTGGAGCTGACGCCGCCCCATGATATTCTGGGACAGGTAATCGGCGCCCATCTGCCGCAGGACGAAATTCTGAGAAATATGCAGAAACGAAGCTATGAAATTCTGGCAAACCATCCGCTGAATCTGGAAAGAAAACGGCAGGGGAAAAATCCTGCCAACAGCATCTGGTTCTGGGGAGCTGGCACCAGACCTGCACTGTCTTCGTTTTATGAAAAATATCATAAAAAGGGGGTAATGATTTCAGCAGTGGATCTGCTGAAAGGCATTGCAGTAGGCGCGGGTATGGACAATATATCGGTAGAAGGAGCCAATGGGGGTCTGCATACCAATTATGAAGGGAAAGCCAATGCGGCGGTGAAAGCGCTGACGGAGGATGGATATGATTTTGCCTATATTCATGTGGAAGCGCCGGATGAAGTGGGACACCAGGGCAGCGTGGAGAGAAAAGTTCAGGCTATTGAATATCTGGATCAGAGAGTGATTCGTCTGGTAAAAGAAGGCCTGGATGCTGCCGGTGTGGATTACCGCATGCTGATTTTGCCGGATCATCCTACTCCTATACGGGTAAGAACACATACTGCGGATCCAGTGCCGTATCTGCTTTATGACAGCAGAAAAAAGGAAAATCATAGCTGGAAGTATAATGAAAAAGAAGCAGCTCTGACGGGAAGAAAGCTGGAAGAGGGCTGGATGATGATGGAGCATCTGTTTGAAGAGTAAAAAGTTGAAGGCTGGTCAGTTTTGACCAGCCTTTTTGGAGATGAAAATATGGTAGTAAAACGGGCAGAGCATTTGGATCTTTCTCAGATCTGTGATTCAGGGCAGTGTTTCCGGATGAAACGCAGGACGGATGAAAAATATCAGATTATCGCTTCGGACCGGTATTTGGAAGCAGAGCAGCGGGGGCAGGAGATTCTGTTCGACTGCAAGGAAGAGGAATATGAGAATTTCTGGAAAAATTATTTTGATCTTGACAGGGATTACGGAGTATACATTGATAAAATCAATCCCAATGACCGGTATTTGAGAGAAGCTGCCCGCGCGGGAGGAGGTATTCGGATTCTGCGGCAGGATTTGTGGGAGATGATCGTGTCATTTCTGATTTCCCAGCAGAACAATATTCCTAGGATCCGCCGATGCATTCAGAATATCTGCGAACGGTACGGGGAAGAAAAAGAAAACTTTGAAGGGAAACGCTATTACGCCTTTCCCAAGGCGGAAGATCTGTCTGGATTGCCGGAGGACGAGCTGAAAGACTGCAATCTGGGATACCGCAGCAAATATGTGGTGCGAACGGCCGGAAGTGTGGCGCGGGGTGAAGTGAATCTGGATGAGATCAGAAAGATGTCTTATAAAAAAGCACGGGCGGAACTGATGAAACTGTTTGGGGTGGGTGGAAAAGTCGCGGACTGCATCTGCCTGTTTGCCCTGCATCACCTTCAGGCATTCCCAAAAGATACCCATATTCTTCAGGTGCTGGAGAAACACTATAAAAGAGGGTTCCCGAACCGGAGATATCAGGGCTTTCAAGGAGTGCTGCAGCAATACATATTCTATTATGAGTTATGTGGCGGGGAAGACAGAAAATGAGGAGAGGACAATGGAAAGTAGGAAAATGAGAATTCCCGGAAAACAGCTGGCAGAATATTATGCCAAGAGAGTCTGGCGGGACATGGGAAATCTGATAAAATGGCTGATTCTGGCATCAATAACTGGTCTTATCGTGGGAGCATGCAGCAGTCTGTTTGCCACTGCACTGGCGTATGTAACGGCGCTCCGAAATGATTATTTCCAGGTTATGTTCCTGCTTCCGCTGGCTGGGCTTCTTATCGTTTTTTTATATAAAAAAATCGGAAAAGAAGACAGAGGAACCAATCAGGTACTGTCCTTTATTCGTTCGAAAGATGAGGTCCCTTTTCGTTCTGCGCCTTTGATTTTCCTGGCAACTATTCTTACCCATCTGGGCGGGGGCTCTGCAGGAAGAGAGGGGGCGGCCATTCAGTTGGGCGGAAGTATCGGAAACCAGTTAGGAAGATGGATTCATCTGGATGAAGAAGACCGACATGTTATTGTAATGTGCGGCATGAGCGGAGCTTTTGCGGCGGTATTCGGAACACCCATGGCAGCGGCTGTGTTTGCGATGGAAGTCGTCAGTGTGGGGATCATGTATTATGCAGCTCTTCTTCCCTGCGTGATTTCAGCGCTGATTGCCTCTGGTTTTGCTGCCAGTTTTGGAATTCATCCGGAAAGCTTTCATGTCACAGGAATTCCGGCGCTTACGGTGGAAACCGGACTGAAGATGGGAGCGACGGCTCTGGCCTGCGGAGCGGTCAGCATTATTTTCTGCGCGGCACTTGGCTGGATGGAAAAGTTCTATGGAAAGTGGATGAAAAATCCATATGTACGGGTGTTTGCCGCCGGCGTTATAATAATAGCCGTGACGCTGCTTTTGGGAACTACAGATTATATGGGAGCAGGCAACAATCTGATTGAACGCGCGGTAGAGTTGGGAGAAGCCAGGCCGGCGGATTTTCTTGTCAAACTGATTTTGACGGCTGTTACCATGCGCGCAGGTTTTCGCGGCGGCGAAATCGTCCCTTCGTTTTGTATAGGAGCCACATTAGGCTGTGTATTGGGACAGGTGCTGGGATTGTCGCCTTCTCTTTGCGCGGCATCAGGGATGACGGCTCTTTTCTGTGGAGTGACAAACTGTCCGATTACTTCTATTCTGATTGCATTTGAACTTTTTGGATTTGAGGGAGTTTCTTTTTATCTGATTGCCGTTGCCGTCAGCTTTGCCGTATCGGGATATTACAGCTTATATAAAGATCAGACTATTGTATATTCCAAATATAAGGCAAAATATGTGAATCGTCATACAAGGATTTAAAATTGCACAAAAAAAATATATTATAAAATAAAAATTTGGTTACTCTGTTTTTGCTATAATAGTTATAATATAGATGTAACAAAGAAAACATACTTAACAAACCTCTTTATAGTGATATAAAGTTGAAGGCTGCTAAGCAATCAGATTTTTGGAGGAAAAGATAAATGAATACTTTAAAAGCTGAAAAAAGAAGTATGGATGTTAA
>JBMNRA010000022.1:0-39987 GCA_050944415.1 Ruminococcus sp.
TTGGCTATCTTATCCCTCTTACTGTTGGTTTCGACTATTCGTCTCGAATTTCTTCTCTGTTCGAATTTTCGAGGATTGTGTTTTACTGTTCAGTTATCAATGTTCTTTCCTGTCGCTTTTTCAAACATCTGTTGTCCGCGACAGCTAGATTATAATAGCACGTTATTTTTTGTATGTCAACACTTTTTTCGCGAATTTTTATTTTTTTGAACTTTTACATTTTTTAATTGCTCTGTATTGCCTCCACCGCTTCTCTAATATTGCTCACATAAACCAGCCGGATTCCTTTCTCACCTTTCACTGTACTTTCACAGACCCGGGGCAGTATCACCGTCTCAAACCCCAGCTTTTTCGCCTCTTTCACACGCTGCCTGGCCATGCTGACCGCCCGTATCTCTCCGCTTAGTCCTACTTCTCCAAAAGCTACCACGCTTCCCGGAATTACGATGTCTTTGTAGCTGGAGGCTATGGCCAGCAAAATTCCCAGATCGATCGCCGGTTCTGTCATTTTGATTCCACCGGCAATATTTACATAGGCATCATACTCCGACAGATTCATCCGTCCCCTCTTTTCCAGCACGGCCATCAGAAGATTTACCCGGTTGAAATCCGTTCCCGCCGCCGTCCTTCTGGGAATTCCAAAATTACTGCGGCAGACAAGGGCCTGAACTTCGATCAAAATAGGACGGGTTCCTTCCATGGAACAGGCCACAACAGAACCGGAAGCCTCCTCCGGCTTTCCGCTGAGCATAAATTCCGATGGATTTTTCACTTCCACCAGACCTTCCGTACGCATTTCAAATACGCCGATTTCATTGGTTGATCCAAAACGGTTTTTTACGCTTCTTAAGATCCTGTAGGAGGCATGCCGATCCCCCTCAAAGTAGAGCACCGTATCTACCATATGTTCCAGTACTCTTGGACCGGCAACTGATCCGTCCTTCGTCACATGTCCCACGATAAATACGGAAATTCCCAGGCCCTTGGCAATCTGCAGCAGCATGCCGGTAGATTCTCTGACCTGAGACACGCTTCCGGGCGCCGACGAAACCTCTTCATTGTACATGGTCTGAATGGAATCTATCACCATCATATCCGGTTTCTGCTTTTCCGCAATCTCCCTGATATCTGACAGATTGGTCTCGCATAACAGCTGCAGATTGTCATTAAAAGTTCCGATCCGCTGTGCCCGCAGTTTAATCTGTCTTAAAGATTCCTCGCCGGAAATATACAGTACTTTTTTCCCTTTCTCAGCCAGCTGACGGCAGACCTGAAGCAGAAGTGTGGATTTCCCGATACCAGGATCGCCGCCTACCAGCACCAGGGAACCGCTTACAATTCCTCCCCCCAGCACCCGGTCCAGCTCCTCTATACCGATACTTGTCCTCTCTTCCTGTTCCATCTGAATACCCGACAGTGTAACAGGACGAAGCGTTTCTCCCCTCCTTTTCGTCTTTCCTGTCTTCTCGCTTACCGCTGTTTCTTCCACAAATGTATTCCATTCCTGACATCCGGGGCACTGCCCCATCCACTTCATCGACTCATATCCGCAATTCTGGCAGAAAAAGACCGTTTTTTTCCCTTTTGCCATATTGTACTTACCCTCTTTCTGCTGAAAAAGGCCGCTGCCACAGGCAACGGCCTTTTCACTCATCTTTTATACTCTGGCGATTCTTACATCCGCCTTGTCAACATTTTCCAGCTCCACGCTGAAAGAAAGTTTTCCGCCCAAATTTGTTTTGATCTGGCCAATGGGTTTCTCATCAATGAAAACTTCATACTCCGTATCCGCTTCCATCTCCACTGTAATCTGAGCATCCTCCGCGCCTTCCACAGAAAATTCCATTCCATTTTCCTGAAGCAGCAGATTATTCACTGTCGTCCCGGGAACTGATTCATACACAAACATTCCATTTCTTTCCAGTTTGGTAATCTCCGAAAAAGTCTTTACTTTATACAAATCTCCGTTGCACTCGAAATCTGACACTTTCGATTTTACATCCAGTTCATAATTACCAAAGCTGATGGCACCGTTCTTTTCTGCACGAATTAATTCTTTTACTGTTGACATAATTGTCCTCCTGGAATCTAGTCTGTTGTACTTTTTCACGAACACTTTATCAAAATCCGGTTCATTTGTTTTATCGATAACATTATATAATAAATGCTCTCTTTATGCTAGTCAGATACATAAAATTTAACATCTTTTTTATGCATTCCCACACTGACCGTATCGCCCGCTTTAATATGCCCCTGCAGAATCTCTTCCGCCATGGCATCTTCGATTTTATTCTGTATCGCCCGTTTCAGCGGCCGTGCGCCGTATTTACTGTCATAGCCTTCCTCCGCCAGATAATCTTTCACCGAAGGTCTGATCTTCAGGGTTATATTCATCTGTTCCTGACAGCGTTTCTGAAGATTCTTCAGCAGAATCGTGACAATTTGTCTGATATTCTCTTTATTCAGAGAATGGAAAACGATAATATCATCGATACGGTTCAAAAATTCCGGTTTGAACATTCTCTTTACTTCTTCCATGACGCTGTTTTTCATATACTCATAATCTCTCTTTTCATCGCTGGAAGAAGTAAATCCCAGACGTTTCGGCTCTATAATCGCCTGAGCCCCCGCATTGGAGGTCATAATAATACAAGTCTGCTTAAAATCTACTTTTCTGCCCTGAGCGTCTGTAATATGGCCGTCGTCCAGCACCTGGAGCAGGATATTGAAAACATCGGGATGCGCTTTCTCAATCTCATCAAACAGCAGTACACTGTAGGGATTACGGCGTACTTTTTCACTGAGCTGACCGCCCTCTTCATATCCCACGTATCCCGGCGGAGAGCCAATCAGCTTGGAAACACTGTGTTTCTCCATGTATTCCGACATATCAACCCGTATCATAGCATCTTCCGTACCGAATACTGCCTCCGCCAGAGCTTTGGACAGTTCTGTTTTGCCCACTCCTGTGGGACCGAGAAACAGAAAAGAACCGATGGGACGAGCCGGATCTTTAAGTCCCACTCTTCCTCTTTTAATCGCTTTCGCCACTGCGGATACCGCTTCATCCTGCCCGATCACCCTCTTGTGGAGAATTGTCTCCAGCTTCGCCAGCCTTTTCGTCTCTTCTTCCTGAAGCTGAGATACCGGTATCTTGGTCCAACCGGATACAATATCGGCAACCGCATCCTCTGTAACTTTCAGGTTCCGCTCCTTTCTGCTTTTCTCTTCCTTTTCTTTTGCAGCAAGACATTTTTTCTCCAGTTTTGCCTGTTCCTGGTGCAGTTCCTTGGCTCTTTCCAGATCACCGGCCTTTACCGCTTCTTCCTTCTGCTGCATTACCTGCTCCAGCTCCCGCTGATACTGGGGCTGTCTGCTTCTTCCGGAAAATCCCGACAGCTGTACCTCCGAAGCCGCCTCATCAATCAAATCAATGGCCTTGTCCGGAAGGAACCTGTCGTTGATATATCTCTCTGACATAGTAACTGCTGCTTTAAGCGCCTCATCCTCAATTTTCACACCGTGATGCTGTTCATAATAAGGACGAAGTCCTTTCAGAATCTCCAGCGCCTCTTCCGGTGTCGGCTCTTCCACCATTACCGGCTGGAATCTTCTTTCCAAAGCAGCATCCTTCTCAATATACTTTCTGTATTCTTCAATGGTAGTTGCCCCAATCAGCTGAATCTCTCCTCTGGAAAGAGAAGGTTTTAATATATTGGAGGCATCCAGAGCGCCTTCGGCTCCTCCAGCTCCGATAATTGTGTGGATCTCATCAATAAACAGAAGTATATTCTTATTTTCCGATACTTCCCGTACCACATTTTTAATACGTTCCTCAAATTCTCCTCTGTATTTGGAGCCGGCGACCATACCGGACAGATCCAGAACCACTACCCTTTTGTCCTTCATCTGATCCGGCACCTCGCCATTGACAATCTTCTGAGCAAGGCCTTCTGCGATGGCAGTTTTTCCCACGCCAGGTTCCCCGATCAGACATGGATTGTTTTTCGTTCGCCTGCTAAGGATACGAATGATTCGTTCCATCTCGCGCTCACGGCCGACAACGGGATCCAGCTGTCCTCTTCGGGCCATTTCCGTCAAATCCCGGCTGTACTGATCCAATACCGGCGTAGCCGTTCCCCGATTATCCTTTGACGGTTTCATCTGCTCCAGCTCTGACTTAATCTGCGCCTGATCTGCCCCCATAGCAATGCGGACTTCCGTGTACAGTTTCTGCAGATTAATACCCATGGTATGAAGAAGCCGGATAGCTACACATTCCGTTTCCTTTATCATGGCAATGAGAATATGTTCCGTGCCAATCTCCTCTTCATGAAAATATTCCATCTCATAACCGGCATTTTGCAGCACCTGTTCCGCTCTTTTGGAATACTCCACCCTGGAATCCAGGGCCACACTGCCCTGAGCGGAAATAAATTTATCAATATAAGTGCGTAGATTTGCCTCTTCCACGCCCATTTCCGCCAACACACGGCCGGCAGTTCCATTTTTCTCTCTCACAAGCCCCAGCAGCAGATGTTCAGTTCCCACATAGTTCTGCCGCAGTTCACGGGCCGATTCTTTCGCACACTGCAGCGCAGCCTGCGCCTGTTCTGTATATCGTTTCATAATAAACTCCTCCAAATCTAGCAATATTCTTTAAAAATTTCGTCAATCAGCGAATGCACCTCTTCTTTTGAAATATTTTTGCACCAGCCTTTTGCCAGAGCTACCCGAAGCTCTTCCTTCAACTCCTCCAGAGCCATCATTTTATTGGCATCAATACTGACAACTGCACCTTTTCTTCTGTCTATGCTGACAAACCCATCCTGCTTCAGAACAGAATAGGCTTTATTTACAGTATGCATGTTGATGCCGATAATATCCGCCAGCTGACGCACGGAAGGCAGTGTTTCACCTTCTCTGATTCTGGAAGTGGCAATCCCCAGAATTATCTGATTCCGAAGCTGCATATAAATCGCTTCATCACTGTTAAAGTCAATATGAATCAATTCTACCAGCATCATATCACCTTGCTTTCTTCTTTGTTATACATATCTTATAACAATTGTCATTAAATTTCAAGAAAAAAATACCCGACAGGGGTAAATTTTCCTGTCGGATATTCAAATATTCTTTATTCCTGTTCAAACAGAGGCGTTGAAAAATACCGCTCCGCCGTATCCGGAAGCACTGTGACAACTGTTTTTCCCTTTCCCAGCTTTTTCGCCAGTTTTAAAGCCGCTGCCACATTTGTACCGCTGGAAATGCCGCACATCAGTCCTTCTTTGCGCGCCAGATCCTTGGCAGTCTGGATCGCCTCCTCATCAGTTACCACATATATGTCATCATATATCTCCTGGTTCAATATCTCAGGGATCAGGCCATCGCCGATACCCATCTGCAGATGAGTACCAATAGTTCCTCCGGCCAATATAGCTGCATTCTCAGGTTCCACGGCCCAAATGGTAATATCCGGATTCAGCGCTTTAAGCACTTCGCCGATACCGGTTATAGTTCCGCCCGTTCCGATACCGGAGCAAAATCCATGAATCGGCCCCGCTACCTGTTCCAGAATTTCCAGTCCCGTATGATGGCGATGCACCATGGGATTGGCCGGATTTTCAAACTGCTGGGGTACAAACACATTGGGGTTTTCCCTTGCCATGGAAAGCGCTGTCCGAAGACATTCATCAATACACTCCCCGATATTCCCCGCATCATGAATCAGCTTCACCTCGGCGCCGTAATGACGCACCAGTTTTCTGCGTTCCTCACTGACCGAATCAGGCATAATAATAATAGTTCTATATCCTTTAACGGCGCCGATTAACGCAAGACCAATACCCTGATTTCCGCTGGTCGGTTCCACAATTATGGTATCTTTCGTAATAACCCCCCGACGTTCCGCATCTTCAATCATATTAAGGGCCGTTCTGGTTTTTATGGAACCACCCACGTTCAGCCCTTCAAATTTTACAAGTACTTCTGCATTTTCCGGACTGTTCATTCGATTCAGCCGGATCATTGGTGTGTGGCCTACCGCTTCTAAAACATTGTTGTAAATCATTTTCCGTAACCTTTCCGCAACAGTTTTATGCCTCGTCAATGGCTTTGCCGATGTCATTGCGATAATATTTATTATCAAATTCCACCAGTTTCACCGCCTCATAAGCATTAGCCCGTGCCTCTTTCAGATCTTTTCCCTTGGCCGTTACGCCCAGCACGCGCCCTCCGTTGGTGACAATTCCTTTCTCTGTCTTTTTCGTCCCGGCATGGAAAACGTAATACCCATCCTTATCTTTAAATTTTTCCAATCCTTTAATCACATAGCCTTTTTCATAGGAAACGGGATATCCTTCCGATGCCAGCACTACACAGACAGCGGCATTGTCTTCAAACTGCAGATCCACCTGATCCAGTGTACCGTCAATACACGCTTCCATCACATCCAGAATATCATTTTTCATTCTGGGCAAAACCACCTGCGCTTCCGGATCTCCAAATCTGGCATTGTATTCCAGAACTTTAGGACCATCTTCCGTAAGCATCAGACCAAAAAAGATAATTCCTTTGAATTCTCTTCCTTCTTTTGCCATGGCATCTACCGTCGCCTGATAAATATGACGGCTGCAGAATTCATCCACCTCTTTTGTATAGAAAGGACTGGGTGAAAAAGTTCCCATTCCACCTGTATTCAGTCCCTGATCTCCGTCTTTCGCCCGTTTATGATCCTGAGCAGATGTCATGGTTTTAATCGTTTTGCCATCCACAAAGGACAGAACAGACACTTCCCGTCCTGTCATAAACTCTTCAATAACCATGGTATTTCCGGCAGAACCGAATTTTTTATCCATCATGATGGATTGCACGCCTTCCTCTGCTTCCTGAAGGGTATTGCAGATCAGTACTCCTTTTCCCAGAGCCAGACCGTCCGCCTTCAGGACAATGGGAAATCTGGCCGTCTTAAGATAATCCAGCGCTTTTCGGGGATCATCAAAATTTTCGTAAGCCGCGGTGGGAATGCCGTATTTTTTCATCAGATCCTTCGAAAACGCTTTCGATCCTTCCAGAATCGCAGCATTTTTTCTCGGTCCAAATACACGGAGACCTTCCGCCTCGAATACATCCACAATTCCTCCAACCAGCGGATCATCCATTCCCACGATGGTCAAATCAATTTCTTTTTCCTTCGCAAAAGCTGCCAGCTTTTCAAATTCCATGGCGCCGATATCCACACACTGCGCATACTCCTCAATGCCTGCATTTCCCGGCGCACAATAGATTTTTTCCGCTCTTGGGCTCTGTGCCACTTTCCATGCAATGGCATGTTCTCTTCCGCCGCTTCCAACTATCAGAACTTTCATCGAATGTCTCCTTTATTTTTTATCTTAACTATCCCGTCTTTCACCGAAAGCCTGCCATTGGCAATCAGATCAATGGCCCGGGGCATAATCACCCATTCCGCTTCTTCCATAACTCTTCTCTGCAGAACCTCCGGCGTATCGTCATCCAGAACCTCAACCGCTTTCTGAAGAATAATCGGCCCCGTATCCGTCCCCTCATCTACAAAATGCACTGTGGCTCCCGTCACTTTTACTCCGCGGTTCAATACTGCTTCATGAACCTTCAGTCCATAAAACCCGGTTCCGCAGAAAGAGGGAATCAATGCCGGATGAATATTAATAATCCTGCCCGGAAACGCCCGCACAATGGCCGGCGGAATTACCACCAGACACCCTGCCAGTACAATCAGATCCACATTCAGCTCCAACAGCTTATTTAAAAGCGCATCATGAAACTTCTCCCGGCTGTCAAAATCCGAAGGAGAAATGCAGATCCCATCTATATTATGCTGTCTGGCACGTTCCAGTGCATAGGCATCTCTGTTGTTGCTGATCACACACCGGATCCTGGTATTGGAAATAATGCCTTTTTCAATACCGTCAATGATAGCCTGAAGATTTGTTCCTCCGCCTGATACCAGTACTGCTATACTCAGCATAATTTTACTCCTTTTTCACCCTTTTCAATTCTTCCGATCTGATAGGGCTGTTCGCCGGCCGCTTTAATAGCCTCCATGGTTCTGGGAACATCCTGAGGATCAACGGCCACAATCATGCCAATTCCCATATTATATGTATTATACATCATTTTTTCCTCAATCTGACCTTTCTCTGCCATCATGCGGAAAATAGGAAGAACAGGGTAGCTGTCTTTTTCAATAACTGCACACACGCCGTCTTTTAACATACGGGGTACATTTTCATAAAATCCCCCGCCGGTAATATGACTGCAGGCTTTTATCCGAACACCGGCGGCCCGGATTTCCCTCAGCGCCTTCACATAAATCTTGGTGGGCGCCAGCAGAGTCTCACCCAGAGTAGCACCCAGTTCGTCATAATAAGTATCCAGAGATTCTTTTGTTATATCAAAAATTTTTCTCACCAGCGAAAATCCATTGCTGTGAACGCCGGAGGAAGCCATACCGATCAGAATATCTCCTTCTTTTAAATCCTTTCCGGTAATCAGATCCTTTTCATCCACCACGCCCACTGCAAATCCCGCAAGGTCATATTCATCCTCCGGGTAAAATCCGGGCATCTCCGCCGTTTCTCCTCCGATCAGAGCCGCGCCGGACTGGACACAGCCCTCAGCCACACCCTTTACAATCTGAGCGATTTTCTCCGGTATGTTCTTTCCGCAGGCAATATAATCCAGGAAAAACAAAGGCTCACCGCCTGCACAGGCAATATCATTGACACACATAGCCACACAGTCAATGCCAACCGTGTCATGCTTATCCATCACAAAGGCCAGTTTCAGCTTGGTCCCTACGCCGTCCGTTCCCGAAACCAGCGTAGGTTTCTCCATGTTTTTAAATGTATCCATGGAAAAAGCCCCCGAAAAGCCGCCGATATTGGTCAGCACCTCCGGACGCATGGTTTTCTGAATATGCTCTTTCATCAGTTCCACTGATTGATACCCGGCCTCGATATCCACGCCGGCTTTCTTATAATCCATCATCGCTCTACCGTCCTTTTTTATTTTGTGTAATTTTTGTATCCCACTTTCTGAAGCTTTTCATCCTTGGCAACTACCTGATTCTTCAGTTCTGCCGAATAATCTTTCAGTTTCTGCAGAAGCTCCGGATCAGATGTGGCCAGAATCTTGGCCGCCAGGATCCCGGCATTGGCTCCGCCGTTAATGGCAACGGTAGCTACCGGAATGCCGGAGGGCATCTGTACGATAGAGTACAGAGAATCTCTTCCTCCCAAAGAGGTGGTATGCATTGGTATTCCGATCACGGGCATGGGAAAAATCGCCGCGCACATACCCGGCAGATGAGCCGCCATACCCGCGCCTGCAATTATTACCTTAAAGCCTTTCTCCTCTGCAGTTTTTGCATATTCAAAAAATACATCCGGCTCTCTGTGTGCCGAAATAATCGTCATCTCATAGTCAATTCCAAATTTTTCCAACATATCGGCAGCTTTCGCCATAACCGGCATATCTGAATCACTGCCCATTACAATTCCTACTTTTGCCATAGTTCTCTCCTTTACAGAATCTTTCATTTTTTTCATTGTACTAGACCCCAAAGACCATTGTCAACCGCTAAATGGGGCGTTCAGTTCCTCTGTCCCCGCCAGCACAAAACGGCCTTTTTCGATCACCGGTATTTTCCTTCCGTCCCTGCACAATATCTCTATAGATTCCAGTTCATCGTAAGGAATCGTAATATCTGTATGACATCCGAAATACGCATTGGAAGGATTTTCTTTCCTTTTGATGGAAACTTCATTGTCACGGGCAATCACTTCTTTCCCGTCCGGGTTATACACCGGCGTATCCTCCGCCCAGCTGTAGCAGGTATCGCCTACCGCAAAGTGAGGCCCCGTTTTTTCCGCAATCAGGATAGGAAGTTTGTCCGATATCTGATATTTTTCCGCCATCACATACGCCGCCGTATTGGTTCCGATGGCAAACTCACCCATGGGAAGGCTTTCATGCTGATGCAGAATGTTCTCCCGGATATAGGCCAGGTTTTCTTCCTCTGACGAAAAGTTACCGCAGGAATATCCGCAGATCATACCGTCTTTAAAAGCAAGGGAGAGATCCCGGTATTCCAGTCCGTTTAAAAACACCCGGGTCACATGCAGGGTTCCGCTGGTTCCCGAAAGCTTCGGTGAGGTAAATACTTCTCCTACAGGAATATTCACATCCGCCACACAGTTCTCAAACAGGCTCTGACTCTTCTTATCTGACAGATGGGCAAGCTTTACCGTTAAGTCCGTTCTGTTTCCGCTGCATCCTCTGATACGCACCGCTTCTCCCTGATCCAGGGCATCTATTATATGCTGCTGAATCTTCTGGTATTTTTTGTAATCCAGCGTGTTGATTCTGATTGTTTCCTTAAATATTTCTTCAAACTGCTCTCCGATTTCCGGAACTGGCCAGGCGATAATCGTAAAGCTTCTCTCTTTTCCGATAATATAGCGATTGGTAATCTGGGAAGATTCCGTATCCAGTCTCACCATCAGTTTCTGCTGCTTGGATGACAGTTCATAAACACAGTCTTTAGATTCCGGTACGAAAGGCATCTCACCGAAAGTCTCCATTACCGCCGGCCCTGCATGGGTATTGGCCAGCTCCTTATATGCTTCAAATCCGTTCTGAAGAGCTCTCAGTTTTCTGGATACCATTTCCTCGGTCAAATAGATGGCTGCGTCATTTCTGTGATCGTAATCAAACTGCTGATTGGGTATGCCCCCGTAATAGCCGATCCGCAAATGCTGCCGCTTATTAATCAGGTGGACGGCGCTGCGGTAAATCACCGGTTTTAAGCCCATATCGGCAAACTGCCGGATCGCAGAGCGTACGATCCGTTCAAATCCCAGCGTATAACGGATATTGACCGTTTTCTTTTTTCCGAGATCAATTCCGTTGTTTACAAAACCGATCCGATAGCCTTCCGTATATGTCCTGGCCATACCGTCAATTTCTTCCTGCGGCAGTCCATTCAGGAAAGCAGCCGTCTTCCGTTCGTTATCTGATATATATTCTCCAAAATCATACAGATATTTAAGTTCAGACAAATCCGCATTCATAATGATGGAAGCCGCAAAATCCAGTCCGGGATCCACCATCTCACGCACTCTGTATTCCATCATATCCTCGCAATAATCCCGGATAAAACTGTACATGATTTCCTGGAGTATTTCCGTTTCCGGCAATTCATCCTCCAGAAACTCTCCGTAAACTTCCAGAAACAGTTCACACAGAACCGTAAGATCCCAGATTCTGTTTTCAAAAGCGAATACAATCGTTCCCCGAAGCTGGCTGTAAAGACTGCTCAGCACTTTTCCGTAATCCGCCCCAAGCATGGTTACGGCATACCGGGGATTTCCGTAGGAACTGCCATAATTCTCCGGCAGAATATCTTCATACAAAACCTGATTCCAGGCCTTCCGCTCTTCCTGGCTCATACCGTTCCACTGTCCGCTTCTTCGAATATCCAGTATCCCGAAAACCTGCTGCAAAAACCGGACAGTTCTGATAAAATAATCTCTGTATGGTTCCGGCACCTGGGTCTCCATAGGGATTTCCAGAATCCTGTCTCTGGCCAGCTGCCACCTTTCTTCTAGGACCTCATTCAAGACTGTCACCTCTATTCATCAATAATATTACCCTTTTCCACGTTGTAATCTATGATCGACTCTATATACTCCCAGATCTCCCGGGAACCTTCCGCCGTTTTCGCATTTCTTTTGAGAATCTGAGACTTTTTCACATTCTTCCTCTTCCAGTCCTTCCCATCATTGGCATCATTTAATGCCAGCGGCTGAAAATTATCCAGTACATGAGCAAACAAAGCTTCCGGCGTTTCGTTTGCCTCAAACTCCTCCCACAACTGTCTTAACTTCTTTCCCTGATCTTCCGGCAGAATACTGAAGATACGATCCGCCCCCTTTTCCTCCCTCTCACGTTTGGTCGCATTGCCGGCATCATCGTAGGCATAAGTATCACCGGCATCAATTTCCACCAGATCGTGAATCAGCACCATCTGCATCACCTTAAGCTGGTCCACTTTTTCATTGGCATGTTCACAGAGGAGAAACGCCATCACCGCCATATGCCAGGAATGTTCCGCATCATTTTCCTGCCTATGGTACCCCAGCAGATGAGTCTGCCGGTAAACATTTTTTGCCTTGTCGATTTCCAGCATAAATTCTGTCTGTTTTTTTAATCTTTCGTTCATTTTCAAGATACTCCTATCAAAAACAATGCCAGCCAGAATACGGTCAGCAAACCGTTGGTCAGTGACCCGGCTGTACTGAATCTGTGATTTTTCTTCTTTTCCCCGAAGCTGATCAGACCCGTAATAAACCCTGCTGCTGCCAGCAAAATCCCCATCAGCCCGAAAATGCCAACGTAAATACCTGCTTTACCTGCAAACACAAAGGATATAACCGCGGATACTATCAGAAAAAGGCCTGAGAAAGACGCCATCAATACAGACCCCATACCGCCTTCGGCATCTTCGCTCAAAGGCAGGCGATATTTATACCTTCTTTTCATAATACCACCTCCTTATTCCATTGCATATGGCAAACAAAATGTAACCTGCCAGGGCTCCTGCCGTATTCAGCAGCAGATCATCCACATCAAAACTGCCGACTTTTCCAATCAGCTGCAGACATTCCACAAAAAAACTCATGAGAAATCCCATAAGGCTGGTCAGCCAGAAATGCCGCATTCTCCTGCTGATAATCGGCAGAATGAATCCGAAAGGCAGAAATCCGACAACATTTCCTGCCAGATTCAGAAGCACTGCTTCCATGCCCAACTGCTCCCGGTAAATCCAGAACCTGCGGATCTCCTTAAACAGAACCAGATTGTATCTGTAATCCTCCTCTATCCAATTCTTTCTGCCATACCACTCGGAAAAAAAGAGAAAATACATCAACAGGAGCAGATACAGTACAAACAGAACCCAGCTTAATATCCGAATACGTTTTTTCGTTTCCGCTTTCACACTATTTCCTCTCCGCTTTTCTCATAATCGGATAGAGAAAAAATTTTCTTTCTCCCATCCGCCGCACGATAACCGCAGCCAGCTCACAATACTGCTGATTGCTGACCATTTACCCGCAAACATCTGCTCACTCGGACATGGCAGCGCCGGGCTTATCGCACATATGAAACTGCCTCAATCAGATTGAGACAGTCCCGTTTTTCTTATATCGTTACTTTGTACTTTTCCTTCAAAAGCTGCGCGCCGCTTATAATCATCAGAATTCCGGCAGCAATTCCGGTAACCAGAATAATAATTCCCAGGGCAATATTCCCGCTGCCGGCATGTGACATGATTTTATATGTTCTCTCGTTCATCCACATCTCTCCTTCAGCCTGTTCTTACTCCAGTGCTCCATACTGCTCATAATATGCATCAATCGCTGATTTTAGCACATTGTCAATGATAATCTCTCCTTTGTATTCCCGATTATACAGATATTCCGTCACTTCTGCCATTGTTACAATGGCTGTTGTCTCAAGACCGTATTTCTCTTCAATTTCCTTTAATGCGCTTTTCTTTCCAGTCCCCCGCTCCATGCGGTCTACTGATACCACCAGCCCCAGAGGACTGACATTTCCCTGTGCTTTAATAATTGGGAGCGTTTCCTGAATCGAAGTGCCTGCCGTCGTCACATCCTCAATAATAACAATTCTATCTCCGTCTGTAATGGGACTTCCCAGAAGGATTCCCGTATCACCGTGATCTTTTACTTCTTTTCTGTTGGAGCAGTAGCGGATATCCACGCCATACTGTTCACTGATAGCCATGGATGCAGCCACTGACAGAGGAATTCCTTTATAAGCCGGTCCAAACAGGACGTCAAAATCCAGACCAAATTTTTCTTTTATGGCCCTTGCATAATAATGTCCCAATCTGCGAAGCTGAGTACCTGTGCGGTAAAAGCCGGTATTTACAAAAAACGGCGTTTTCCTTCCGCTCTTCGTCACAAAGTCACCGAATTTCAGGACTTTACAGTCTACCATGAACTCGATAAATTCCTGCTTATACTGTTCCATATTTATAAATCCTCCGTATTTTCACCATTTTATATTCTTCTCAATTCTACCATACCCCATAAGGATTTTCAATTCAGTAATTTGACTGCAAAAAAATCGAAAAGAGGCATATCTCTCAGCTGATATGCCCCTTTTATCCATTCTCTATTACTTTTTCAGTTTTTCTACGCCCCTTTGTACCCGGACATAAAAAGCCCGGCCAGCGTCAGAGCAGTTCCCGCTCCTGTCATCCAGGTAAAGGGTTCCTTTAAAACCAGTATGGAAGCCGCCAAAGTAATGACCGGAACCAGATAAATATAAATGCTGGTTCGAACCGCTCCCAACCGTTTCACAGCAAAATTCCATGTGACAAAACAAAGAGCCGATGCCCCCAGTCCCAGAAACAGGATATTCAAAAGATATACAGGATTCGCGAATCTGTGTAAATCCAAACGGAAGTCAAACAGAAAAAGCGCGGGTATCATAAACAATATTCCATAAAAAAATACTTTCCTCGTAGTAAGTACCACAGCATATCCGTAACCGCTGATTTTTCTGGTAAGTACTGAATAACAGGCCCATAAGAAGGCCGCCAGCAAGGCCAGCAGATCCCCTGCGGGATTAAGCCTGAAGACAGAGCCGTTAAAACTGATCAAACCAATCCCAGCCATAGCAACGATAAAACCTGCAAAAAAATTTGCCTGAAGTTTTCCTTCCTGTTTCATGAACAGACGGGATAAAACTGCTGTAAAAAAGGGAGCCGCCGAGATAATCACTCCCACATTGGAAGCCATTGTATAAGTCAGCGCAATATTTTCCAGCAAATAGTACAGACATACCCCGCATAATCCGGCTGCAGCAAAAGTAAGTTCCTGTCTTTTTGCAATACCTTTTATCCTGCGGGGGCTGACAAAAACAAGGGCGGCAAACCCCATAAAAAACCGGAAAAATAAAATTTCCACCGGTTTAAAATCTAAAAGCAGCACTTTAGTGGAAATGAAGGTTGTTCCCCATATAAGAATAGTAAACAGAGCCGCAAAATGTCCCGCTGCGTTTTTATGACTCATTTTCTCTTTCCTCCGCTTTCGTTTTTTTCAGAAAAATCTCCCGGTAAGCCCCCGGCGTCAGGCCGATGAATCTGCTGAAATAATTTGTAAAAT
Source organism: Ruminococcus sp. (assembly GCA_050944415.1). Taxonomy (GTDB): domain Bacteria; phylum Bacillota; class Clostridia; order Lachnospirales; family Lachnospiraceae; genus Ruminococcus_G. Next base: position 15,237 of record JBMNRA010000022.1, read on the forward strand.
GGCTTTGATCAGAAAAACCCGTCCGCAGAGCCGCTTCAGCAGGGCTGATCCCTCCTTCCAGCAATTTTCTCGCAGCACCGATTCTGATATTTTCCAAATATCGATAGGGTGTTACCCCCTTTGCTTTGGCGAAAGCTCGCAGAAGAGCGGATTTGCTCAAATTTACACAGTGACAGATCTGATCCAGGCAAATCCGTTCCATATAGTGCTGTTCCATAAAGGCGCATGCTTTTTCAATCTCCTCCGGGCACTCCGAAATTTTTTTTTCAAAAGAATAGCCGTATCTGTGTATCAGCAGATCTATTAATAGCAATAACTTTTCTTCTTTAACAAACTCTGATTCTCTGCCCATGATAAGCTGATGAAGACTGCACAGATAATCGGCAATATCCTTGTCGCAGATTACCGTCTGAATGAAACCCGGGAGCTTACGGTCCCCGGCAACTTCTCCCGCCAAGTCCATCATAACTTCTTTGGTAATATTGATCCCTCTGTAATCTAAGACGCCATCGTCCGTCTGTATACATGCATGACTGTCACCGGGATGAAACACGACTGCCTGCCCCTGATGGAGGATATATTCCTGATTTTTACAAAACAGGCTCCGTTCTCCCTTTTCCACAAAACCAATCACGTAATAATCATGGAAATGTCTGGGAAAAGGCTGCAGTATTCCTTCAAAACGATAAGCTTCCACACACAGATCTTCATCGTATACTACTGTTTTTATCTCTTTTTTCATGCGCAATTCCTCCCGATACCCTGCTTATTGTATCATCCGGGAGATATAAAAGCTTGTAAAATATCGTCAATTTAAAAATAGGTCCATCACACAATGGCAAAATACAGAAATTCTTCTGTAACGATTTAAGTTAATCATAAAATGTGATATGATGTGGAAAGAAACAGTAGAAGGAAGGTACATAAAATTGGAAATAACCTTGCAAACTAATGATACTTTTGCCTTCCGCATCATCACATCAGAAGAATTCCGGTCAGATAAAGAGACTTTCAACCACCGCGAGGAAATTTTGAATGGATTTGAATCTATCCGCTACTGCAAAACGGAAATATTCAAAGACTGCATTTTAGGAACACTCCGCATCCCCAGAAAAAGCAGTCAGAAAAATCCCAGACTAACTTTCGGTTTTTATCTCACAAAAGATTCTCTGACTTTGATCGATGACAGCGGACGACTGAAAAAACATCAGAAAAAAATGAACGAACTGCTCACCGACGCAGTTTCCCCCGACAGCTGTCTTCTGATTCTTCTGGAACATCTGTCAGAAAATGATCTTTTCTATCTGCAGCGTATTGAGGAAAAGCTGGATAAAATGGAGAATATTATGACTGACCAGAATTCCGAGCAGTTTTTCCATTCTTTCATAAAAATCCGCAAACGTCTTTCTTCCTTTCACGCATATTATGAACAGATGGTAGAAATCGGGGAACAGATGCAGACGGATATCTACACGGATTTTATACAGAATTCTGCTTCATGGAAAAATTACACCCGCCATATGGACAGACTTCTGGATTATGTACATCTTCTGCGGGAGTATGCAATGCAAATGAAAGAGCTATATCAATCTTTAATAGATGCAAGGCAGAATCGCGTCATGAGTTTTCTTACTGTTATCACCACACTTTTTCTTCCTCTGACGCTTCTTACCGGATGGTATGGCATGAATTTTGTCAATATGCCCGAATTAGACTGGAAATACGGCTATCTGACAGTCATACTGGTGGCTGCCGCTCTCATTATCATAGAAATAGTTTATTTTAAGAAGAAAAAAATGCTGTAATATCTTCTGTTAAATGATACAATTGAATCATAAATTCAATCCAGGAGGAAAAATCTATGAATTACAAAATTTTAGGCGACTCTGACTGTCCTCTGGCTCAGATCAGTCTGCAGACAGGCGAAACGGTAAAAATCGAAAATGGTTCTATGGCATACCTGATTGATGTGGAACTGGAAGGAAAAATAAACAGCAGCAAGAAAGGACTGGGCGGCGTATTTGGAGCAATCGGCCGCGGTTTGACCAGCGGTGAAAGTATATTCATTACTCATGCAAAAGGCACAAGCAATCAGTCTGTCATTGGTATCGCTCCTCCGATTCCCGGTAAAATTCATCTTCTGAAAGTGGACAGTACGAAACAGTACCGTTTAAATACAGGCGCTTTTTTAGCCTGCGATGAAAATGTAAATTATGTAATGAAATCTCAGAATATTGGAAAGGCCTTTTTAGGAGGAACCGGCGGTTTCTTCGTTATGGAAACCCAGGGTGAAGGGGATCTGCTAGTATCGTCATTCGGCGATATTCTGCCGCTGAATGTGACGCCCGATCATCCAATCAGGGTCGATAACGAACACGTAGTAGCCTGGGACACTTCCCTGGATTACGATATCCGCGTAGCATCAGGAACATTTGGCTTCAAGACTGGAGAAGGCCTGGTCAACGAATTTCATGGAAACGGAACTGTCCTGATACAGACGAGGAATATCCATAATCTGGCCGACGCGCTTCGCCCGTTCATGCCGACTTCAACCAGTAATTAAACTAAATCCAAAAAGGATGAAACAAACATGATAATTGAGAATAACCCAAAAGAACTGGCGGCAATGCAGGAATTTCACCGTGGCAACCGTACCGAAGGCTTACGGCTTCAGGAGGAATTTGCGGCAGAGTTTCGTAAAGAGTACCAGGACAAAGATCACTGCAGCTGTAAAAAAGCCTGCCGTTATCACGGAAACTGTAAGGAATGCGTGGCAATCCACAGGGCGCACCAGGAACATGTTCCAAACTGTATGCGTCCGCTGCTAAATAAAAAATTCAAGCTGTTATCAGAACTGACGGAGCACTCACTGGTCAGCGAAATTGAAGCGCCGAAAGAAGTGCTGAGAAAGGAATTCCAAAAATAATGGATATCAGATTTATTCTCACGCTGGTCATGGGAGTTCTGCTGATGACTTGGATCGTTTTCTGTGGAATTTCCTTTATCCGCCATGCCAGAATTGTGACAGCAGATGCCGGTTTTGTCGCTCGGGTCAGATGCGAGAAATGCAAAACACAATATGAGGTAAGCGCGGAAGATTTTTCCAAAAGTCTGGTCAGCAAATTTCGAAGCGTGACACGAACGAAATTAACAAACGGTATGTTTATCAGCCGGCCCAGATTCAGCTATTATGCAAAAAAATTCTGCTGCCCCTGCTGTAAAAAGAAAAGATATGCAGAAGTATTGAACATCAATGAAATAAACGACAGCATGCTGAAACCGTCACTGAAAGCAGGAATCCGATGGCTTGTCATCATGTGCATCGGCGGCGCTGTCATCCTTATCGCCACCGGTATCCCTATGTATTTTGCCCAAAGGGCTGCCCAGGAGCGGGTGAAAGATTTAAAAGAACAACAGTATGAGGAGCTTATCAACCGATATTTCAACGAAGAATAAACCGTCTGCCGGCAGCTAAAATCGGCCCCTGCCCTGAAATCAGAGCTGGGGCCGAAAATTATTTTATAACCGCCTGTCCTGCAAATACAGCCAGCACCCCTAAAAATGCGCTTAAAACTACATACGCCAGCGCTGTAAGCAGATCCACGTTTTTCATCAAGTCTCCTGTTTCCAGGGCAAAAGATGAGAAAGTAGTAAAACCGCCGCAGACGCCAACTTTTAACAGAAGTACAAGTTTCGGATTCAGTGCAGTATTCTTCAATGAAGCTGCCGCAATAATTCCAATGATAAAACACCCGATAATATTAATGGCAAAGGTCTTTACAGGAAAGACGTATCTTTCATTTATCGGAATCAGTCCAATCAGATATCTGCAGACTGAACCAATGAATCCACCCAGACCTACAATCAGACAATTCATCATATTTCCTATTTCCTTTCAGATGTTTACTTCTTCATCAGTGACAATGCTGCTTCCAGAAACTCTTTTTTTACATCTCTCCAGGATCTTTCCGACAGGTCCGGAAGAATGCGGAGTTCCGGCAGTTTTCTCTCCCGATGGCCGCTCATCAAAGCCTGTAATTCATAATCCAGTACTTCATCATCAATCTGCCTCCATTTCCTGTTTTCATCTTCCGTCAGATGCTTCAGTCCGAATTTTTCTGCTATCCTTTCCATAATCATCCCTTCAATTTCAGAATAATTGGTCAGATATTTTTTGACAGGACGGACAACATCCGAAATGTATGCCTCAGCTGCATCATGCAGCAGACAGATCAGCTGCATCCGCTTCGTCCATCCTCTGGCTCTTGCTTCTTTCCAGCAATTGACGGAATGCTGACCCACCGAATAAAAGTACTTGATATGACCGCCGCCCCTGCAGATCAGGCTGAGTGCATGAGCAATATCTTCTATGGTAATATCTTCCACCGCAATTTCCATCGGATCAAATCTCTTTCCCGAATACGTATCCATTCTGCACATTTCAGTATTCCTCCATCAGATTTTTAATGTTCTGTCCTTCAGCAGCTGATGACACTTTTTCCTCACAAACCAGAAACAAACGCCTTGCATGAGGATCGTGATAATCCAGGAAACCGGATAAGAAGCAAACAGAAAATACAAAGATCTGTGTCTGGGAAAGAATCCGTAAATCCAGATAATCCTGGTTCCCACTGTTCCGATAACCGACAGTACCATCGGCACCGCCGAATGTCCCATTCCCCTCAGAGCTCCCGGCAGCAGATCCATGATTCCGCACAGAAAATAGGGAACAGTTGATATTGATAAAATTTCCAGGCCGCATTGAATCACCTCTGCATCCCCAGTATAAATTTTCAGAAGCTGACTGCCAAACACATAGGCCCCTATTCCCAGCACGGCAGCTACCCCAGCTGACAAAATCATACAGTCCATCAGTACGCGATCCATCCGCTTCGGTTTTCTGACACTATAGTTTTGACTGGTGAAACTCATGCAGGCCTGGGTAACTGCATTAACCGCCACATACAGAAAACCGATAATATTGTTGGCCGCCGTATATCCTGCCATTGCCGTTGCTCCAAAGGAGTTCACTGAAGACTGGAGCAGTGCATTGGAAAAGTTAATCACCGTGCTCTGAATGCCCGCCGGTATACCCACCTGAAAAATCCGTTTCAGATGTACCGCTTTGATGGACAGTTTTGAAAAACGGAGCTGGTAACTTCCTTCCGTTTTATAAAGACACCGCAGCACCAGAATACTGGAAATCATCTGAGAGGTCACCGTGCCAATGGCCACGCCGGCTACTCCCAGAGGAATCACAATCACCAGCAGCAAATCCAACACCACATTTGCCATACCAGCCAGCGCAAGGAAAAGCAGCGGGCGTTTGGTATCTCCCACTGCCCTTAAAATTGCCGCCCCGTAATTATACAGCATAAAGAAAGGCATTCCCAGAAAATAAATCTTCATATACTCTGCCGACAATTCGATAACATCTGCCGGGGTAGCCATAAGTTTCAGGGCCCATCCGGCTGCACCAAAGCCTGCAAAGGCCATAAGAATTCCGCTGATCAATGCCACTGCAACTGATGTATGTACTGCCTCCGACATTTCCCGGTCTCTTCCTGCGGCATAATATCGTGCCGCCAGCACATTGGCTCCCATAGATATTCCTATAAAAAGATTGGTGAAAATATTGATCAGCGCAGTAGTAGATCCTACAGCCGCCAGTGCCTGACTGTTGGTAAATCTTCCCACCACAATAATATCCACTGCATTGAACATAAGCTGAAGAATACTGGACAACATCAGCGGAAGAGAAAATGAGATCAGCTTGTCCATTATGGAGCCATTACACATATCTATTTCATATTTGTTTTTTTTCAACTTCCATCCCCCTCTTTCAAAAAGGAGGGATTCATTCTCCCTCCTTTTCACATCGCTGCCGTTCTACTGCACAGCGCCAATCAGCTCATTGATATCCTTCACCGCCGACCGTTTCATATAATCCTCTATCCCGTTGATAATATCCAATGTGGCACAGGGATTGGAAAAATTCGCTGTCCCCACAGAAACTGCTGTGGCTCCGGCTAAAATAAATTCCAGCGCATCTTCCGCTGTGGCTATTCCTCCCATCCCGATGATGGGAATATTCACTGCCTGAGCTGTCTGATATACCATACGCACTGCCACCGGCTTAATGGCCGGTCCGGACAGACCGCCCGTCTTATTGGCAATGGCAAAGGTACGTCTGCTGACATCAATTTTCATTCCGGTCAGAGTATTGATCAAAGACAGCACATCGGCTCCTCCCGCTTCAGCGGCTTTCGCCATTTCTGTAATGTCAGTTACATTAGGGCTAAGCTTCATAATTACCGGATGCTTTGCCCGTTTTTTCACTTCGGCCGTAATAGCTTCCACCGCTTTGGGATCCTGTCCGAAAGCGATTCCGCCCTCCTTGACATTGGGGCAGGAAATATTGATTTCCATCATATCAATATCTTCATCTGACAGGCGTTCTACCACTTCGCAGTAATCTTCTGTAGTTTTTCCACAGACATTAACAACTATTTTTGTATCGTACTTCTGTAGAAATGGCAGATCTCTCTGACAGAATACATCCATTCCCGGATTCTGCAAACCGATGGCATTGAGCATCCCTCCACAAGTTTCCGCAATTCTGGGCGTTGGGTTTCCCGGCCAGGGCACATTGGCCACCCCTTTTGTTACCACCGCTCCCAGCTTGTTCAAATCTACAAACTCACTGTATTCCAGACCGGAGCCAAAGGTTCCGGAAGCTGTCATCACCGGATTTTTCAGTTCCACTCCTGCCAGATTAACTCTGGTACTTATCATAATTCCACCTCCGATGCCAGAAATACAGGACCATCCTTGCACACTCTTTTATTTCTTACCTGGGAATGGCTGTCCACTTCTTTTGCCTGGCAGGTACAGGCCAGACACGCACCGATACCGCAGGCCATTTTCTCTTCCATGGATATCCAGCAGGGAATGTTCTGCTCCTCCGCGTATGATTTTATAGCCCGCAGCATAGGTCTTGGCCCGCAGGCAAAAATAATATCTCCTTCAATTTTCTGTTCTCTCACTGCATCCATAACGTTTCCGGCAGTTCCCGAACTGCCATCTTCTGTTGCGATATAAAGTTTTCCATATCTGGAAAGTTCTTCTGCCAGAAACAGAACGTCCCGGTATCCGGACACAACAGATACCTCCCCCAAAAGCTGCTTCGCAGTCTCTACCATAGGAGGAATGCCGATACCTCCCCCTATCAGAATCACCCGTTTTCCCACGGCCTCTTCCATGGGAAATCCATTGCCCAAAGGTCCCATCACTTCGACAGAATCTCCTGGCTGCAGATTGGAAAACTCCCTGGTTCCTTCTCCTGCAATACGGTAGACCAGACGGATCCTGCATTCTTTTTTATCAATTTCGCAAAGACTGATGGGACGCGGCAGCATACGGCTCTTATCTTTGGAATACAGGGATATAAACTGTCCCGGCCGGGCTTCCTCTGCAATATTTTCCGCCCCCAGCCACATGCTGTAAATTTCAGGACCAATCATTTCCTGGGAAATCACCCGACATAATTCTTTTGTCTTCATACACTTATCTCCCGTTGTTTTTCAAAGCTCCATCAATATCAGCAGCCATATCCAGTACTGCCTGACGGGAAGCGTCCGCAAAATTTTCTGCACCGAATTGGCTGTAAGCTTCCTGCTTATATGCCGCAATAATACCTCTGGAAGAGTTTACAATAGCTCCCAGACCGTCTTCATTGAAGAAATGAACCAGGTCAGCCCCTTTTCCTCCCTGAGCACCGTATCCCGGCACCAGAATAAAGGTTTTCGGCATCAGCTTACGCAGCACTTTCCCCATTTCCGGATATGTGGCACCTACCACAGCTCCGATATAACTGTAATTTTCTCCCATATGCTCCTCTCCCCACTGAGCCACTTTTTCACCAACCAGCTCATAGAGCGGACGGCCGTTTACCAGCTGATCCTGAAATTCACCGCTGGAAGGATTGGAAGTTTTTACCAGAATAAAAAGTCCTTTTTTCTCCTCTTTACATACCTTGATAAAGGGTTTCACGCCGTCAGAGCCCAGATAAGGATTTACCGTCACAAAGTCCTCGTTGAATCCGTAATATGCCCTGCTTCCCACCTGTACCTTGCCCAGATGGCCCGTTGCATAGGCCTCTGATGTAGATCCGATATCTCCCCGTTTGATATCCCCGATCACTACCAGATCTTTTTCATGACAATAGTCCACCGTTTTCTTAAAAGCTTCCAGCCCCGGAAGACCAAACTGTTCATACATGGCGATCTGAGGCTTAACCGCCGGGATCAGATCACTGACAGCATCTACAATGGCTTTATTAAACTGCCACACTGCTTCCGCAGCTCCCTCCAGGGTTTCTCCAAACTCATGAAACGCTTTCTTCTGCACCTGCTCCGGAATATAGGACAGCATGGGATCCAGTCCCACTACAATGGGTGCATTCGTCTTTTGTATCTTTTCAATTAATTTCTGAATCATTGTTTTTCTCCTGAAATATTAACTTTATTTTTTAGCTCTGCTATATACAATTCTGCCGTCACAGATGGTCATCACCACTTCTCCGCTGACCTTTCTGCCGTTAAAGGGTGTATTTTTCCCTTTTGACACAAAGGTTGACGAATCGATCACGTAAGTCTTGTCAGGATCGATAATAACCACATCCGCCGGTTTTCCTTCAGCCAGCGAGCCGCCGTTTACTTTCAGAATTTTAGCCGGATTGTAACTCATTTTTTCCGCCATCTGCATGGGAGTGATCACACCCGGCTTAACCAGTTCTGAAATCACAAGAGCCACACAGGTTTCCAGACCTACGATTCCAAAAGGTGCTGTTCTCATACTTCCGGCTTTTTCCTCCCTGGCATGAGGCGCATGATCCGTACTGATCACATCAAATGTGTCTTCCTTTAAGCCTTTTTTCAGCGCATTCACATCCCTCTTCGTACGAAGCGGAGGATTCATTTTATAATTGGTATCTCCTTTTACCATGTCTTCCGAAGTCAGCGTAAAGTGATGAGGACACACTTCCGCTGTCAGATTCAATCCTTTCTCTTTTGCACTTCTGACCAGACGTTCGCTGTCAAAAGTAGAGCAGTGACACAGATGGAGGCGGCATCCTGTTTCAAAAGAAAGGAAAATATCTCTTGCAATAATAATGTCTTCCACCGTATTGCTGATTCCCGGAAGTCCGAATTTTTTTGCCACCTCATCTTCATTCATACAGCCGTCCCCGGCCATATTAATATCTTCACAGTGAGCCAGCACCGGAATATCATACTTCTCCGCAATTTTCATGGCATCCCGGTAAAGACGTGCGTTCATTACGGTTTTTCCATCTTCACTGATGGCGGGAATGCCCACCTTGATCATTCCCTCAATATTCGCCAGCTCTTCCCCTTTCTGCCCTTTCGTAATAGCGCCCGCCTGAAGCACATGAATATCCGCGCAGGAAGCCGCTTTGTTCATCACATATTGTACCCTGGTGGGTTCATCAATCACAGGTCTGGTATTCGGCATGGCCACAATCGTGGTAAATCCCCCTTTAGCCGCAGCTTTCGACCCGCTTTCCACATCTTCTTTATGAGTCAGTCCGGGATCGCGCAGATGCACATGCATATCAATCAGCCCCGGCATTACGTAACAACCGGAAGCATCAATCACCAGATCTGCCGTCTTCGCAGCATTTTTCGGTACTTTCCCGATCACTCCATCTTCCAGATAAAGATCAGCCACTTCATCCCGCTTTGTATCAGGATCAATAATCCTGCCGTTTTTAATCAAAATTTTCATAGATTTCGCTCCCTGTACACTATTTTCCTGTTCTTATCATACACGATATCCTTATTGAAATAAAGCTTTTTTTGCCCTTGACTTTTCATAATCTTCAGAATATAATAAAACCACATCGGGACGTTATTGGATATAATAGTAATTCACTAGTTATTAGAGATTATATTATGTTTACAATATAATCTGTGATAACTGGTGATTTTTTTATACAAAAATAATCGCCAGCTAACTACTCATTATTTAATTTTTTATGGAGGTTACATCATTATGAACAAAGGAACAGTGAAATGGTTCAACGCTGAAAAAGGTTACGGATTTATCACCAGCGAAGACGGATCTGATGTATTCGTACACTTTTCTGCAATCCAGGGTGAAGGATTCAAATCCTTAGACGAAGGTCAGGCCGTTACTTACGATCTGACAGAAGGCGCCCGTGGAATGCAGGCTGCAAACGTTGTTAAATTATAGTAACCGTTCAGCCATAGGGCTGTTCGTATTATAAGATTTGTTTCAGAAACACCCTGCGGTAATGATATGATCCCTTTTAAGCAGATAAGGAACCGATCAAAAACTCAACCGCAGGGTGTATTTTTATTTTTTCCGCTTTCTTATACAGAAACCGCTGCCCGCTATAACTATGCCAGATGCTGTAAAAATCATAAACCAGACAGGCAGATTATTTTCATCGCCTGTTTTTGGCACTGACCTTGTTTCGGTCGTTTTCATCAACGCTGAAGATTTTGCAGGTTTTCTGACTGTGCGGTTCACACCGGAAGGTTTGATTATACTTTTCTTTTCAGATGAACCGGAAGACGTTCCCTTGGCAGGGATTACCGTATCGGCAAGGGTAATTTCCCTGGCGCCCGCTTCATCTTTGAAATATTTTCCACATCCGTCACAATACCAGTAGGCAATGTTTCCTTTCTGCTGAGATGTGGCCGGTTTCGCTTTGATTTTTATCAAATTTGAATGACGGGAAGCGTTCAATTCGCCGTACGCCGTTTTACAGATCTCGCAGACTGCCTGGTCTGTGCAGGTTGCGGTACCTCCCGAATGAGTGCCTTCTTCCAAACGCGCACCGCAGGAACAGAGTTTCCAGTGCTCTTTTTCGTCAAACTGCCAGTCTCCGGATGGCGTACATACATGGGCATTTACGGTAATCCTGACGGCAGGTGATGCCAAAACTGTTCCGCTGGCCATTACACGCACCTCATAGATTCCGTCTGCAAGTCCTGTCACTGCACTGCCTGTCACTGCAGTCCACTGCGAATCCTCTACTCTTTTATACTCCATTCCGATGGAGACGCCTGTTATCTGACCATCGTTCTGCTGGTTAGTTGTGCAATCTATGCTGTCAAGTCCTTCCGGCTGATAAGCCTGTGTCACATCAATCGTCTGGATCTCAGAATCAGCCGTTGTGATTCCATTGCCCGGCTTATATATTTTTATATCATGATCCGCCGTTACGCCGGTAACATCCATCGTTTCACCGGTAATCTCATGCCAGGTTTCACCGCCGTCGATGCTGTATTTCATCGAAGCATCAACCGCTGTCAAAGTACCGCCGTTATCGCTGACGGCAGTAAAAGATGCTTCCGGCGTCATCTCCTGAGGCAGCGTGATGTCCAACGCTATATTCTGAAAAGCGCTGGCATAATCCGTCATATAATCACCATTCCGCTGCTCAGAAAAAACCTTCAGAGTGTATGAGCCTGCTGCAAGTTCCGCAGGAAGACAGACCGCCGCCGTTCCTGATTCGCTGTTTCCTGCTATATTGCCGTAATACAGCACTCTCCCGCTGCTGTCGCAAAGTACGGCGGAAACATACTCATATTCGCCATCTCGCGCACCGGAATAATCAATCAAAACCCTGCCTCCTGCAGGAAGGGTATTACTGCTTTCGCTGTTCAGAGCCGCCGAAAAGTTTCGGCTGCCATCCAGAAGGGTCAGTTTCCATTCATTTCCCACACACGGCTGAACCGCCGTCAATGCTTCTTCTCCCGTCTCGCCAGAAACTTTTCCTCCCTGCGCACTGGAGGTGAGCAGAACCTGCTCTGCATTCAGACGAAGCGCGGGTGAAATGTTAATATTGGAATATCCCAGCATACCTTCCGACAGGCTGCCGCTTCCATTTACCCATCCGTATAATGAAGTGCCGCCAACGTACTGACCATTTGTGTAATCCAGCGAACGCAGCCACCATTTGGATTCTCCATTACCTTTCAGCCTGGAAGCATCATCGGCATAAAAATTAAAAGCCTCCCGGGCGCTCAATAAAAATATGTAATCCGTACAGACCTGATCAATAAATTCTATATCATGGGTCTCTTCCCCGCTTCCGATAGGCAATGAATATTGGCCGCCTTGAAGCTGGGTACTCAGAATACTGTTCCGTTCCGACGAACTAAAAACATCACTGCTGTTATAAAAACCATCGCCATTTAGCATAGTTCGGATTTCGCTGGCTGTCCAGTCACTGGCACTGCCAAACATATCCTCAGGAAGCAAAAAATCACTGTCCAGAAACAGTACGCCTTCAGCTGCATTTAATAAGCGCCATGCCGCACCGTTTCCGGAATACCTGCCAAAATAAAGCAACTCTCCTCCCTTTTGCCACTTTTCCGTCTGCTGTTGTTCCAGCGCTGAAATCCCCAGTGCAACTGACGGCGTGTTTCCTGACGGATCCGCATGGGAATCCACCGGTATCACTGTCATAACCATCAATGCCGCAAGCAATGCCGCAAGCCACTTTTTTGTACTTTTAATTTTCATGCCTTACCCCCTCCTGTATAGATTATTATTTTAATCCTAACACAGAAGAAGCGTATAAATATGCTATTCCGGAATAATCACTAACTCATCGCCTTCTTTTACGGTTCCGCCATGAAGCACCCGGGCAAACACTCCTTCTCTTGGCATAATACAGTCGCCCATTACCTGATAAATCCGGCATCCTTTATGGCACTCTTTTCCAATCTGAGTCATTTCCAGAATTACATCATTGCATCGGAATCTGGTACCTACAGGCAGATTTTTAAAATCAATCCCTTCCACCACCAGATTTTCTCCAAAATCACCGTCTTTTACCTGGGCGCCTCTGGCTCTAAATTCCTCAATTTTATCATAAGACAGCAAACTGACCTGACGATGCCATTTCCCGGCATGAGCATCGTTTTCAAGGCCCCAGTCCTCCATCAGTTTTGCCTGATGCACATTCCTTTTCTGTACCCCTTTTACCTCGCTGATACAGACCGCCATTACTTTTCCCATTGTCTCTCCTCCTGATCTCTTCGGCTACTTTCTGGCACAGTTGCTTTCCGCACCTCTTAAAATCCCCAGGCCGTGATCCAGTTCCGTTATGATATATTCCAGACACTCTCTTACTGCTTTGGGACTGCCCGGAAGATTAATAATCAACGTTTTTTTCCGAATGCCGGCTGCCGCCCTGCTCAGCATGGATCGCTTGGTAAACTGAAGGCTGTAAGCCCGCATCGCTTCCGGAATTCCTGGAACCTCCCGCTCCGATACAGCCAGCGTAGCCTCCGGCGTCCAGTCCCGCGGCGAGAATCCGGTGCCTCCCGTGGTCACAATCAAATCCGCTAGATCCTGATCTGCAATTTTTATCATTTCATCTTTCAGCATTTCAAGCTCATCAGGCAGCAAAGTATAAGATACCACCTGATATCCATTCTGCTCCACGATTTCACGTATGACCGGAGCGCTTAAATCTTCGCGCTCTTTTCGGTATCCTGCGTCACTGGACGTAATAATCGCTACTCGGTACATGTTTATCATCCTCCAATCTGTGCCATACTGTGAGACTCTTCTTCTTCAATCCCTTTTTCCAGAAACCGATGGCCTTTCGGCTTTTTTAAGATCACTTTTTCCGCCGCTTTCCTGATTTCCTCATCGGAAGCATCCCCCCGGACCAAAGCTCGCAGATCACATCCCGTCTCATACTGGAGACAGGCCTTTAAAAATCCCTGGGAAGTCAGACGGATTCTGTTGCAGCTGCCGCAGAATCTGTGGCTGATAGCGCTGATAAATCCTATCTTTCCCTTTAAACCTTCCACAGTATAATAATGGCAGGGACCGTTTCCCAGATACACGTCCGCCGGGGTCACAGCGCCATAGGCAGCTTCCAACTGCCGGACAATCTCCTCTTCCCCCAGAAAGATGAAATTTTTTCCATAACCTATGGGCATCATCTCGATAAATCTCACATGAATTTTTCCAGACTTTGCAAGCGAAGCAATTTTCATCAGATCCTGCCCGGGAATTCCCAGGGGTACACAGTTAATTTTCAGTGGAATCTGTGACCGGCAGGCCGCATCAATTCCTCTTTTTACTTCCTCAAGCATATCTCTTCTGGTGATTTTCAGAAACTGTCCCTCATCCAGGGTATCCAGACTGATGTTAATGCCATCCAACCCTGCCGCCTTCAGATCCTCTATATACTGTGGAAGAAGAATGCCGTTGGTAGTTATAGTCACTTTTTCAATCCCCGACAGATTTTTCAGCCTGCCTACCAGCCAGGGCAGATTTTTTCTGACCAGCGGCTCCCCTCCCGTCAGCTTAATCCGGGTAATTCCCAGTTCCGTCAGGCAGCGGCAGATCTGCAGAATCTCATCATACCGCAGAATCTCATCGTGGGATGCGCAGGGCACGCCCTCCTCCGGCATGCAGTAGATACACCGCAGATTACACCGGTCTGTCACTGAAATTCTGAGATAATCAATTTTCCGCTCAAATTCATCTTTCATACGTAAAATCTCCGCTCTTTCCTCCGCTTTTGCTGATCAGATGAATGTCTTTCATCACCATTCTCTTATCAATGGCCTTACACATATCATAAATCGTCAGCAGCGCAATCTGCACACCGGTCAGCGCTTCCATCTCCACACCGGTTTTTCCGTCTGTCTTTACCGTACAGAAAGCCGTAATCTCATTCGCTTCCCGGTCAATTTCAAAATCCACGCTGCATTTCGTAACCGGCAGGGGATGACAGAGGGGAATCAAAGAAGAGGTCTGTTTCACTCCCATGATTCCCGCAATTCTGGCTACTCCCAGAACATCGCCCTTTTTTACTTTGTGATTGGCCACCGCGTCCATAATTTCTCCGTTTACACAGATCGTTCCTCTGGCCAGAGCCGTTCTGCTGGTTATCTTTTTCTCCGACACGTCTACCATAACAGCGTTTCCGTTTTGATCAAAATGTGTCAGTTCTTTTTCCATCTGTTCCTCCTCACTGGTACCTTTCAAACATCACTTTCACCCGGCCGCCGCACATCATTCCCAGAGCAGCTGCTTCCGAATGGGAAAGGTCATACTGCCGTATACAAAAAGCAGACTCTTTTTTCCAGAGTTCTGCCGCATCTTTTACTACCTGATATTCAACGGCTCCTCCACCTATGGTGCCGAAACTCTTTCCTGAAGCCGTCACAACCATACGGCTGCCTTTTCCCCTGGGGGAAGATCCCTGCTTGTCAATCACCGTTGTCACAACTCCCGGTTCCTGAAGCATCAGACCTTTCACAACTTCATCCTCCAGAACATCGCGGGGCGTACGGTTTTTCACCTGAATAATTTCAGCCGCGATGCTTACGGCAATTTCAGCGGGTGTCTGGCCTCCGATGGGCAGGCCGATGGGAGCATGTACCGTCTCAATCTGATTCTCTGTAAACCCATCTCTCCTCAGACGCTCCTTCTGATGTCTGACCTTCGACTTACTTCCGATCATCCCCAGATATCCGTAAGACCTTTTAAGAATATCCGACAGACAGGTATAATCATGTTCATGTCCTCTGGTCAGTATAACATAATATGTACAGGGCGGGAACGATACTTTGGAAAATTCCTTTTCAAAATCCAGGCAGAGAACGTGATCCGCCATGGGAAACCGTTTGGCACTGGCAAATTCCTCTCTGTCATCAATTACCGTCAATTCATAATCCAGTGTCTTTAAAATTCCGGCCACCGCAAGGGACACATGGCCGCCGCCGCAGAGCACTGTATGTATTCTGCCCAGAAAGGTTTCACAAAATGCTTCCTCCTGCTCTCCTCGTTTCTTAAAAAACTTTTTACCCTTATCTTTCCCGGATAAGATGGTGGTTACCTCCACCGAAGACTCTATTTTCAGCCGTTCTGTCAGCCGCAGATAAAAATCGCGATAATTCAACTGATATCCTCCTAAGCTTTTCCGAATCCACAGTTTGGAAAGGTACATGTTCCACAGTTCAGGCACAGTCCCCCCACTCCCATAGATGCTATCTCTTCTTTTGTGATGGGGTCATCCGCCAGAATTCGCGGCAGCACCAGATCAAAAATAGTCCTTTTCGCATACATGACACATCCCGGAAGCCCCAGTACCGGAACCGTGCTGCCGTCCTCTTTTTCATAATAGGCAATCAGCATCATGGCGCCCGGAAGCACCGGCGCTCCGTAAGTAATAATCCTGGCGCCGGTTGCCGCAATGGCCCCCGGCGTCCGGTCATCAGGATCCACACTCATCCCGCCTGTACAGACCACCAGCTGAGCGCCTTCTTCTATCATATGGAGAATTTCATCCCTGATTTTCTCCTTATCATCTCCCGCCATGCTTTCCATTGTCACCTCTGAACCCAGCTCCTCTATCTTTTCTCTGACTACAGGAGTGAAGGTATCCTGGATTCTGCCATAAAAAACCTCATTTCCTGTGGTGACGATACCTGCTTTCTTTTTCTGAAAAGGAATCAGCTTGAGCAAAGGTTCATCTCCTGCCGCCTCTTTCGCTTTTCTCATTTTTTCCTCTTCGATAACCAGGGGAATGATTCTGGTTCCTGCCAGCACATCTCCTTTTTTCACGACAGTATTGTTATGGCGGGAGGCAATCATCATCTCTCCCAGCATATTAACGGCCATCATACCGTCCTTCCTGATTTTCAGGAGACCGTCCGTGGCAGCCCGAAGCTCTATTTTCCCTTCCTTGATGTCGGAAGGCTCCATGTAAT
Organism: Ruminococcus sp.; assembly: GCA_050944415.1. Taxonomy (GTDB): domain Bacteria; phylum Bacillota; class Clostridia; order Lachnospirales; family Lachnospiraceae; genus Ruminococcus_G. Next base: position 32,033 of record JBMNRA010000022.1, read on the forward strand.
CATTTTTACAGATATCATACAGTATCAGAGCCGCCTCATTTTCATGAAGAATTCCCTCTTTTTTCTCCCACACGTATATATGGTCCTTCCCCATAGACAGCAATACCGGAATATCCTCCTGCTGGATCACATGCCCTTTTCGAAAAGCCGGGCCTTTCTTCTCGCCTCTGATAATCTGAGTTACATCGTGGCACAGTACATGTCCCACTGCTTCCGTTGTTGCTATCTCTTTCATAATTGTGCTTCCTCCTTTTAGTGAATATCAAAATTCCAGCAGATGTTCCGTTACCAGGTAATCCCCGTATTCCACCCGATACTCAAACACATGCTGCAGGGATTTCTTTTCCTCCCTGCATCTTAACGCTCTGATGATCCCCGCATGGGTAATGACCAGCAGCGGCGCATTGTCTTTCTGTCCGTTTGTCTGGCGCTTCAGAGCTTTCAGAGCTCTATCCGCCGCTTCCTGAAAATTCTCTCCTCCCGGCGGACAGAATTTACCCGGATCTCTCCCCCGCATTTCATAGGCCCAGGGAAAGTTTTTCCTGACTTCATCCATGATCTGCCCTTCCCAGGAACCCAGACTGATTTCCCGCAGGAACGCATCCGCTTTAAAATTCTTTCCATATATTTCCGCCGCTATTTTTGCCGTCTGAATACACCTTTGCAGGTCACTGCAGCAGATTTTTGAAACAGTCGGATACTTTTCTTTCAGTCTTTTCAACTTTTTTCTTACATCCGCTTTGCCTCTTTCTGTCATGGGATAATCACTCTGCCCGATAAAGCGTTTCACATGATCAGGTTTCGCAATCTCCCCGTGGCGCATTAAAATTATCTTCATCCTACTCTTCTTATCAGCCGCTTTCCTTCATACTGAGGATTCCAGCTTTCCGTTTCTTCCCAGGTAACCTGAAGGCGGCAAGCCTGATCTGAAAATCCTCTTTTTGCCAGCATTCGCCGCAGCATCTTTTCTCCCAGAACAGCTTTTCCGCCTTCTTTCTGAAAGAAAACCATATGCACTTCAAGTATTTTCTCATTCTCCTGATATTTTACACCGTAATCTATCAATCCGTCTATGGAAAAGAGAATTTCATCCATAAGCGCCATGGAAATCTCATCTTTGCCTTCTTTCAGCCTGTCTTTTATTCTTCCTTCTGTTTTTACAATCCTGGCCAGGTAACTGCCACATCTGCAGGGTTTCCGCTCCATTATACAATAATCTCCTGTACGGTAACGGATCAAAGGCATTCCCTTCCTTGTCAGAGTGGTCAGAACCATTTCCCCTCTCTTTCCATTCGGAAGAATCCTGCCGGATACAGGATCAATCACTTCCACAAGAAGGTCATTTTCCCGTATATGCATTCCATTATGACATTGGCATTCAACAGCGCAGCCCAGTCCTGCCTCCGTGATTCCAAAATGATTGAATACCTGACAGCCCAGTCCCTGTTCGATTCTTTTTCTTACACTGTCCGCCAGATAATCGGTGCTGACCAGAATCCTTTTAAGCATCAAAGATGCCTTACCCGCTTTCGCGTGTTCCGCCAGCGCTAATGCCTGTAAGGGCGTTCCCACAAAAGCATCCGCTTTTTCCGCCTGCAGCATCCTGACGGCAAGACCGGGATTCTCCACCGGCCCCGGGCCGTATCCTGTGACTTTCATCCGGTCCAGGCTTTTCAGCAGAAGATTTCCCACAGAATCCTCCCGAAGACAGGGCAGGAACACCACTGCCCTGTCTCCTTCTTCCACCACTTCTCTCATCCCGCAGCAGAAGAAATCCACGGTCAGTTCCAGATCTTCTTGCGTAAAATACAGTCTCTTGGGCCTGCCGCCGGTGCCGGAAGTATGCAGGGTCACTGCCCGCTTTATCTCCCCCTGGGAAACGCAGAGCATTTTCAGTCCTTCTTCGCATAGATTGTTTTCAGACATCATGGGCAAACGGCCAAACTCCGCCTCAGTTTCCGGTATTTTGCAGCCTGCCAGATGTTTCCGGTAAAACGTGCTCTTTTCACAGACATATTTTATCAGTTCTTTTATCTTTCCACTCTGCCATTTTTTCAGATCAGCCGCTCCGCCGATTCCGTGCTTTTTTCTGATCCATTGATCCAGCGCTGCTTTCATCTTTTTCCCCCCTGTATAAGGTTCTCCCGTCTTCCGCCGTCAGATTATAGGCGCAGAAGGGAATCAGGCTTCGCCCTTCCTTCTGTTCCACCTCGTGGATATAACATTCCTTCAGCCGGTCCAGATCCAGATTCCAGGCATCCATAAAAGTCATACAGGAAACAGCAAGGGACTGGCTGTTGACCCGCTCCAGAAAATCATCCAGTGAATCCGCGCAGCAGCAGCTATTGCCGGGCTGCAAATGTTTCACCGCCGGTCTTCCGGCGGACCAGCGTCTGGCTACGAATTTCCGCGCCTGCGCAGATGCCCCTTTCCCTGCCTGCTTTTTGCTGCCGCATCCGCAGCTGCCGCCCCCATTCCAGGGACGAAGACTTTTATCCTCCATCCGGATAAAGTTCCCGCTGAAGGAACAGTAAGGATTTTCCGCATTGCCCGGTCGAAAATCCGATACCTTCATCCTTCCCTGCGTCTGTCTCTCAATATCCCGAAGCAGATCCGGCAGGGTATACCTTTTTTCCTGTCTCATGCCCTCATAGCGTCCAAAATAGCTGAGAGGCTGAAAATGCACGCCCCTTACCACGGGCATCCGGTCAAGGGCAAACGCAAGAATATCCCCTATCTCCTCTGTGTTGACGCCGTATGCCAGCGTGGGAACCAGCACCACACCGATCCCAGCTTCCCCACATGCCGCAATGGCTTTCTTCTTTTCTTCCAGCAGCATTCTTCCTCTTAACTGCCGATAAGTCGTTTCTTTAAATCCATCAAACTGAAGAAATACACAGTTCAGGCCAGCCTCTGCCAACCGTCTTACGTAATCCCTGTCTTCGGCAATCCGGATCCCGTTAGAATTGAGCTGAAAAAAGGTAAAACCTTTCTCCCTTCCCATCCGGATCATCCGGGGAATATCGTCCCGCAGAGAAGGCTCTCCCCCTGAGAGCTGGATGTTAAAAGGTCCTCCTTTTTCCATCAGCATATCATACCATCTCTCAATGACAGAAAGATCCGGATCTTTTTTCGCTTTCTTCCCCGATGAAGCAAAACAGATGGGACATTCCAGGTTGCAGCGTCCCGTTACCTCCAGCAGGACGCAGCAGGTCTTCTGACGATGGTTGGGGCAAAGACCGCAGTCATAGGGACAGCCCCTTTTGACTTCCTTTTCCGGATTCACCGGCGATTCCTCCCTTTTATCCTGCTGCCAGCTCTCATAATCCGGCGGTCCGTTCCAGATCAGAGTTTTAAAAAATCCGTGCTCCGGACACATTTTTTCCATATAAACTCTCGTTCCATACCGAACATTTTCTGCCGGTATCACTTTCAGACAGACTGGACAGACACTTTGGGTCCTCCTGCATATCCTGCCCCTTTTCTCCATACCTTCCGCTCCTTATCTTTTTCTCAGAATCCCTTCCAGCTCCCTCTCGAGCCAATTCTTCTGCTCCTGCCACTTCTCCGGGATAAATCCTGCTTTCAGCACATTTTCATTTAGAATGCCTTTCAGCCTGACCCCTCTCTCCGTCTCCATGGAAAAGAAAGGCCTTCTGAAATTCCGTTTTACTTCCAGCCGTCCCAGACGAGCCAGCCGGCAAAGAAAATCCTCATCAATTTTCCCCGGCAGTGTATAGATAAAAGACTCTGCATTGGCAAAACAGTTTTCCGCTTTTTTACAAATCACATCTTCTCTCATGCAAATATCGCCTCCAACGCTTCCTTTACCTCCTCCGTCTCCTCCTCCGATGTAAAACGTGAAAGACTGAACCGTACCGTCCCCTCCGGCGGCATTTGAAGATAAGGAAAGATCAGCGGCGCACAGTGAAGACCTGTCCGGCAGATAATATCAAAGCTGCCGTAAAGCATATCGCCAATATCTTCCGCAGAATACCGGTCAGAAGAAAAGGCAATCACCGGAGTGCGCACCCCTTCAGTCCGAACTACATGACATCCCAGACGGCGCAGCGTATCTTCCAGTTCCTTTACCAGCTTGAGAATCTGTTCCATATCAGTGTTGTGTTTGTATCTACGCGTTTATCATTCGGGTTCATTTTCTATTTTAACCTTCCTTCTTAATTTTCTTCTTTAACATCATAAACATTTTCATCAGATCGAACCCAAGGGTACTAAATGCGTTAGACAGCACATCTTTAAACAGTACCCGCATGGTTCCGAAATATACAAAAATACAAATAACAATAGAAAGAATCTGCCAGAGAATGGATGTGGAAACTTGCTGTAAGAGCAGGGATACTATTACCATTACCGCTGACCCGGCAAATGCCGGCAATGTCTTGACTATTAGTTTCCAAGGAAAAAATCCGAAAAAAACTTTCATAATAATCATCTGAACCAAAACGAACTCTAACCGTACAAGAGACCTAGAAATATACAGTGTTGTAAATCCTCTTTGAGAGCTGAAGATAAGCACTGGTACCAGTACAACCAAATGTAGCATCTGCGCAATAAAGGAAAGGATCGGTTTTCCTTTCGCATTGTAGACACCGCTGCAATAAGTTCCCCAGATCAGGCACACAACACTCATCAGTGACCAGAGACCAATAAAATCAGCTGTCTCTCCCCATTGATCTCCAAGCAAAATCAGAGTGAGTAAATCCTTATACAAGAACATCCCAATCCCCAAAGGAACCACAAAAACACTTATCGCCTGGATATATTTAAAATATACTTCTTTAAACTCCTTGTCATTGTTCTGCAATTTTGATAACGCTGTAAACAATGGAGCTGATGTGGAAGCTGTAATCAGACTGATTATCTGGTTTGTTGTTGTCATGGATGTTTTGTATAATCCCAGATAATAGGTAGAAAGATATCTTCCAACAATAAATGTACCAATGTATGATGTCAGCCAGACAGATATAGATTCCAACAATACCCAACAGCTGTACATAAACATTTTTTTCAATCTAGCAAAACTGAAATAAAAGTTCGGCTTCCACTGGGAACGAGCCGTCAAAACAATTGAATTTGCCAAATTTCCTGCAATTGTTCCGATAACTAAGGCCCAATAACTTCTTGTAATAATAGCCGCCGGAACAGTGACAACTAGAGGAACACAAACAGCAATCAAACGTACATAAAACAACGTCTTAAAATCAAATGATCTTTTGTACCTTGCCATCTGTATGCTGGAAAAAGATGTCAACGGTAGAGATGCAGCTGCTACTGTAATTACGTTACCTAAACCGGGGTTGCCAACCAGATCTGCAATATCTTCGCCAAAAATTGCAATAATCAACCATCCCAGAACGGAAATCCCCAGGTTTGTCCAGAATGCAACAGTTGTATCTTTATCCAGTTCCTCTTCGCTTGCAAATACATGCTGAATGATATATTTCTGGAATCCTGCATCTGTGAACATCTCTACAAAGCTAACCACCATGTTAATAGTGGCCACCACACCAAATGCCTCTGGTGTCAACAACCTTGCCAGGATCATGTTGGTTATCGGTGAAATCAGCTTTGCGACAACCTCTGTAATCGTAGACCATCTTGTGGCAGAAGCGGTCTTTTGGACAACATCTTTATTTTCCATTTGATGCGCCTCCATCCTTGATCCTATCGAATATTCTGTTTTTATAGAAGGAAAACTTAAAGTATATCAATTCTAACTTTTCGTGCAAAGATCCTTTAAAAGGGTTTACCTGTGCAACAATATCTACATTTGTCTCTCCTTGCTTCTCAGTAAATCCGTTCGGCCCAATGTAAAACATTGTACTTTTTTCCGGTAGAAAATCCGGAGTCTTAAAATCACGTTTTTTGAAATGAATATATATAAATTCTTCTGATTTTCTCTCTCCGTTCACCCAATAATCTCGAAACGTTTTTCCTCTTTCCCAATAGAATATCTGCTGATCATAATTTACATCTTCAAGCGCACAACGAAATCTTTTATAAATGATTGCAATATCCGCATAAATTCTCTTGTCGAACACGGAAAAGCCATTGCTTTTATATATTTGATAGATTCCATTGCGCTCATCAAATGCATGGCCCTTTGATTCATTCACAACGTTTTCCCACGAACCGCATTGACTTCCATCGCATTTAAAACGATAGTTGTTTTCCACCGTGTTTCTATAAAGGCTTAAATGACCTAAATCCAGAAACTTATCGTATTTCTCCAACTCATACCTATCGAAAAAAGAACGAATGTCGCCAAATACCATATCCATGTCGCAATGGCCCCAGTAATCATAATACTTTATGTAATCTTCAAAGATAACTCCATACATAGGTTTCAAATCACACAGCTTATATGGATATTCCAAAGCCACATGGCAGCCCATTTTTCTGTCTACAAGAGCCTTTATATCCTCAAAATCCATCGCAATCACATGAATATTCTGTGGATGCTCTGGTACTTTCTGATCTGTAAATAGTAGAAAATCAATTGAAGGATTATATTCACATGATCGCTGCCATACACCATAACAGCTAGGAAGTTTTCCAAAATATGCACAAATTACCGCCACAGAATTCATCTTTCATCACCTACCAATCCTCTTAGTAACAGTTCCCGATGCGCTTCGCACTCAATACAATTCCGAAGCGCAAGCTTTTCCTGGTTTCGGTATCTCCTGTTCATCCTCCATCTGAGCAATCGATGCCTCGAAAATTTGTTGAGTACTCTGAATATTGGATTCCTAGCAGAAGATCCGAAAAATGTCGCAAGGTAATCCATAAGCATCTCTTCTGCAAATGACTGATATTGTTCCTGTACATACTTAGTTTTTGTTATAGCAGCAGAACGTTCCTGAAAGTCAGTCATTATCTGTATTGCCATTTCTCCATGTGCCAGACGGACCGTCTCTTTGTTCTTCTGAAGTGGATAGAAATGGTACCTGGCCTGTAATTTGTCAGCAACTTTCTCCAGCTCAACCTCTATCAGCAAACTTGTCTGCCAATATTCACTTTCACTATGATCGAAAAGAAAATTTCCCTGTCCGTAAACAATCGTGCCATTTTTCCACTCTTCTTTACTTCCTATGCAGTGGCTGTGCTGACATACAACTAGGTCAGTACCTTTTTCCACAAGCTTCCGGCATACCTTTTGGAGCTGTGGCGAGGGATACCGATAATGCTCCTTTCCTCCATGATAAAGAACGATCACATAATCGCACTGGCTTTTCAGTTCCAATACATGATCCAAGCTCTCCAGTGGATCAAATGGATTCGCACCGGCCGTTGTTTCTGTCGCAATAGAGAATTCATGCTCAGCGCAGCAATAGATTCCCACCCTAATATCTGCAATTTCAACAATATGAGGCTTTCTTGCTTCAGCCAGGTTGCTTCCGGCTCCGGCATGTGCGATCCCGGCCTGATCCAGCAGCTTTATGGTTGAAGTCATCCCCTCACTGCCCTGGTCAAGGATGTGGTTATTGGCTAGCGTAAAAAAATCACTATTGATACCCTGAATGCCCGGCATTGTGTATGTCGGGGCAATCAGATTTGGTCCATTTTTTATAATGGGTTCTTCTTTGTCCGTAAGGGGAACTTCCAGATTGAATATGATGAAGTCAGCTTTATCCAGTTTTTCCTGTAACTCCTCACCGATTAGGTGCTCTACATCACCCTTTCTGAATGATTCAAAATTGCTCTCTGTAGGGACAATATCCGCTCCGATGATTATTTTAACAGGATAAGCACACCTGCCTTCCCATGAAGCTGAGCAGGCGGTTGACGGGCTGCTTAAGTCCCCCGTAATATTTTGATTATTCTTGTCATAATTCGTAAAAATCTTCATACTCTTTTACTAACTCCATTTTATTTTTAAAATAAATACTAAAACAATCCATATACTTACAAGTATGATTTTTAAATCACTC
>JBMNRA010000023.1:0-38957 GCA_050944415.1 Ruminococcus sp.
GCGTACTTTGCATCATAGAGCATACGGCGCAGCCGGCAGCGGAGCCGGTGGCCACAGGGATTGCAGACAAAAGGGGATCTCTCATAATCAGAACAGAACTCCTCCTGATATTCTGTGCAGCCCTTCTGGCATCCTCCGCAGGCAGTCTGACACTGGCGCTTTCCACGGTGGCAGCCTGGGCGGCAGTCTGGGATTCTGGTACAGTTCTTATGGTGGATGCAGTTGTTGCCGCCTGAGGTTGTGACCAGCCTTCTGTGGGCTTTAATCTCCCTGCCGATGGTCGCACGGTCTTTGCCGATGTTTTTAGCGATCTGGGCCACCTTAAGCCCCTTCTGGAGCCCTGCCTGAATCGCCAGTCTGTCATCATAGGTAAGGTGTTTCTTGTTCATAGGTACCTCCAATCCGAAGGCAGAACAGAAACCACTATACCGGAAAGTGGCATAAAAAGGAACCATGAAGTTACAGATGCAACCCCATGGCTCTTATCCCATATAATTCTAAGTGCAACAGACTATGTTGCATTTAAATTTTCAATTAACCTTCTATACACACCATTTAAGCGGGACATCAGAAACCGTTTTATCTCCTCACACCTGTCGTTACCTTCCTTTTCCAGGTTGTTTATATTCCCGCAGAAGACTTTCCAGAAGCAGAGTTCCTGCCGTTACCGCGTCCTCCACAGAAAGAAAACGGCCTGCGCTTCTGTCCGGAAACAGTCTTCCGCTTCCCGGAATTTCCTCGTCTCCATACCATATCTTCAGCGTAATCGGATAAAAAGGAAAGAGATAAAACACCGCACATAAATCAGCATTGGAGGAAAGGATCTTTGCGCCAAGAACCTCACAGGCCTTCCTGATACGGCCATCCTCACCGTTTCCCAGCTGACGGCTCAGTATTTCTTCACTTTGCCGGTCAAATCCCCCGCCCCGTGCCATTCCATCCGGCAGCTCGCCAAAACTCATCAGCTGCCCTGTCGGCGGCGTTTTGTCCGCCAGATCCATGTAATGCAGAATCAGCAGATGATGCCATTCATTTAACTGCGGGACTATATTATATTGCGGATATTGAATGTAAATGTTCTGCCCCAGGCTTTTCAGATGAAACATTTTCCGGGTACTGTCATAGAAAATCCCTGTATTTTCCGCAATTTTTTCTGCCGACCTCCCCTGCAGCCGTTTTAAAGCAGGTTTCAGCATTTCCTGGAAAGCCCTGTTCTGTTTTTCGTTACTGCTCATTGTCTCTTCATCCTCTCCTCTGTACTTTCTGTATCTGTTTTAGCATGCAATTATTATAATAACAACCAAAGGAACGAAAGTCAACGAAAAAAAGAGCAGATGTACGCCGGAATACATCCGGTATACAGCTGCTCTTCAACTGCATTTATGAAAGAATATCCGTATCCTCACTTACCCAGTAAAAATCTGCCGGCGTACTTGTAATTCCGCTCACATTGCTCTGTGTTACAAAATTCATAACGGGATAACAGAAATAAATGCATACGCTGTCATCCATCAAAATCTGCTCTGCTTCTTTTACAAGTTCTGTTCTCTGATCAGGATCCGCCGTTACCGCCAGTTCATCCATAACCGCGTCAAATTCCGTGCTGGAATAGCCAAAGGAATTGTAGCTTCCGCCTGTCTTAAAATAGGTAGTCATATGATTTTCCGGGTCTCCGCAGTTCAGCGCGTTAATACTCATGCAAAGCAGATCGTAGTCGCCGCTGGCCAGCATATCGATGACTGTCTGCGTATCATGCACTTCCGGCGTAACCTGAATCCCCAGTTTGGCCAGTTCCATCTGGGCCGCTTCCACAACAACCTGCTGTTCCGGTCTTCCCGTATAATACACAAACCTCAGATTAATCTTTTCCCCTTCCGGCGTCTCCCGGTATCCGTCGCCGTCTATGTCTTCATATCCCGCCTCATCCAAAAGCCGGACGGCGCTCTGGGGATCGTATGCATTGATGTCGGTCAGTTCCTCATACCCGTAGGCAGACGCGGAAGTTAACAGTGTTTTCCCCACCACATACTCGCCGTTGAGCAGATTTTCACAATATGATTCTTTATTGAGATATCGCATAATAGCCTGCCGGAGCGTCTCATCTTTCAGTAGGCCGTTCTGATTCATAAAACCGTGGGTGGTTCGTCCGCTGGCTGTTCTGACGATATGATAACTGTCATTATTGTCAAATTCAGCGATGTTGGTCATGCTGATATTGTATACTGCATCAAAATCCCCGGACTGCAGTCCCATCGTCAGTGTTGACTGGTCTTCCGTATACACAAAAGTAATCTGATCCATCAACACCTCCCCGCCCCAGTAATTCTCATTCTTTACCACAACGGTTTCCTTGGTTACCGGGTCAAAGGAATCTATCACAAAGGGGCCTGTCCCGATGGGGCCTTTCTCCGCTATGTCTGACATATCCGCTGTTGTATCGATGATAGTAAAATAAGGATCCGCAAGCTTATTGGGAAGAATCGGTTCCGGAATTTCCGTCGTAATGGTCAGTGTCTGCCCATCCGCTTCGATAGATGCCGGCGTAAAATATTCCTCTCCTCTCGTCCCGTTTGCGTATACATTTTCCAGGGAAGCCTTTGCCATATCCGCAGTCAGTTCTGTTCCATTGGAAAAGGTGATTCCCTCTTTGATGGTAAAGGTCCAGACGGTATGATCCTCATTTACTGTATAGTTGTCTTCTGCCAGCCAGCCGGACACTGAAAAATCATCATTCAGTTTTGTCAGCGTCTGACCATATCCAAAACGCACCGCATACCATCCGTCATAACTCTGCAGGGGATCCAGCGTTCCGCAGCTTTGTCCCGTTCCAATAACCAGACTCTTTCTGCCGTCAGACGCAGATGTATCCGTTTCCTGGCCATCCCCGGCCGTCTTTTGACATCCCGACAGCAGCGCTACGGTCATACACAGGCAAAGCAGCAGTGCCGTGATTCTTTTTGTGCCTTTCATCCTTATCCTCCTGTATTTTTCTCAACTGATGAACTGCACAAATTTTATCATTCCGTCATTTTCACCGCAAGCCCCCGCAGGGGATATAAATTTCAAAAAACGCGGCGATGTTTCACTTTTAACAAATCCTGGGGAGCATCATACCGGTCAGCTTTCTCAGCGCTCTTCTGCCGCCCAGAGCCGTGTGAAGTATTACTTTACCGGGATTTTCCTCTTCCACGAGACCTATTTGAGCGGCATTTTTTCCTTCTTCGGTCTCTCTCATGATCTGCAGGATTTCATCCGCCTTTCCGGAATCGGCCACAACGATCATCCGTCCCTCACAGGCGCAGTACAACGGGTCCAGACCCAGCAGTTCGCAGGATGCCCGAACGGATTCTTCCACCGGAATCTGTCTTTCAGAAAGGCTGATAGAAAAGGGCGCGTGTTCCGTAAATTCGTTCAATGTGGTAGCCAGACCGCCCCGGGTGGGATCCCGCAGTATCCGAACGCCGCCTGCATCCAGCACTTTTCCTGCCAGACGCTGGAGAAGTCCGCAGTCCGATACGGGGCCGCCTTCCTGCGCGATTCCAGCTCTTGCCATCATGACCGCGGCGCCGTGATTTCCTACCGGTCCGCTGATCAGCACAACATCTCCGGGACGGATCGCTTCCCTGCCAAGACCGGACGCTCTTTGCTTTCCTATTCCGGCCGTATTAATATAGATCCCGTCTCCTTTTCCCCGTTCCACCACCTTCGTATCACCGGTGACAATCTGCACGCCGGCTTTTTTTGCCGTATCAGCGGCAGAACGGATAATTTCTTTTAGATCGTCTATTAAAAAACCTTCTTCCAGGATCAGAGACAAACTCATCCATACCGGAATACCACCAGCCATGGATACATCATTTACCGTTCCGCAGACACACAGCTTTCCGATATCTCCTCCCGGAAATTTCCAGGGGCTGACCACAAAACTGTCTGTAGAGAACACAGGACTTCCGGAAAATTCCGGAAGAACCGCCCCATCCCCCATCCGGGCCAGAGCCTCATTGTCAAAGGCAGGAAGCAACAGTTTTTCAATCAGCTCTGCGGTTTTCTGGCCGCCGCTGCCGTAGTCCAGGGTAATGATCTCTTCCATCAGTCAAAACTCCTTCCCTTCGTTTTCATAGTGCCACGCTGCCGCGCAGGCTCCTTCACCGGATACCATACAGGGCCCTACCGGATCAGAAGGCGTGCAGATTTTGCCGAAAAGAGGACACTGATCCGGATCCAGCATCCCCCGGATGATCTGACCGCAGCGGCATCCCTGAGGTTCCGTCCCGCTGTCCAGGGAAAGAGAAAACTTTCTGGCCGCGTCAAATGAGGCGTAGGCATCGCGAATCCGATACCCTCCCATGGGAACCATTCCCAGTCCCCGCCACTGACTGTCCGCTGATTCAAAAACTTTATGCACGCAGGACAACGCGGTACAATTTCCCTCCCGGTGAACAAGACGAAGATATTCATTCTTCAGTTCCGGTTTTTTTTCTTTCACCATGGACAGAAGCCATTCAATGGAAACCAGCATATCCCCCGCTTCAAAGCCGCCGACCACAGCAGGAAAATCATACTCTCCGGGAAGAAAGGAAAACGCTTCCCAGCCGGTAATAGCTGCCACATGACCGGGACATAAAAATCCATCTACATGAAAATCAGGATCTTCTATCAGCAGGCGCAGGGCGGGAAAGGTCTGTTTCAGAAGACAGAGTACGGAAAAATTCGTCAGACCCAGTCTGTCCGCTTCCAGAATACAGGCAGCGGTTCCCGGAGCCGTGGTCTCAAATCCTACCCCCAGAAAAACCACCTGTCTGTCTTCATGCTCTCTGGCATATTCCACAGCTTCCATGGGAGAATAGACCACCCGGATATCGTCCCCTGAAGCTTTCCTCTTCATCAGCGTATCCCCCTTATGGCTGCCGGGAACCCGTATCAGATCTCCGTAGCTGACAATGGTTATGCCGGAAATGCCGGAAAGCTTCAGGACATCATCAATCACTCCCTGGGGCGTTACACAGACGGGACAGCCGGGGCCTGACAGCAGCTTCACATTTTCCGGCATCAGGCTGCGGATTCCGAAACGGGCGATGGCCATGGTATGCGTTCCGCATATCTCCATCAGACGTACCTGAGGCAGACCGCAGGCCAGCTGTCTGATATGCTCCAGAATTTTTCCGGCCTGATCGGGATTCTTAAATTTCCCCTCATACAACATCTCTGATTTCCTCCAGGAGACGAAGGTTTTCCCTGGCTTCCTCCTCGCTCATCTTCTGAATGGCAAATCCCGCGTGTACCATCACATAATCCCCCGGGCGGACGTCCGGTATGAAATCCACCCGGATCTTCTGCGTCATGCCGCCGGACTCTCCCACCGCTGTATTTCCTTCCACTGTTTGTATTTTTAATGTAACTGCAAGACACATTTACTGTCTCCTCCTTTGCGCTATGGCCATCTGTCCCAGACAGATGCCCTCATCATTTGCAGCTGTCTGACGGTGAATCATGACCTGAAAACCGTCTGCTTTCAACAGTCTGCTTAAACGCTCCAAAATCCACCGGTTTTGAAAAACTCCTCCGGACAGCGCCACGGGAAGTCTTTCCCTGTTAAGCTCCCGGCACTGAGAGAGGGCGCCCCGGCACAGCCAGTCCATAAACCCTCCGGCAATTTCCTCCGCCGGGTATCCTTTTTTCAGATCATCCGTGATATCACCCACAAGCGGCCGGGTGTCCAGCCATCGGATTCCCTCTTCCTCATAGAAAGAAAGAGGATAAGTTCTGCACGCAGTATCCTGACGCGCCATGGCTTCCAGCAGCACTGCGCCTTCCCCTTCATAGGAAACACGGGTTCTTCCCGTCAGCAGCGTATAAACTCCGTCGAAAAGCCTTCCCACGCTGCTGGCTTTCACGCAGGATACCCCGGAGCAAAAAAGCTGTTCCAGCAGCATCTTTTTCTGATCCGGAAGCCGGGAAAATTCCGCGGACAGGCCAGCGTCCAGCAGAAGGGCAAGACCCAGTCTTCCGATTTCTTCAACAGCTGCATCGCCGCCAATCAGCACTGCAGGACGTACGGCCCCCATCCGGCTGAAGCTTTCAAAATCTCCCTGTAAAAATTCTCCTCCCCAGACGGTTCCATCGGTTCCCAGCCCTGTGCCGTCCCAGATAATACCGAAGGCCGGTCCTTCCATCTGATTATCCGCCATGCAGGAAGCCATATGGGCCCAGTGATGCTGAACCTGAAGCAGCAAAATACCAGATTCCTCTGCCAGAGACCTTCCATAGACGGTGGAAATATAATCCGGATGCAGATCGCAGACTGCCGTATCCCACGCCGTTTCAAAAAGTCTGCGGTAGGTTTCCATGGTTTTCCTGTAATGTTCCATGGTCTCCAGATTTTTCAGATCGCCGATGTGGGGACTTAAGAATGCCTGATGACCTTTGCCCATGGCAAAGGAAGCTTTCTGCTCCGCCCCCAGAGCCAGAATTCCGCTGCCGTCGAAAGATATGCTCACAGGAGCTGGAGCATATCCCCTGCTTCTCCGAAAGAAAAAGGGACGTTCTTCCCACTCCATGACCAGCGAATCATCACAGCGGTTTTCGATCCTGCGGTTATGGAGCAGATAGACATCGGCAATCCCCCGGAGAGCTTTTACAGCCTCATCCGGATCCGTCAGCACCGGGCAGCCGGATACATTGGCGCTGGTGCAGACCGCTGCCTCCGGGCCCCCGAAACTTCCGTCCATCAAAAGCACATGGATGGGAGTATAAGGCAACATGACGCCCAGGCGGCTGTTGGAACTGATTTCCATCCACTCATCGGGCTTTTCTTTTTCCAGCAGCACAATGGGATGCGCCGGACTGAGCAGCAGTTTTTCTTCCGCCGGGTTTATTTCGCAGAATTTTCGTGCCGCCCCGATATCCCGGCACATCACCGCCATCGGTTTTCCTTCCCTCTCTTTTCTTTCCCTCAGCCTTTTTACAGCGGCCTCATTCCTGACATTACAGAGCAGATGAATGCCGCCGGTTCCCATCACAGCAAGTATTTTTCCTTCCGCCAGCGCCTGCTGCGCCGCCAAAAAAGGATCCCCTTCTTTGCTTCTTTTGCCCTTTGCGTCACAGAAATACACCTGCGGTCCGCAGACACTGCAGCAGTCCGGCTGAGCATGATACCGGCGGTTCTCAATATTTTCGTATTCCTCTTTACAGGCAGCACACATGGGGAACTCTCTCATGGATGTGTTTTTTCTGTCATATGGAATATCCCGGATAATCGTGTAGCGGGGGCCGCAGCTGGTACAATTGATAAAAGGATATTGGTACCGGCGGTCTGAGGGATCTTTCAGTTCCCGCAGGCAGTCCCGGCATACGGCAATGTCAGGAGAAATCAGCGTATCATGCGTTCCCCCGCTGCTGTCCAGGATCCGGAATTCCCGGTAAGGCAGACATTCCGGCAGTCTTACTGTTTTTACTTCATCTATCCTGGCCAGAGGCGGAGCCTGATCCTGTATTGATTCACGGAAACGCTCCAGACCGGAAGTATTCCCGGTAAGCTCCAGTTCAACTCCAAAAGAGGTGTTCCGTACCCATCCGGTTACCCGGCATTTTCCCGCCAGTCGGTGAAGAAAGGGGCGGAACCCCACCCCCTGCACAATGCCGGATACTGTTATTCTCCAGTGTTTTGCCTTTTTCATACCAGTTCTTCCTCAGTTTTTGAGAGGAGATGCTCCGACAGCTTCTCAATGCCCTCCCCTGTTCTGCTGCTCACCAGAAACCAGGGGGCATCCGGATTCACCTTCCGGTAATCTTCCGCGGCCCGCCTCACATCGAAATCAAAATAGGGAAGCATATCCCCCTTATTTAATACCAGACAATCCGTGTCCGTAAACATAAGAGGATATTTTGCCACTTTATCATCCCCTTCCGGAATGCTCAGAATCGTGATCCGGAAATTCTCTCCGATATCAAATTCCGCAGGGCATACCAGATTCCCTACATTTTCCACAAAAAGAAGATCCAGCGCTTCCAGATCAAAATGATCCAGCATCTTCTGAATGCTCATGGCTTCAATGTGGCAGGCTCCGTCGGTATTCAGCTGTACCGCCGGGATTCCCAGCCGCAGGATCCGCTCCGTGTCGATCTGGCCCGCAATGTCACCCTCAATGACTCCGATTTTATATTTTTCTTTAAATCTTTCAATTAATGTAGTTATCAGGCTGGTCTTCCCGCATCCCGGACTGCCCATCACATTAATCAGACAGACCCTTTTTTCTTTCAGAAGTCTTCTGACTTGACTGCTCACATCCTGATTCCATTCCATAACCTGATGAAACACTTTGACTTCCATCCGTTTTTTCCTCCTTTGCCGGAATCTCCATATCCAGACGGTCGATATAGCATTCTTTTCCGGAAAGACGCTTTAATCTCAGGCTTCTGCACCGGGGACATGCGATATCCTCCCTCGTAATCTCGCTTTCCCATCCGCAGTCCCGGCAGAGTACCTTCAGCGGATTGATCTGGCTTTGAAGGATGACTCCCTGGGCGCAGGTGCCTTTGGAAAGCACATCCAGATACACCTGAATGCACTCCGGAACAAGACCGGAAAAAGGCCCAATTTTCAGCGAAATTGACCGGACGCGGACAGCTCCCCGCTCTTTCGCCTCCTGAAGCACGTAATCCAGCAGATGGCTGGTAACAGACAGCTCATGCATGGCTTTCTTCCTTCACGGGTTTTGCAGGCTTGGCTTTTTCCGGAATCTGGAAAGTTTCCGTATGCTTATCTATATCCGGCTGCGTGTATCCCGGCTGCATCTGCAGACATTTTTTCGGACAGGCATTGACACAGCTGCCGCACTGCACACAGTCGAAACGGTTGATGCTCCAGGTGTTTTCCTTTCGGTTTACCTGCAGCGCTCCCGGCGGACAGGATCTGGCGCAGAGACCGCATCCAATGCACTTTTCCGCCGAGAGAACCACATGCCCCCGCATCCGCTCCGTAAATACAGCCGGCTGTGCCGGATAATTCTTTGTGGCCGGTTTTGAAAACAGATTTTTCAGCGCTGTACCGGCAAAGGTAAAGATTTTTGTTTTTCCCATAACCGCAGCCTCCTTACCGTTCCGTGCAGCTGATGCACGGGTCAATGGTGAGAATCAGCAGGGGCACATCCCCCAGCTGGCATCCTTTCAGCATTTCCACCATGGGAGGAATATTGCTGGTGGTAGGAGTCCTCAGGCGGAACCGGTCCAGAAACTTGGTGCCGTTTCCTTTTACGTAATAGATGGCCTCCCCTCTTGGCTGCTCGATTCTCATAAAATATTCGCCTTCCGGATTGCCTTTTACCGGAACCTGTATGGGGCCTTCCGGAATTTTCCCGATGGCCTGCCGGATCAGAGCGAAGGACTGAAAAATTTCCTTTATTCTCACCTGGCATCTGGCGTAGGAATCACCGTCTTTTGCAGTCACCGGCTCCACATCCAGATCTTTGTACGCGCCGTACCCCAGTTTTCTGGCGTCGTATTCCACACCGCTGGCGCGCAGCATGGGGCCTACTGCTCCGGCCAGTATGGCGTCCTCTTTGGAAAGCGCACCCAGACCCTTCAGCCTTTTGCAGACCGTATACTCTTCCAGAAAGGTACGGGCTATGGGCTTTAATTCTTTTTCCATATCCCGGATGGTATCCTCCAGCATCCGAAGCATGGAAGAATCCATATCCTTCAGAACGCCTCCCACACAGTTAACAGAAAAGATAACACGTCCCCCTGTGGTTTTATCAAACATATCCAGGATTTTTTCCCGCAGTCTCCAGGACTGCATGAACAGACTCTCAAACCCCAGTGCATCCGCCAGCAGCCCCAGCCAGAGCAGATGACTGTGAACCCGGCTCATTTCCAGCCAGATCGTCCTGAGATAGGAAGCCCTCTCCGGCACCTGAATATCCATCACATGCTCCACACTTTCACAGTATCCCATGCCGTGACCGCAGCTGCAGATGCCGCAGACACGCTCCGCAATATAGACATACTGTTTGAAATCCTTTTTTTCTACCAGTTTTTCCAGCCCTCTGTGAACGAATCCGATGCTTGGAATCGCTCCCACAACAGTCTCATCCTCCAGAACCAGATCCAGATGAACCGGTTCCGGCAGGACCGGATGCTGCGGTCCAAAGGGCACAATACTTCTCATCGCCATATGTTACCCCTTTTCCTTAAACGGCGTCTCCGCATCGATCCGATAGAGACGGTCGTGATAATCGTTGACAATATTTCTGATCGGCACGCCGAACAGCTCCGCAGCCTCATTTTCCTGCAGGAAAGCGCAGGGATAGATCTGCGTGATACTGGAAATTTCCTCATCTGTTTTCGTTGTCAGGCGCAGCGTGTCCATATGATAGTCCTTCGCGAACGAATAGCTCATTTCATATCCGTCTTCTACGCGGCAGGCGCACAGCTGAACGAGCCGGTAGCCTTCCATCTTGTACCGGATCACTTCCGAGAGAAAGGACCCCATGGAAACCGGCCTGATTTCATTTGTCATATCCATCCGGCATTTCTCCTTTCTTCACTTCTTCCGGCAGCTTCTGATAGTTCTCCTCTTTTCCGCGCAGAATATCCAGCGCTTTTATCACGCCGTCTATGATGGCTTCCGGCCGCGCGGCGCAGCCCGGCACATAGACGTCCACCGGAATCACCGTATCAACGCCGCCTTTTATATTGTAACATTCCTTAAAGACTCCTCCGGTGCAGGCACAGATCCCCACAGCCACCACAACTTTCGGATTGGGCATCTGACTGTATATCTGCTTTACCACCTGCTCACTCTGGCTATTGATACCGCCGGTAATCAGAAAAATATCCGCCTGGAAAGGATCTCCCGTATTAAAGATTCCAAAACGTTCCAGGTCATACACAGGGGTGGTACAGGCCAGCACCTCAATATCACATCCATTGCAGCTGCTTCCGTCATAGTGGAGCAGCCAGGGAGATTTTACTGTTTTACTACTCATCTGTATTCCCCTCCTAACGAATCAGCATTAATATCAGAAGATTCAGGCCTCCGCCCAGCAGAGTTACCAGCCAGCAGCTCTTCAGCATGGTTTTCCAGCTGACACGGGCGCTGACATTATCCCAGAGAATCTCCAGAAAATAAGCTGCCAGACAGACGATTACAGCCAGCGGCCGGCTCCACCAGCTGCTGTTCACGATAAACAATCCGATAATGCCGAGAAGCAGTATGTTCTCATAATATTCCGCAATATTCATGACTGCGAACGTCGGTCCCGCCATCTCCGTCGTCAGTCCCTTTACCATCTCCTGATGCGCATGGTGGCTGGTGGAGAGGTCAAAGGGCGATTTTCTGAATTTCACCGCGGAAATAAACAGAAATCCCACAAACATACCGGGCATCAGCCCGATTGCGCTGATCTGAGACGACGCGATCTCTCCTACGTTGAAGGACCCGCATACCAGATAAAATCCTACGGCGATAATCAGCGTCAGCGGTTCATAGGCCATCATCTGAATCATTTCCCTGTTGGCACCCATGGACGCATAGGGAGAGGAATCGCTGGATGCCGCCATAATAAGAAACATATCCGCCGTTGACAGGATAAACAGACACATCAGAATATCCGCTCCGCCGAAAAGCATGGCTCCCGCGATAGCAAGAAATACGAGATAGCTGAGGTTTAATACCAGCTGCACCGCGTTAACCGCCAGCATTTCCTTCGCGAACAGTTTTCTCAGGTCATAGAAGGGCTGCAGCAGCGGCGGTCCCACTCTTCCCTGCATTCTGGCTGAGATCACACGGTCCGCTCCGTCCAGCAATCCTCCCAGAAGGGGCGCGAGGATCAGATAAGCAATAATCATAATCACCTGAGTCATAACGCACCTCCTATAATCAGACAAAGCATCACAATCAGCCATCCGGCGGAAAAAATCAGCGACGGATTCATCAGCCTGCGTCTGCCGAAGGTATGGCGCAGATACCAGTTGGTAATGTACAGATGCTCTTCCTCACCCATGCTGTTGATAAAATAACGGTTGTCTCCGGCATTAATGCCGCTCATATAGATGGGAACGTAATCTTTCTTCGCTCTCCTGGTAACCAGGAACATAATTGCCGGAACGCCGATGACTGACACCAGCATAATAGCCATGGTTGTCAGTACGCCCATGGACAGCACCGGATGATTGCCTCCGAAAAGATGACCGGTGATCGGATTGATCACATGAGAAGCCATAACCGGAAGCAGCACGCACAGAAGCAGCATGAGCGCCGCGTGCACATACATGGAAAGATATTCCCCCGCCTTCGTCACATCTTCCACCTTATCTCTGGAACGATGCAGGGCAATCAGCTTGGACAGCCACTTGGTCCAGTAAAGCATGGTGGTGGCGCTTCCGAATGCCAGAAAAATCACCAGCAGAATATTTCTGGAATCTACGAAAGCCCGCAGAACCACCCATTTGGAAATCAGCATGCCGAAAGGAGCCAGGTACATGCCGGCAATTCCAATTCCCATAACGTAAGCCAGCTTCGGCATTTTCAGAATCAGTCCGTGCATATCCTCTATATTTCTGGATCCAATGCTGTTCTCCACGGCGCCCACCGACTGAAAAAGCATGGACTTGCTTACGGCATGGAAAATCATCAGGAAAATGGCTCCCCACACGGTCTCATCCATACCGATGCCGGCGCAGGCTACGATCAGCCCCAGATTGGAAATCGTTGAAAAGGCCAGCACACGTTTCGCGTCACTCTGCGCAATGGCCATCATGCTGGCGGAAATAAAGGTAAATCCGCCAATAATGGAAACCATGGTTCCTGTCATGGTACCGGACATGACCGGAGCCATGCGAATCAGAAGATATACGCCGGCTTTTACCATAGTGGCGCTGTGCAGCAGCGCGCTGGAGGGCGTAGGCGCCACCATCGCTCCCAGAAGCCAGCCGGAAAAGGGCATCTGCGCCGATTTTGTCAGCGCGGCCACCGCCAGACAGGCAAGGGCAATCGTATTTCCTCCCGACACCAGATCAGAAAGCTGAACGCTGCCCGTCTGGAAAGCCAGAACCGCGATGCCTGCAGCAAAAGCAAGACCGCCCAGCAAATTCATCCACAGTGCGGTAAAACTGTTATGTATGGCTTCCTCCGTTTTGGTATACCCAATCAGCAGAAAAGAAATCACACTGGTAATTTCCCAGAAAAAATACATCCAGATCAGATTCGCGGACAGTACAAGACCGAACATGGCTCCCAGAAACACGAAGAGCATGGATAAAAAGAATCCGCTCCGGTCTTTGCATTCCTTATGATGCTTATGGTATCCCTTCATATAGCCTACGGCATATATGCAGATAAATCCGCCTATCACAGCAATAATCAGACACATCACCATGGCCAGTCCGTCAGCCTGCATATGCGCCGCCTCTTTCATATCCGCCTGGTTTTCTGTCCATATAACCAGCGCTGTCTGTACCACCGACAGAAGAGCGACCGGATATTTTCGATACCGGAAACTCATAAAAACGATCAGACACATGAGGAAAATTTCTCCCAGCATCATAACATGATCCAGAATACCGGTTTCATAAAACATTTCGATGGCCCATGTGCCGCTTTGTGCCCAGGATACCAGCAGAACTGCCGTCAGAAGCATTACACCTCCCGCTCCCAGATAAACTGTGATATCTCTGGTTCGCTTTTCTACCAGCGGAATCAACAGTGCAATCAGAAACGGAAAGATAATGAGAATTGGAACGATTCCCATACAATCCCTTCCTTTCTTTTTTTCATCGGGATTATTATATGCCTGAAATTTTGAATAATCAAGCATCTGACGGCCACTTGGGAAAAGTGAGCAAGAAAACAAAAAAATACCAGAAATATTATAATATTACCAAAAACGGAGTGCAATTATACTTTTTTTATCTGTTCCAGCCGGCCTTCCATCAGAAGCCGAATCGCATAGGCAGCCCCGTCCTCATCATTGGATTTCGTGATATAACCGGCCGCTTCCTTTATCACCGGCTCTGCGTTGTTCATGGCAACGGCCGCTCCAAATCCTTCCGTAAACATGGAAAGATCATTTAAGCTGTCCCCCAGCACCAGTACTTCCTCTTTTTTGCATCCGATGGATTGGACATAACTGCTGATGGCAGTTCCCTTCTGCGCTTTTTCATCTGTCAGTTCCACATTGTTATAAAAAGAAGAGGCAACTGCCAGACAGGGAATCTTGGCTGTCTCTTCTCTCATTTTTGCCGCCGTTTCTCCGTCCGGAGCGGCAATAAATATTTTATAAACCGGAATATCCTGCCTCAGAATATCTTCCAGGCTTTCTATACATCGTACCCGTTCCATCTGCTGGCGAAAAAGTTTCATATTCCGGATCTCTTCATCGGTGCCATTTCCCAGAAAAATCCTGGATTCGGCAATCAGCCGGTCTTCTATCGCCTCCGGATCACAGATCAGATAATCAATTCCATTGGCACAGAATCTGATCTGTCCTCCGAACCTTTCCGCACAGTCATAAATCTCCTGAAAACAGGAGGGATTCATGGCGATAGTCTGCAGAAGTCTGCCGCTGGCGTTCCGTATCTCCGCACCGCTCCCCGTCACAAAATCGCAGGTCAGCGAACGGCCGCCCAGCGCTCCCAGCGCTCCGGGATAATCTCTTCCTGTGGCGATCATAAAACGAAAGCCTGCCTTTTGCGCCCGGATAATAGTTTCATATGTGTTATCAGACATGGCGTGCTTTGAATTCAGCAGGGTTCCGTCCATGTCCGCAGCTATGATCTTAATCATGACTCTTCTCCTTCTCATTTTCTTTGGAGCCATTGTATCATAAAACGCGTATAAATACTATTTCATTGCTTCTATCAGAAGATCCGCGCATTTTTCCGGACTCAGCACGGAAGTGTTCAGCTCCAGATCATAATTGTTCCGGTCCTCCCACTTCTTGCCGGTCCAGAATTTAAAATACTCTCTTCTCTGGCGGTCTTTTTTATCCATCAACCTTTCCGCCTCTCTGGAACCGACTTCTTCCGTATCCATAATCCTCTTTAACCGTTTCTCCCGGTCGGAAGAATATATGTACCCCTTTACGACCCGTGGATTATCATGAAAAATTTCCGTGGAACATCTTCCGATAAACACCGCCGGGCCCTGCATTTCCAGCTCCCTGATGGTTCTTTGCAGTTCTGAAAACAAGGCGTATATTTTTTTCTGTCTGGAATCCTGATTATAATTGGCGAACAGGGCGATATTATACAAAATACTTCCCGTTTTCTGTTCATCATATTCCTTCAGAAGATCCAGGGAAATTCCCCTGGATCTGGCCGCTTTCACCATCAGCTCTCCATCGTAATAAGGGATGCCTGCCTGCTGTGCCACTTTTTTCCCTATTTCACGTCCTCCGCTTCCAAATTGTCTCTCTATCGCCAGTGATTTCATTAGTAACCTTCTTTCCTTCTCTTACTGTTTACGACGCCTGCGTAAACTGACTGTTATAAAGATCCGCGTAAAATCCGCCCTTTTTCATCAATTCCTTATGACTGCCGCTTTCGATAATATCTCCGTCTTTCAATACCAGAATCAGATCCGCGTTTTTGATAGTGGACAGACGGTGTGCAATGACAAAGGAAGTCCTGCCCTTCATCAGAGTATCCATGGCTCTCTGAATAATAAGCTCTGTTCTGGTGTCGATGGAACTGGTAGCCTCATCCAGAATCAGCATAGGCGCGTTCTCCACCATGGCGCGGGCAATCGTTATCTGCTGTTTCTGTCCTGCCGACAGGCTTAAATCATCTCCAATGGGAGTATCCAGCCCCTGAGGCAGCGTCTGAATAAAGTGATAAAGTCCCACGGCCCTGCATGCGTTTTCCACCTGCTCATCCGTTACGCCTTCTTTGCAGTATACGATATTTTCCCGGATAGTTCCCTCAAACATCCAGGTATCCTGCAGAACCATGCAGAACAGATCATGGACGTTTTCCCTGGTCAGTTCGCTGGTGGGAATTCCGTCGATCAGAATAGAGCCTCCGTTAATTTCAAAAAAACGCATCAGCAGATTAACCATGGTGGTTTTTCCGGCTCCCGTAGGTCCTACGATGGCAATTTTCTGTCCCGGTTCCACCGTTGCAGAAAAGTCATGGATGATATCACCCTTCTGGGGATCGTAGGCAAAACGGACATGCTTAAATTCCACTTTTCCTTTTACATCCGTAAGTTTTCTTGTTTTTCCGCTTTCATCTTCCATCTCCGGTGCATCCAGAAATTCAAAAACACGCTCACTGGCTGCTGCCGCAGACTGCAGGCTGGTGGCTCCCTGGGCGAACTGCTGCAGAGGCTGAGTAAACTGACGGATATAAAGCATAAATGCCACGATCACACCGAATGAAATCTTTCCGTTGATAGCCAGCGCCGCTCCCGTTATACAGACCACCACGTATCCCAGATTTCCGATAGCCATCATAATGGGACGCATCATTCCGGAGAGCATCTGTGATTTAAATGCGCTGCCGCACAGAGCTTCGTTGATCCTGTCAAAATCTTCTTTCGCTTTTTTCTCTCCATTATAAACCTTAACCACGTTATGACCGGAATAAACTTCCTCAACGTGACCGTTCATGGCTCCCAGATTTCGCTGCTGAAGCATGAAATATTTCTGAGATTTTCCCACAATGACAATCATCAGCACAAATCCGATAATTGTCGTCAGAACTGCCGCCAGCGCCATCCATATATTGGTTATGACCATCATAAGCAGTGCTCCCAGAAAAAGCGTGGCCGCCGACACCAATGTTGCTACACTCTGATTCAGCGTCTGTCCGATCAGATCCACGTCATTGGTTACCCGGCTTAAAATATCGCCATAAGATACCTTGTTAAAAAATCCCATAGGAACTTTATTGATCTTTTCTGATACATTTTTTCTCATTCTCTGAGACAGCGACTGTGTAACTGTTGCCATGACAAAGCCCTGCAGATACGTAAGGACCATGCTGCATCCGTATATGATGATCAGCGTAATAAACATTCTGGTCAGTTTTTCCATGTCAATGCCCGACTGCATACCGGCAGTAATCGTATCTGTAATATCGCTTAAACGGCCCGGACCCTGAAGATTTAAAATGGCTCCTGCAATGGCGCAAAACAAAGCAAAGATAACCAGAAACCATTCAGAACGGCAGTATACCACAAGCCTCCTGATCGTCTTTTTAAAGTTCTTCGGCTTTTCACCGCGCCTGTTTCTTCTGTTTTCCATTTATGCAAGTTCCTCCTTTGACAGCTGTGATAAAGCGATTTCCTGATAAATGCTGCAGTTTTCCATAAGCTCCCGGTGTGTTCCCATTCCTGCAATTTTCCCTTCATCCAGCACAATGATTTTATCCGCATCCATGATGGTGCCTATCCTTTGCGCTACAATAAGCGTCGTGGCAGATCCCGTTTCTTTTTTTAGTGCCGAACGGAGAATACGGTCCGTTTTATAGTCCAGTGCGGAAAAAGAGTCATCGAACACATAGAATTCCGGTCTTCTGCACACTGCTCTGGCAATGGACAGACGCTGCTTCTGTCCGCCGGACAGATTTGTGCCGCCCTGGGCAATGGCCCCCTGGTAGGTTCCGGGCATCTTGTCCACAAATTCTTTCGCCTGAGCAATGGCAACTGATTTTTTCACATCATCCATGGTGTACCCGCCTTCCCCATTATCTCCATACGCCACGTTGGATTCTACGGTACCGGAGAACATAACCGCTGTCTGAGGAACGTATCCGAACTTATTGTGAAGGGCTTCCAGCGTATAATCCTTCACGTTCACACCGTCAACCAGCACCTCTCCTTCGGTTGCGTCATAAAACCTGGGGGCCAGGTTTACCAGCGTGCTTTTTCCGCTTCCGGTGGCTCCGATAAAAGCCACTGTTTCTCCCCTGCGGGCAGTAAAACTGATATCTTTCAGAACGTATCCGCCCGCATCCGGATACCGGAAACTGACATTTCTGAATTCAATCTCGCCTTTTTTCTCCCGGGGCGACTCTGTTTTCTGTCCGTCTCTGACTGACACTTGTGTCAGAATTACTTCCAGAATACGGTTAGCGGAAACGGAAACCCTGGGAAGCATCATCAGGATAATTGCCAGTGAGATAAAGGCCATAACAACCTGAACCGCATAGTTAATAAAGACAACCATATTGGAGAAGATGGCAATTTTGTCCATTCCCGCAGCCTGGTTGATCAGAATTGCTCCGATCCAGTAAATTGCCAGTGTCAGTCCGTTCATGATGATCTGCATGCCCGGATTCATAATCGCCATTACCCGGAATGCAAATTTGTTATTATCCGTCAGCTCATCATTGGCTTTTGCAAACTTCGCCTCCTGATATTCTTCCGCGTTATAAGCTCTTACCACTCTCAGGCCGGTCAGATGTTCTCTGGTAATCCGGTTAATATTATCCGTTAATCCCTGGATTCGTCTGAATTTTGGTATGGCAAATTTTATGACAATAAAAATCAGCAAAAGCAGAATAACCACTGCCGCAGCCGTGGCAACAGACCATTCGATTCCCTTGCCTGCAATCTTGCTTACCGCCCATACACCGGTAATCGGTGCTTTAATCAGCAGCTCCAGTCCCATGGCCACAAACATCTGAATCTGAGTAATATCATTAGTTGACCGGGTAATCAGGCTGGCGGTGGAAAAACGGTTGATTTCTTCCATAGAAAAAGACTCCACCTGATTATACTGAAGCTCCCTGAGTTCTTTTCCATAATTGGAGGCCATTCTGGCCGACAGAATAACCACTGCCACGGAACAGACCATACTGCCGAGGGAGCACAGGAGCATCCAGCCGCCAGCCGCAAACACTTCGCTCATTCTGCTTCCTTCCGTCTCCACCAGAGTGGTAATTTCCGACATAT
Organism: Ruminococcus sp.; assembly: GCA_050944415.1. Taxonomy (GTDB): domain Bacteria; phylum Bacillota; class Clostridia; order Lachnospirales; family Lachnospiraceae; genus Ruminococcus_G. The sequence goes on from JBMNRA010000023.1 coordinate 18,896, forward strand.
AATCCGGAAGTTTTAAATCCAGCCAGACCTGGCACACAATAAATACAATACTGCCAAGAAACAGCATCCAGTCTCTCTTCTTCATGTACCTGAGTAACTTGAACATATTGTCAGTATCCATCCTTTCCTCGTACCCTTATTAGTTTCTAGTAATAATTTCTATAAGAAATTATTCTATTACTTCTTTACTTATATGTCAAATACTTTTATAATATAAATATTGAAATGTCATTAGTCCGAATCAACTGGCAGTATCGCAACGAAAGGAATAAACTCATGAATTATAAAGAATTGGCTGAAGAATTTTGTCAGATGCGCATTCTTTGCGCAAAGAAAATGGCCGGTACCTTTCTGTCTCATCAGGCGCACGGCGAGGGAAATGTTCTGTTTTTCTTACTGTCTGTCAACGAAGAAGTGCTGGCAGGCCAGATTGCCAGAAGACTGAATCTGTCTGCCAGCCGTGTAACCAATATTCTAAACAGTCTGGTAAAAAAAGGTCTGGTTCAAAAACGGACGGATTCTTCCGACAAGCGGTATGTCTACGTCTCCATGACAGAAAAGGGGAAAGAGCTTGTCCTTCGGAAGTACCAGGAGTCCATACTCAGATATGAAAAAATATTCCGCAGACTTGGAATGGAAGATACGGTAAATTACATTCGAATAGTCAAAAAACTGAACCGGCTCATTGATGAGGAGAGGGATCAGAACCAATAGCTGCCGTCTTCTGCTGATGCAGCAGCACTGTCTGATACAATCGGGAAACGTGTCTGCCATACCGTTCCATCAAAAGCGACAGCCATGGAATACCTTCCATTGTACGTTTATATCTTCCCAGAACCGGCTCCTTTTTCTGTATCAGCTGTTCCGGTTTCATATGCATCATCTGCTGAATATCATTTAAAATATAATCCGTATACACCAGATAATTCTCCATCTGTGTAATCTCGCGCAGACTGATTCTTCCGCTGTTTATCAGAAACAGCATCTGTTCTTCTTCGGAAACCATATACCAGAGAGTTTCTATCATCTCTCTGAAAAAAGTCTGTTCCTCTTCTTTTCCCGTTTTTGGTATATATTCCTTTATCTGATCATTAACCAGATGGTAGTGAAGCTGCGCTTCGCAGATATCTCCAAAGGATACCGGCTTTTTCAGACTGGTCATCAGCATTCTCACATACAGATGGTGCATATGGAAAATCATCTGTATATTGTAACGAAACTGACTCTTCAGACTTGTGGGAAAACAGAACTGATTAACCAGAAGAACAAGCACAACCGCTGCCGCTACATAGAGAAGGCGCAGTTCCATGGCCAGACTCTGGGGCAGCGCCAGTGTGGTCATGGTCAATGCGAAACATGTAACAAAGGTCGCATGAATCCAGGTGCCCGGAATTTCCGTATACATACCGACTACCATCAGACCTGCCAGGACAAAGTGCCCGGCAGTACCCGCGAACAGTAAAAACAGGAAATGAAGGATTATACATCCCAATACCGTTCCAACAAGTCTCGTCTTCATCCGGTAGGCACTGTCCTCATACATGGGACGAAGAAGAATGAAAGCATTCAAAACCAGCCAGTATCCGTGTTCCGCCGTAACCAGCTCATTATACAGAAAACCAATGGTCAGAACCACCCCCAAACGCAGAGCAAAACGCATCTCAAAGGCATCCGGCTTCAGCCGTTCCTTCAGCTGGTTACCTGTTAAAGTCATATTGGATTTTTTCCAGTCTCGCTGAGGCTTCTGTTCTTTTACTTTTTCCAGTTCTTCCAGCAGCAGAAGAAAGAGCAGATAAAAGTTCTGTGCAAAAATATGTATCTCATCTTCATACCTTTCCGAAAGGGAAAGCATCCTTTTTCCTTCTGTCATCAGCTTCTGCCGGTCCGCCGATGAGAGCAGATTGCTGCTTCCCGCCCGCCTCATATATGAAGCCGTCTCCAGAAGAAGTTTCAGAGTCGCCTCGGAATATTTCTCTCTCCTGTGCTCCGGATTATCCAGAAAGTAAACGGCCCGCTGAAAAAGAAGCGCCGACATATATTTAATTTTTCCCGCACCGCTCACCATATAGGTGATGCCGCCGCTCTGATAAGATTCCTTATACAGACTCTGCAGCAGCGCCATCAGCTTCTGAAGATCCCGGCCGTCTTTTTTCCCCTCCGCCTCGCTCTGCACCGCACTGGCCAGATACAGGAGACCATTTTTTACCGTATCATAATTCTGCGGTTTCTTTCTTTTAAAATTATACAATTCACAGGCACCAATAAAAACCAGAACTGCATACAGCATTACCACAGTCTGCTTTGCCAGCTCCTGCAGACTCATAGGGCGAAGCTGCATAAATACGAAGCACATTGCGCCCGCAAAATATCCCAACTGATTAAACTGAGATGCCTGTACAAAGACCAGAATAAAGGGGACACACATATTCAGCAGAATGCACAGAGGAATGTTCAGCGTGGCAGCAAAAGCCAGATACATTAAAAGGAAACAGGTTCCCCCCAGGATTGCCAGACTTTTTATGGTATGCTTTTTTCGATGATTGATTTTAAAGAACACCGTAATGATAGACACTGTCATCACGTAATGAACACCGAATAACAGTACTACTGAGTAAAAAAGAAAAAGATAAAAAAGAATAACGGGAAGACCGCCGAGAAACTTTGCTCTGGTTTCCGTCAGCCATTTCTTTATTTTCTGCCGCAAGGTCCCCCCTCCTTTCTTCTCCTGAATGGTTCTGTTTTTATTATATCTTATTGTAAAATTTTTGTAAATTTGCAAATAAAAAACACTGTATTCAGCGGGAATACAGCGTTTTTTAAGTAACACACGAGATTATGACCGATGTTCCAGTTCAGAGGTAATATCCTCCCAGGTCACACCCTTTTCTGCCATCAGTACCATCACATGATAAAGAAAATCCGAGATTTCATACTTAATCTCTTCTCGGTCCGGATTTTTAGCCGCAATGACGATCTCTGTACACTCTTCTCCAACTTTTTTCAATATTTTATCGATGCCCTTGTCAAAGAGATAATTGGTATAGGAGCCGTCCTTTGGATGAACCTTCCTGTCCATAATTACATTGTATACATTCTGAAAAACATGGAGAGGATTGGAGTCCTTATAATCCTTCTTCACCAGCTCTGTAAAGAAACAGGAACGGTTTCCCGTATGACAGGCGGCGCCTATCTGGGATACTTTCGCCAGAATTGTGTCCCTGTCACAGTCTATGGACAGAGATTTTACGTATTGTACGTGACCGCTGGTCAGTCCCTTGGTCCAGAGTTCATTTCTGCTGCGGCTCCAGTAAGTCATCTTTCCCGTGTTCAGTGTAGTATTGAAGGCTTCTTCATTCATATATGCCACCATCAGCACTTCATCAGTTTTATAATCCTGTACTACCACGGGCACCATACCGTCGCTGTTCTTTTTGAATTCCGACCAGGGAATGCTGCTCTCCAGCGTATTCACCGGTATGCCCTTTTCTTTCAGACTTCGTTTCAGCTGCATCAGCTGAGCGTCCAGCGCACTGACCCATGCGCCCGTAACACCGTCCACAGCATCACTCTCCAGAACGGCAGCCACCTGTTCCTCATCCATCCTGTCACAGAGCAGCAGAATGGGAATGTCCGACAGAGCGCGTACCTCTTCCTGAAGAATCTCCTTCAGACAGATTACCAGGCTGGCATACCGTTCAATATTTGCCTGATGATCTGAAAACTCCTCTTTCTTGGCGATGCAGATGGCAATCTTTTCTTTTCCAAACTTTTTAGATACTTCTTCCAGCAGTTCCACATTGGATTCTTTGCTGAAATTAAGTACAGCTCTGGCACAGCCGGCGTAGATCAGTTTTTTTACATCTTCCATCCGCTTGATATTGCCGGCTGCCGTCACAGGAACTTCTGAAGTACCGCAGATTTTCTTTATATTGGCAATGGCTTCCTCATGGGATGCATCATCTCCGGAAAGATCAAACACCAGGAGCTCATCCGCGCCATTATCGCTGTAGAATCCGGCCAGTTCCTGCACATCTTTACATTCAAATACATTTCTCTCCTTAAAACCGGCCACAGCCTGACCGGAAAAAAGGTAGATACAGGGAACGATACTTTTATTCTTCATCCCTTTTTCCTCCTTTATAAAGTACCTTTTGTAGACAAGACGTCCGTTATCCTCGGATCAAAGGAAACCGCTTCATCCAGCGCCTTGGCAAAGGCTTTGAACATGGCCTCTATAATATGATGGGTATTATATCCGTCCAGTACTTTCATATGCAGATTCATACCTGCACTGTAGGAAACGGCATAAAAAAACTCCCGCACCATTTCCGTATCCATATTGCCCACCTTTTCCTGACGGAAATCGTAATCGAACTGAAACCAGGGACGTCCTCCCAGATCAACGGCACAGAGAACCAACGCCTCATCCATGGGAAGTATTCTGCTTCCGTAACGGCGGATTCCTTTTTTATCTCCTACAGCCTGTGCTATGGCCCGCCCCAGCACGATTCCCGTATCCTCCACTGTATGGTGACAGTCAACCTGCAGATCTCCGGTGACGCTCAGTTTCATATCAAACAGCCCATGGCGGGTAAATCCATCCAACATGTGGTCAAAAAATCCCAGGCCCGTATCCAGATGGCTCTTTCCAGTGCCGTCCAGTACTAATTCCATGGTAATCTGCGTTTCCTTTGTATTACGTGTAATTATTGCTTTTCTCATCTGTTCCTCCCCGTCAGCTTTTCTCACCGTCAAAGCGGACTTTAATGGAATTTGCATGGGCGGTAAGGCCTTCCGCGTTGGCAAAACTGATGATATCCTGATGAATTTCCTGCAATGCCTCCCGGGAATAATAAATAACACTGGATTTTTTCACAAAATCATCTACAGACAAAGGTGAAAAGAATTTGGCCGTCCCGTTGGTAGGCAGAATATGATTGGGACCGGCAAAATAATCTCCCAGAGGCTCGCTGCTGTATTCTCCGATAAAAATTGCTCCTGCATTCCGGATTTTCGTCATCACCTCAAAAGGATTTCTCATCACAATTTCCAGATGTTCAGATGCAATTTCATTGGCAGCTTCCACCGCCTGTTCCAGGGAATCTGCTACCAGGATGCGTCCAAACTGATCCAGAGATTTCCGGATAATATCTTTTCTGGACAGATCGGGAAGGAAACGGTCTACTTCATCACTGACCGCTTCCGCCAGAGACCGGCTTGTGGTAATCAGAATTGCCGATGCCAGTTCATCGTGTTCCGCCTGGGACAGAAGATCTGCCGCCACGTACCGGGGGTTGGCTGTCTCATCCGCCAATACCAGAATTTCACTTGGTCCGGCGATAGAATCGATGCTGACATGACCGTACACAGCTTTTTTCGCCAGGGCAACGTATATATTGCCCGGTCCTACGATTTTATCCACCTTCGGAATGCTTTCGGTTCCATACGCCATGGCCGCAATTGCCTGCGCTCCGCCTATTTTATAGATCTCATCCACTCCCGCTTCCTTCGCAGAAGCCAGCACAACAGGATTCACTTTCCCGTCTCTGCCGCAGGGTGTGGTCATAACAATCTTTTTTACTCCGGCCACTTTTGCCGGCACAACATTCATCAGTACGGAAGAGGGATACGCAGCTTTTCCCCCGGGAACGTAGACTCCGGCCACTGCCAGCGGAGTAACTTTCTGTCCCAGGAGAGTTCCCCTTTCATCTGTGTCAAACCAGCTGGTTCTTTTCTGTTTTTCATGATAGTTCCGAATATTAACCAGCGCCTTTCTTATAACGGCAAGAAGTTCCCCGTCCATCTGCCGATAGGCTTCCTCTGTCTCCTCTTTCGTCACACGCACGCTGGAAGAATTCAGTTTCACCTTGTCAAAGGTCTCCGTATATTCAAAAACAGCAGCATCGCCCCTCTTCTGTACATCAGCCAGAATATCTTTGACCCGGTTTTCATATTCTCCATACTGAGATGGAGAACGCTTCAGCATATTTTCCAGTATATTTTCCGTTCCTTCCTTCGTCAGATTTATAATCTTCATCTTTTCACCACCGTTTCTTTTACGCTAAAACTTCTTTTAAATCTCTGATCAGCTTCGTAATTCTTTCATTTTCCATCTTCATGCTGACCTGGTTGACTACCATTCTCGCGGAAATGGGACATACCTCCTCAAGTACCTTCAGACCGTTTTCACGCAGCGTAGACCCTGTCTCCACAATATCCACAATGACCTCTGACAGTCCCACAATAGGCGCCAGCTCAATGGAACCGTTCAGCTTGATAATCTCCACTGTCTGGTGCTTTTTATTATGAAAGTAATCTCTGGCAATATTGGGATATTTGGTAGCCACACGGATCAGCTGATTATGTTTTAACAGTTCTGCCGCAGACTCCGGTCCACAAACGCACATTCTGCATTTTCCGAATCCCAGATCCATAACCTCATAAAGCTTCCGGCCTTCCTCCAATATGGTATCCCGCCCCACAATTCCGATATCGGCCGCACCGTACTCAACGTAGGTAGGAACATCCGGTCCCTTGGCCAGAAAGAATCGAAGCTTCAGATCTTCATTAACAAAAATCAGTTTCCGTGAATCCTTATCCTTCATTTCTTCACAGGTGATTCCTATTTTCTCAAACAGCTCCAGTGTTGTCTTTGCAAGTCTTCCTTTTCCCAGTGCAAATGTCAGATATCTCATTTACTTTTATCCCTCTCTATCATTGTTATCGTCCCATCATCTTCCACCAGATAAATTCCGGCATATTTGTTCTTTTCCCCGTATTCAATATACCGCTCGCGGGACATAATGCCATCCATAACCATGCAGGTACTGGGAATATTTTCTGCTCTTTTTTCTCTGGCCAGATGGACGGCCTGCTGCCGCGACTTCTCCTGATATAAGATCAGAACCGAATGATTTTCTGTTTTCATTTCAATATTCTGCCGCTCCAGAGCATTCATTACCTGCTCCATTACCAGCGCAAAACCGATAGCCGGGGCCGGACGCATAAAATGCCCCATCAGGCTGTCATATCTTCCGCCCTTGATCAGCGGTGAACCTGATCCGTAAGTATATCCCTGGAAAATAATTCCCGTATAATACTTGTATTTGCTCAGCATTCCCAGATCGAAAGATATATAGCGGTCTGCATCATACAGTTTCAGAATTTCATATATTTTTTCCAGTCTTTCAACTGCTGCAATGGCTCTCGGATTATCAGTCAGCCTCTTGGCCTCCTCCAGAACGTCTGCAGATCCGAAAAGCTGGGGAAGTCTCATAAAGGCTTTCTCCAGTCCCGGATTCAATTTCTGCCGGGCGATCAGTTCCTCCACGCCGAAATGATTCTTATTGGAGATCAGTTCCCGCAGTTCCAGTACCGTATCCTCTGTCATTTTTGCCTCTTCGATCAATGATTTGAAAAAATCCACCTGTCCCACGCTGATCTGAAACTCTTTAAGTCCGGTTGCTCTCAGCATATCTACCGTAAGGGTCAGTATTTCCGCATCTGCGTCAATGGAAGCGTCTCCCATAAGTTCCACACCCATTTCCGTTGATTCCTTCAGCCGCCCCTGATAACTGTTGTTATTGATAAAAGTGCTGCCCTGATAGCAGAGCCTTACCGGAAAACCATCTTCCAGAAAATATTTTGCCGCAGCTCTGGCGATGGAAGGCGTGAAGTCAGGGCGAAGCACCAGCGTATTGCCTTCCCGGTCAAAAAACTTATACAGATCCTTGGAAGGCGTTGTTCCCACTTCTCTGCTGAATACATCGAAAAATTCAAAGGTGGGTGTTTCAATATCCTGATATCCGTAACTGTGAACCACCTTTTTCAATTCACCGGTCAGAAACTGTTTTTTCTCACATTCTCCGTTATATATGTCGCGTACACCTTCCGGTGTGTGAAACATTCTTTGTATCATAATGATTTCCTCCGATCACTTTATCACTTTAGTGTGCTACCATGGTAGCATATTACCACGTGAATCTTTTCGATTATAATAGATTCCCTGATAATTGTCAATCCCTTGACAGAATATCCTTCTGCAGTCCATCCAGATAAGGAACCAGAAAGCCGCTCTTACTGCCCAGAATATAAGAGGGATCCAGCTCCTCATAGGAAAATCTTTTCTTTCCTCCCTCAGCCGCACGCTGAAAAAAACGGCAGATATGCGTATATTTCAGATAATAGAATTCATTTCTGGCAGTAAAAAAGATAATCAGAAAAGCAATGCCTCCCTGCTTTTCGAACTCTCCCATAAAAGCCATCTGATGTTCATGGATATTGGCCAGCGGAAAAGTATCTGTGTTGCACTCCTTTGCATCAAAGCAGACCGGATAGCCCTGTACCGCTCCAATATAATCCACCGTACTCTTTTTTTCAAAATAAGCCAGTGTAATATGCCGGTGCTCCTTATCTATTTTAATGGGGGTAATGGGCGTCGGCACTTTCTGTATCAGCGCCAGCCCCTTTTCTCTGTACTGTTCATTCGTTCGGTTAATCAGATCCTCCAACGTTGAACCTCTGAGGCCTCTGGAATTCCAGGTTGCCATTTTTCTCAAACTCCTATTCAATAAATCCGATTTTATTAAAGGGATAATATCTCAGCACCGCTTTCCCCAGAATTTCATCCCGGGACACGTATGTATTATTCCAGAATCTGGAATCTCTCGACCAGTTCCGGTTATCTCCCAGTACGAAGTAGTGATCCTCCGGCACTTCATAGGGACCGAAATCTCCTTCCATTGGCTCCGGTATGAAGCTGTCATCCAAAGGTTCTTCACTGTCATTGATATAAACTTTCCCGTCTACAATATTTACCGTCTCCCCGGGAAGTCCGATGACTCTTTTTATAAACAGCTGAGATTCATTATCAGGATAACGGAAAATAATAATATCATACCGTTCCGGTCCGTGATTGATATAGGCCAGCCGGTTCCCGAAGATCTGGTCGCCTGTCATGATAGTATTTTCCATAGATTCCGATGGAATTCTGGCATTGATGATAATGAAATTATTGACGATCAGCACAAAAACAACGACAAAAAGAATCATTTTGACATAATCCCAGATTTCACTCCACAATGTTTTCATAAAAATTTACTCCTCCAAGTTGTTCTTCCTTCAGTATCCGGGTAAATATCTCAGGTACCGGAGCTTCCAGCACTTTTTTGCTTAAACCTTCCAGAGGCGGTTCCATGAGCGGAAAACGCATCCGCCAGCTGTGAAGCAGCTGATGCCGTACCCCGTATTTTTTCCGGAAGGCCTCATTTTGAGAAGTATCTCCGTATTTCATATCGCCTATGAGTCCATGGCCGCATGCGGCCAGATGGCTCCTGATCTGATGTGTCCTGCCCGTCACAAGCAGAACCTTCAGCAGAGTTACACTCCCGTTGGAAGCGAGAGGTTCATAGGCGGTCTCAATATAAGAGGAATCCGGCTGTTTGTCCTGATATATCTCTACTTTATTACATTTTTCCTGTTTATGCAAATATCCGCAAATTCGCTGTTTCTTTTTTATCTCCCCGTGAACCAAACAGAGATAATACTTATGTACATCCCGTTCTTTTAAAAGTGCAGACATTTTCTGAAGACCGTACACTGTCTTTCCGGCCAGCACCAGACCGCTGGTATTACGGTCCAGCCGGTTGCAGACTCCCGGCCGGAAAGTTGAAAGGGATTCTTCGGTCAGTTTCTTTTCATGAATCAGATAGCTGATGACATACTCATTCAGAGAGATATCGTCTTCTCTGGATTTCTGAGACAGCATCCCTGTCGGTTTATTTACAACCAGCACATGGTTATCTTCATAGATCACATCCAGTCTGCGATAAGGCGCCGTCTGATACCGCTTTCTGAAACCGGAAATTGTTTCATCAGAAAGATACAGCCGCACCTCGTCTCCCTGGACTGTTTTTTCATTTCCCACAGCCTTTCTGCCATTCAGAAGAATATTCTTTTTCCTCATCATCTTATAGATAAAGCTTTTAGGAGCCAAATTCAGATATTTCTGCAGATATTTATCCAGTCGCTGCCCTGCCTCGTTTTTTGAAATGGTCAAAATCTGCATGGTCAATTTCCTCTTTTCTTCCTGTGAACATTCCTTATTGCTCTTTTCTTCTGCGGTTTCGGCTTCTTCTGCTCTCTCTCCGGATGAACCAGACATTTCCTGTCAAACCCAATCAGATCTTCTCTCCCCGCTTTTTTCAGCGCCTCTATCACAAGCGCCCGGTTTCCCGGCAGCCTGTACTGAATCAGCGCCCTCTGCATGGCCTTCTCATGATACGTTTTGGGAACGTATACCGGCTTCATGGTTCTGGGATCCAGTCCCGTATAATACATACAGGTGGAAATGGTGGACGGCGTGGGATAAAAATCCTGCACCTGCTCCGGCATATACCCCAGATCACGTACATATTCCGCCAGTCTGACTGCATCCTTCAGGGTACAGCCTGGATGAGAAGACATAAAATAGGGCACTGCGTACTGCTGCATCCGGTATCTTTCATTGTACCGGTAAAATTTATCCAGAAATTTCTGATAAACATTATGGCACGGTTTTCCCATATATTTCAGAACGGAATCCGACACATGTTCCGGGGCAACCCGCAGCTGTCCGCTGATATGATGACGGATCAGCTCTTTTAGAAAATCATCCTTTTTCTCCGCCAGCACATAGTCAAAACGAATACCCGAACGGACAAAAACCTTCTTTACCTTTGGAAGATTTCTCAGTTTCTGCAGAAGCCTAATATAATCTGAATGGTCTGCATTCAGATTTCTGCAGGGTTGGGGAAAAAGGCACTGCCTGTCTGTACAGCATCCGCTTTTTTCCTGCTTCCGGCAGGAAGGATGGCGAAAATCAGCGGTAGGGCCGCCCACATCATGAATATATCCTTTAAATTCCGGATCTTCCGTAAATGCTTTTGCCTCCTGCAGCAGAGATTCATGACTTCTTACCTGTACAATCCGGCCCTGATGGAAAGTCAGCGCACAGAAATTGCAGCCTCCAAAGCATCCCCGGCTGCTGGTCAGACTGAATTTCACTTCTGAAAGCGCCGGAACACCTCCCATATCCCTGTAAGACGGATGTGCTTCTCCCATATAGGGAAGACCATATATATCATCCATCTCCATGGTTGTGAGCGGTCTGGCCGGAGGATTCTGAACCACATACCCCTGATTTCCGTAAAACTCCGCCAGCGGTCTTGCTGTAAAAGGATCGGTATTCTGATACTGAAGATAAAAACTGTGAGCATACTCTTTTTTATCGCAGCTGATTTTCTCAAAAGAGGGTAGCTCAAGGATATGATCCTGTTCCTGCAGGCGGGCTGTCCGGTATACCGTCCCGGCCACGTATGTAATCTGTGAAACAGGTATTCCGCCATCCAACGCTTCCGCCAGTTCAATGATGGAGTGTTCCCCCATGCCATAGGAAATAATATCGGCGCCGGAATCCAGAAGCACCGACCGCTTCACCCGGTCTGACCAGTAATCATAATGGCCCAGCCGCCGCAGACTGGCCTCAATTCCGCCTAAGATCACCGGTGTGTGTTTATAAGTTTTTCTGATCAGATTGCCGTATACCGCCACCGCATGATCCGGCCGCAGTCCGATCCTGCCGCCGGGAGAATAGGCGTCTTTGCTTCTTCTTTTTTTATTGACGGTATAATGATTAACCATGGAATCCATATTGCCGGAAGACACGATAAAAGCCAGTCTGGGTTCACCGAAAACAGAAATACTCTCCGGCTTTCTCCAGTCCGGCTGTGAAATTATTCCCACCGAATATCCTCTGCTCTCCAGCAGTCGTGTAATAATGGCACTCCCAAAAGAGGAATGATCTACATAAGCATCCCCGCTGACGTATACAAAATCCGGCTGTTTTACATTCCTGTCATTCATCTCTTCCCTTGTAACCGGTAAAAAACTCATATCGATTTCAGCCTTTCTATTTCCTCCGATGTAAGAGAACGGTATTCTCCCTCTTTCAGTGTTTCATCCAGCTGCAGACTGCCCATGGACAGCCGTTTCAGATATATCACTTCTTTTCCTGCCGTCTGAAACATTCGCTTTATCTGGTGGTATCTGCCCTCCTGAATCTTTACAGTTACTCTCGAAATATCTCCGCTCTCCGATACCGTCAATTCAGCCGGAAGACAGGGCTTTTCATCGCCTATGTCTACCCCGTCTTCAAAAAGCATCACATCTTCCCGGGTCACTTTTCCTTTGATTATCGCCTGATATACTTTGTCCACATGTCTTTTGGGCGAAAGCAGCCGATGGGCCATTTCGCCGTCATTAGTAATCAAAAGCAGTCCCACCGTATCCTTATCCAGACGTCCCACCGGAAACAGATCCCCGCGTCTTTTCTTTTCCAGAAGATCAAGAACCGTTCTCTCACGGCTGTCTCTGGAAGCGGAGACAACTCCCTGCGGTTTGTTCAGCATATAATATTCCATTGGAATGTATGTAATCTCTGTCCCCTGAACGGATACGCAGTCGCTCCCCGGAACGATCTGCATCTCCGGCCGGGTCACCGTCTCATTGTTTACCGTCACCTGTTTTTTCCGGATCAGCGTCTTCACCTGAGAGCGGGTGCCTGTCTGCATCTGGGACAGATATTTGTCCAGCCTCATTTTTTTCTCTTTCTTATTTTCCATTACTGCCATCTCCAGCCGCTGTAACGTTTGTTTTTCAAAATATGGTTCTGGATTTTTCCCCAGCCAAGGGGAAACTCTTCCAGACATACCAGATGCCACCCCTTATCCAGAGCAAAATCTCCCGTATCCAAAGTCTCTCCTTTTAAATATTTCATCACCCGGTAATCTTCGTATGGAAGGGACATAACCGCAGGAAAGGAAGAAACTTTCAGATACATTGCCAGAGCCTGTGAAGGCTCAAACCGGTCTTTCTTCATGGTTCCGGCCAGCAGACCGGTCCTCAGATAGCGGATTCCTCTTTCAGGAAAAAAATTCTCCGGAAATCCGTAGATATTCTGATCCAGTATTTTCCAGCGAAATTCTTTTTTCCCAGCGGATCTGACTCAGAAATCTTCCTGCGTCTTCCGGAAGGGGATCTCCCCGGAAGTCATCTGCTTTTCCGCCTGTTTCTTTACTCTTTTCTCCCTTTTTCTCCAGCAATGCCAGAAAATGGCCCTCCCCTTCCATCTTCTGCGGGAATATGCGCACACACTCTTTCAGAGGCGCAATTCCCCTGGCAAAACCTTCATAGGGACGAATTTCTCTCAGAAACAGTTCCGGACACTTTCCCAGAATCCAGGCTATATTGTCCTCATTTTCTTTCCTGGAAAATGTACAGGTGGAATACAACATCATTCCCCCTGGCTTCAACATTTTAGATCCCTGCCAAAGCAGATCTTTCTGGATATCACTGTAGTAATCCGGACCTCTTCTTTCCCAGTCCCGCACCATAGACGGATCCCGGTGAAACATGCCTTCACCGGAACATGGTGCGTCAATCAGTATTTTATCAAAATACTCAGGATAATAAGCCGCCAGTTTTTTCGGTTCTTCACTCATTACACAGATATTGGCCGCTCCCCACATTTCCAGATTTTTCAGCAGGGCTTTGGCCCTGCTGTTGCTGATATCATTGGCATAAAGCATTCCGGTCTGTTGCAGCGAAGATGCAATACGGGTAGATTTGCCTCCGGGCGCCGCGCAAAGATCAAGCACAAGATCCCCTTTCTCCACCGGAAGGCGGTCAGCCGGGGTCATAGCGCTTGGTTCCTGCAGGTAATACAGACCGGCCTGATACCAGGGGGATTTTGCCGGACGCTCTTCTTCAAGACAGAAAAAACCATCGGAAATCCATGGGATTTTTTCAAGCGAGAAAGGCAGTCTGCACTGCATTTCTTCCGGATCGGTTTTCAGAGTATTTACCCGGAGACCGTTTGAAACCGGCTCTTTTAAGCTGTCTATGTAGTCCTCAAACTCACTGCCCAGAAGACTTTGCATCTCTCTTACATATTTCTCCGGTAATTGTATGTTCATAAAATATCTTATCCTTCCAGTGAATCCATAGTCACCGCCTGCGCCCGGTAACCTTCGGATATAATATCCAGCTCCCTGTGAAATCTCTTCAGCTGCTGCAGATCGTTAGTAGCATAGATCCGGTAAAATTCATCCTGAATTTTGACAGCTTCTCTCTGATTGGAAAGCCGGAAAAGGTTTTCTATATTATTCAGAATATCAGCAACCAGATTCATCTGCAGCTGAGAGGAATTCTGGGCATCCATAATTTCACTGCGTACCGTTGACATCTCATTATCCAGAGCAATAATAGCGTTGGCCGCATTGCTCAGACGAATCCGGATATGTTCCGGTATCTTAGACTTATACTTATACTGCAGGGAATGCTCGATGGTAGCCCAGAAATCCATTGCCATGGTACGAATCTGAATTTCTGCCTGAATTCTTTTGGGACCGTTCAGAGTTTCCACTACATAATATACAATCATGTGGAAACTGCGGTAACCGCTTTCCTTCATATGATTGATATAATCCTTTTCATATTTTACCGTAATATCACTGCGGGAACGGATAATCTGCGCTACCCGTTCAATGTCCTCCACGAACTGACAGATAATCCGGATGCCCGCAATATCTTCCAACTGTTCTTCCAGCTGTTCAATGGCAATCTGCTTCTTCTGCATTTTCTCCAGAATACTGGTTACGCTTTTCACTCTTCCGGATACGCTTTCAATGGGAGAATAAAGGTTCTTAACTTTATGCTCCCTGATCAAATGATTAAATTTATCCGTCAGTTCCTTTACGGCCAGCTCATAAGGATTTAAAATCTCACGCCATAACTGTATTTCCATTAAACATCTCTCCTTTTTCATCAACTTTATCCATCATTCAATATATGAGCAAAATACTATTTTAGAACATGGATTTCATATTTTTCAGAAGGTTAAGGAGAAAACTCCACATGCGCTGGGTGGAGGAAACGGACAGTCTTTCTTTCGGACTGTGTACATCAAAAATATCCGGTCCGAAGGAAACACAGTCCAAAGAGGGAGCCTTTCCCTTCAAAAGACCGCATTCCAGTCCGGCATGAATCGTAGAGGTCTGCATCGGTTTCTGAAACATTTCCTGATACACGCGGCAGGCCAGATCCCGAAGAGGAGAGTGTTCTTCATATTCCCAAGCCGGATAATCTCCATTTTTGCTGCATTCGCCTCCCAGAAATTCCGTCAGATAACAAATCTGATTTTCCAGGGCTGTCTTGGCGCTCTCCAGAGAACTGCGGATACTGGTCAGAGAATGAAAACCTTCCTCATCCAGAGACATTACAGCCGCATTGGCAGAAGTCTCCGCCATATCCGAAATGAGGCCGCTCATCTTGATCACTCCATGAGGCTGATTCATCAGATAAAAAACGATTTTTTCCATACTGACCGGATGCAGAACCTGCACCGTTTCTCTGTCCGTTTTCCTGCACTGAAGAATAATTTCATCGTCTTCCCCCGCATATTCCCTGCGGATAATATCCTGAAATTTCTCTGCCATACTCTGTATCGCAGCCTCATCCTCATCTCCGGCCACAATCACAGCCCTTGCAAAGGATGCGATCACATTATGTTTTTTCCCACCGCTGATATCAGCCAGCAGACAGGGAACTTCTTCTTTCAGCTCAAAAAGGAACCTTCCCATCAGTTTATTTGCATTTGCTCTGGGCCTGATAATCTCCATGCCGGAATGGCCGCCTTTCAGCCCGGATATTCTGATCTCATAGCATGTACCCTTTTCCTCCACAAAACTGACGGGAATACAGCTTTCCAGATTCAGTCCTCCGGCACAGCCGCACAGCAAAAATCCCTCTTCCTCTGAATCCAGATTAATCAGATATTTTCCCCTGATCAGTGAGGAATCCAGCTTCTCAGCCCCCAGAAGACCGACTTCTTCGTTGGAGGTCAGCAATACCTCCAGGGAAGGATGCGGCAGACTGTCATCTTCCAGAATGGCAAGGGCAAAGGCCACCGCTATTCCGTCATCCGCTCCCAGCGTAGTATGTTCCGCACGCACGAAATCCCCTTCCGTGCAAAGAACAATACCCTCTTCATCAAAATTGTGATTCCATCCTTCCTCCTGTTCCGTCACCATATCCGTATGGCCCTGCAGAATCACAGCGGCAGCATCCTCATATCCTTCCGACGCCCTTTTATAAATAATCACATTATCATATACATCTCTGTGGTATGCCAGATTATGAGTTATCGCAAATGTTTCCAGGTACCCGGCAATTCTCCCTGTGTTCCAGGAACTGCGGGGAATTTTGCTGATCTCTTCAAAATAGTAAAAAACTCTCTCCGGTTTTAAATTCTCCAACATAAGTATGATAACTCCCTTCTGAAATTATATTCGATGGGTGAAGACCCTCCGTCTGATAAAAAAGATTTTGTCACAGATAAAATAAAAAATCAAGGCATATATATAAGAAAAGACCTCAAGGCTGTCATTCATTGAAACGAATCAGTTTTATCATCCTTATCTTCTGTATTATTCTGTATCTGCTGCTGGCTCCCACCCGGGCACTGGAACATTCCACCAACGGGATACGCCTGTGGTTCAATACTCTGCTGCCTGCGCTGCTGCCATTTATGATACTGTCCAGCCTCATGATCAGTACCAGCGGCGCTGTACTTTTGATAAATCTTCTTCCTCACTTTTTTCAAACCATTCTAGGGCTGTCCGCCTGGGGAATTTACGCTTTTTTTCTGGGACTGTTCTGCGGTTATCCCATGGGAGCCAAACTGACAGCTGATCTGTACAGAGAAAAGAAAATCGCAAAAAACGAAGCCGAATATCTGCTGACCATTTCCAACAATCCCGGCCCCTCTTTTGTCAGCGGCTATCTCCTCCAGCAGCTTCTGAACGCCGGGCAGCTGAGAGCCGAAGCTTTCCTCCTGCTCTATACTTCAGAATTTATCTGCTGTCTCCTTTTCCGCGCTTTATACGGACGTTTCCGCAGACAAAGCGCTCCGCCGCCCATAAAAAAAGAGGTATCAGAAGTCCCGCTGCCGGAACTTTTGGATACCTCTATCATGAACAGCTTTGAAGCGATAACGAAACTTGGAGGATACATCCTGCTTTTTTCCCTTATATCGGGAATACTGGAACTGATCCTGCCACATTCAGATACTTTAAGCAGTCTCATTATGGCAGGCAACGAGCTTACCAGCGGCTCTGCAAAAATTGCACAGCTTTCCTGGGACTTTCCCATGCGTTTTTCCGTCATTCTGGGAGCAGCTTCCTTCGGAGGCATATCCTGCATCTTTCAGACGTCCAGTATGATCCGGGGTACAGATCTGTCCCTGGGAATGTACGCCCTGGCAAAAACCGTCAACGGATTACTGACCTTCATCCTCTGTCGTTTATTCTTCCTCTTCATCCTCTAAAGCTTCCAGCTCTTCCACAGTGTCAATCTCCGGTGTGGAAGGCTGAACGCCCAGCTCACTGCGGTTTTTCGTAACCACATCGTAGCAGCTCTGCAGTGAAGTAATAAAATTCTTATATTTTTCTCCGGCGTCCTGCAGCGTATTTCCCATAATCTGGCTTAAATTGGCCAGCATATCATCTGTATAGGAAATCGCGCTCATCCGAATATTATTGGCATCTGTGGTAGCAGAATCCAGAATCTCCTGTGCCTGTTTATTTGCCTTGGAAATGGTATCATTAGCCTGGGCATATGCCTGCTGCATAACCTCATGCTGGCTGACCAGCTCCTGAGCCTTGGACTGGGCATCCGCAATAATTCCGTCAGCCTTGGACTGAGCATCCGCCAGAATCGCATCTTTATTGCTGATAATCTTCTGATATCTCTTTACTTCATCCGGTGTTTTCATCCGGAGTTCACGAAGCATCTCCTCCAGCTCTTCTTTATTTACAACGATTTTAGTCGTAGACAGAGGCTGATATTTACAGCTGTCCACATACTCTTCAATTTCTTCGATAATCTGTTCAATTCTGCTGCTCATAAGTACACTCCTTATCTTTGTATTTTATCTCTGATTCAGCTTTTCGTGAATTCTGCCCACCACATAAGGCGGTACGAATTTCGTAATATCCCCGCCAAAAAACGCAACCTCTTTTACAGTTGTCGAACTTAAGTATGCATATTCCAGACTGGTGGTCAAAAACATAGTGTCCACATCCGGCGCCAGCACCCGATTGGTCTGGGCCATCTGAAGTTCATAATCAAAATCCGTAATTGCCCGAAGTCCCCGGACAATCACATTCGCTCTGTTTTCCCTGGCAAATTCAATAGACAGACCGGAAAATGCCTTGACCTTAATATTAGGTATGGACCTTGTCACTTCAGTTAGTATATTAACACGTTCTTCGACAGAAAACAACGGACTTTTCGCAGAATTTGTCAGAACACCTACAATTACAATGTCAAATAACTTTGCCGCGCGTGTAATAACATCCAGATGTCCGTTTGTTACCGGATCAAATGTGCCCGGATAAACTGCTGTTGTCATACGTGGTATTCTCCTGTTCTTTCTTTTTTTTCTGAACAAACAAATGTCTGTTTGTCTTATATCTTTTATCCCGTATTATTTCAAAGGGCAGTTCTTCCATCCAGGAAAAATCTGTAGTCAGCGCCGCTTCCACAATAAGAACGGCGTCATCGGCGATCAGTTCTGAATCTGCCAGATAAGTCAGGATCTCCCGCTCCGCACCATCCTGATATGGTGGATCCATAAAAACACAGGAAAAAACAGACTTTCCTTCCAGATATTTCAGAGAAGCCATCACATCCATTTGAAGAACTACGGCATTGTCCTCCAGTCTGGTTTTCCTCAGATTTTCCCTTATACAGGAAACTGCACCCCTGTTTTTTTCCACAAATGTACAGCCGGACGCGCCCCGGCTCAGCGCCTCAATTCCAATCGCGCCGCTTCCGGCAAAAAGATCCAGAAAACTGCATTCTGAAATCCACGGCTGAAGCATGTTGAAAAGCGTTTCTTTAATTCTGTCAGTCGTGGGTCTTGTATTCATTCCCTTTGGCGCAGTCAGCGGAATACTTTTGGCTTTTCCCGCGATTACTCTCATATATCCTCTTTCAGCTGTTCTCTCCAGTCCAGATCGCCTCTGGCCAGACCCAGAATCAGACATTCTGCGGTAGCAATATTGGTCGCCACAGGAATATTATACTGATCGCAGCATCGGGAAATCGCCTGGATATCCGGTTCTTTCTGTGAAATCATTACCGGATTGTAGAACAGAATAACCAGATCCATATCTCCCCGCTCAATCATTTCCGTAAACTGTTTGTCTCCTCCAACAGAGCCGGCAAGAAACTTATGCACGTGAAGACTTGTCACTTCTTCGATTCTTCTGCCTGTAGTTCCCGTTGCGTATACTTCATGTTTCGAAAGAATTCCTTTGTACGCAATACAAAAGTCCTCAATTAAACTTTTCTTACTGTTATGTGCTATAATTCCAATGTTCATTTTGCAGCCCCTTTAGCATATTATAAAGCATTATAACAAATAACTAAATAAACTGCAAATATTTTTCACAAATTATACATCTCTCATAAATTCTTCAAAATATGCCAGTACATACAGAAACTGCTAGTGTAATATCTTTAAATCTTCACATACTACCATCGTAACCAGAAAAAAGATTATTTTAAGGAGGCAATATTATGGCAAATCGTTCTTCTAATACTGCAGCAGTACCCGAGGCAAAAAGTGCACTGGACCGCTTCAAATTCGAAGTAGCCAATGAACTGGGTGTACCCCTTTCCGATGGTTACAATGGAAACCTGACTTCTAAACAGAACGGTTCTGTTGGTGGGTATATGGTCAAAAAAATGATTGAAGCACAGGAAAGACAGATGTCCGGCAGCCAGGGCGGACAGCAGGGAATGTACTAAAATTTCCCATTCCTGACGGAAAACGGGGCTGTCGCATCAATGATTAGAAAATCATAGATGCGGCAGCATCTTTTTGCCATTTTTAAGCCGAAATATTCTCTTCTTTCATTTTGTTTTTGCAAAAAGGCGAACTTTAATAAACCTTTTTTGC
>JBMNRA010000024.1:0-38835 GCA_050944415.1 Ruminococcus sp.
TATTCATAGAGAATATCCTCCTTTGTTTATTTTTTTGTCTCATCAACTTAATGATAACACAAAGTGATATTCTCTACATTTATTTTTTTGCTTTTAACTTAAAGTAATTTTACGCTATTTTTTTCCGTTCAGTTCCGGCATCACCACACAGAGCATGGTGATAAAGCAGGCCGCTCCACCCACAAAATTGGACACCGGTTCCGCTGCAAATACTCCATTTGTACCCAGGTTCCATAATCCTGGCAGCAAAATAGTAAGCGGCACCACAATGACGATTTTCCGGAATATGGAAAAGAATATGGCGTATCTGGCTTTACCCAGAGCCACAAAAACACTTTGTCCCGAAAACTGCAGCGACATCATGAAAAGTCCGAAGAAATAAATATGCATTACCGGTACACAGGTTCTGATCATCTCCGGGTCGCTGTTGAAAATATGGACGAAAAACTCAGGAAACAATGCAACGATGCCCCAAAGCAGCGCAAAGAGAATCACACCGGTAACGGACATAAATTTAATAGCTTTTTTCACCCTGTCATACTGTCCTGCTCCGTAATTATAACTGATGACCGGCTGTGCACCGTTGGTCAGACCCATGGCCGGCATATTGAATATCTCCCTGATAGAACTCATTACCGTCATAACGCCTACGTACAGATCGCCTCCATAAGTCTGCAGTGTAGAATTGCAGACAATCTGTACCACGCTGTTAGTAAACTGCATCATAAATCCGGTCAGCCCGAGCAAGGTGATCTGTTTCACCCGCTTTAACTTCAGTTTCATAACCCCGGGATACAGATGCAGAACCGTATTCTTTCCTGTCAGGAAACGCAGCACCCAAAAAGCGGAAACCATCTGAGAAGCCACTGTGGCTATGGCCGCTCCGCGGACTCCCATATCAAACACAAAGATAAAAACCGGATCCAGCACAATATTCATAACTGCTCCCACCAGAACCGTCATCATTCCCGTTCTTGCAAATCCCTGGTTATTGATGAAACCGTTCATCCCCAGACTGATCATGACAAAAACCGTTCCTGCCAGATAAATAAGCCCATAATCTCTGGCATATGAGTAAGTGGTATCGCTGGCGCCAAAGGCATACAGAAGCGGTCGGTTGAAAATCATACCTAAAATCATCAGAATAATTCCCGCCGCCACCAGCAGCGTACAGGTGTTCCCCATTACTTTTTCCGCTTCTTCATAATCTCCTTTCCCCTGTTCCATCGCGCATATGGGAGCTCCTCCAGTACCAAACAGATTGGCAAAGGCATTAATCATCATAATAATAGGAAAACAGATGCCAAGTCCGGTGAGAGCCACCCGCCCTTCGCCCGGAATGCGGCCGATATACATCCGGTCCACTATGTTATACAGAAGGCTGATAATCTGAGCAGCCGTCATAGGAACGGCTACCTCCAGAATATTCCGGTATACACTTCCTTTGGAAAAATCTGTTTTTTTTGCTTTCAATATTTCTCACATCCCCTCATTTTTTACATGGACAGCCAGTCCGACAGCCTCAGATAGGCCAATTCCTCCTCATCAGAAAGAGTAAGACCGGTCAGAGCACGAATACGCCGCAGACGGTACTTCATCGTATTGCGGTGTATATTCAACGCTTCAGCCGCTTTCAGAAGATTCATCTCTTTTCTCAGATAGACCGACAGCGTTTTCCTGAGCTCCGTATGGTTCTCCCGGTCATACCGCTCCAGAGCGTCCAGAGCCGGATGAAGGAGAGACAGGGTCAGCTCCTGAGCCCGGAACATTTCCCTGAGATAGCCAAAGGCAAAATCTTCACATCGGAAAATACCGGCCTGCCTTCCGGCACGCTCCACAGCAAAACCGGCCTGCCGGTAACAAACCGGCAGTCCTTCCCATTCCGCCGACGCCATGGAAAGTCCGATGCACAAAGAAGAAATTTTGATCTTGTCTTCCAGAAATCTTTCTATCTGATCAATTTCCTCTTCTTTTATCACAGCCAGCACATCATCCTCGTAAATAAAAGGAAAATATATCTGAGGAATCGTCTGCAGAGAACGAACCAGCGCATGTTTCTGCATCTGATCTCCTCTGGTAACATGACAGAAGACCGCCAGTCTCCAAAGCCCGTTCAGTCCTTTTCTTTCCAGATGCCGGACTGCCTGTTCATTCTGCTGCTGCCCTTCCAGAAACCCTTTTAAGATAGACTCGCTGGATTTAATTCTGCCGGCAGGAGAGGTAAATTCAGCAGATCGGAGCAGATATCTTCCCAGAACCGGTGTCAACTGCCGGTTCATTTCAGTAAGATCCGGATTTTTCTGAAGAACTCCGATACATGCCACCGGCTCTTTATCCTGTTTCAGATACATCATAATCACCGGGGCGCCTTTATTGTATACATTTCGAATCAGCTGGGGTTCTTCCGTAAGATCCCCCACCACTTCTCCTGCTGCATTATACAGCGTATCATACAGAATCGATGAATGCAGCATCTTTCTCTCAACCGTAAAATTCCAGTAGGGATCGTCTGTAATTTCTTCACCCGCGACGCCGGCAAAAATATCCCCGTCCACACTTCCGACCATAAGAGGGTTACCCAGCATCTCTTCTCCGATATTGAGCATCTTCTGGAGGGAGACGCCTTTTGCCGCCGCATCCAGAAGCCGCCTTTCCCAGTCTGTATAATAGTCGAAAGCTGACAACAGAGCATTGAGCAGTTCTTCATAATCACAGTCTCTAAACAGCATCCGGCTTTTTTTATGCACCACAATATAGGCATCGATGTATCCGGGATCTGACAGAAACTGTCTGGCATAACCGAAATATACGTATTCCGGTGCTAATCTCTGCTGTTCTTCCGGCAGAAAACGCAGCCCACGTATGGTCGGCTCATCATTGACGATTGCGCAGTCAGGTCTGTATTCTTTCAGATAACATGCCAGCATGGACATACTCAGCCTCATGATTTCCTCTCCTTTACCTTGTCATCTATAGACAAATCATTTCCTCTCTCTTTTTCTTTTTTCGTCTTTTCAGAACATAGACATTGGATTAACAAAGGAATATAGTTGAATTATAAGATAAGTTCCTAAATTTTTCAATTTGTAAATCAAGGACAAAGAAAGGATGATGAAATATGAGTTTATACGATGAACGACTCGCGCGGACAATCAACGCTATCCAGATGAAACCGGTAGATAAGATTCCCTACTCTTACAGCGGTCCGGCTTACATGACCCGCAGTCAGGGGCTGAAAATCAGTGAATTCCTTTCTGATTTCAGAAAAGCAACCGATGCGGCAATCTCCTTTGTCCAGGAAAATCCGGGCATCGACTCACTGCATTCCCCGACTATGTCACCCTACTCCCTGTCTATGCTCTGGCTTTCCAAAGTAAAAGTGCCGGGAATTGATCTGCCTGATGATGAATTGTGGCAGGTAGACGAACAGGAAGTCATGACCTTTGACGACTACGAAAAAATAATTGAAATGGGATACGGTCCCTGGCTGGAAGATTTTCTGAAAAACCGCATCGGCGATCCCATGCCGAAAATGCAGCCTTATCTGAAAAGTTTTCCGGAGACTCTGCAGCGTTTGGCAACAGAAGGCCAGATGCCTGTCATGAATGCAGCATCCGCCGGCACCCCCTTTGAAGGTTTCTGCGGAGCGCGGCAGCTGATGAACTTTTTCGTAGATCTGGTATCCGAACCGGAACTGGTAAAAGCCGCACTGGACAAGGCAATGGAGTATACTTTTGCCAGCTACACTGCACAGCTGGAAGCATCCAAACCTCTGGCTGCCTGGGTAGGAGGATGGAGAGCCGCTCCGGAACTGATGTCTCACGACACCTGGATGGAATTCGTATGGCCCTATCTTTACAAACTAATTGACACTACCATTGAACACGGCGTTATCCCTGTGCTGCATTTTGATTCCTGCTGGGACAGTGAACTGGAAACTCTGAAGAAACTTCCTCCACGGACCTGTCTGCTGATGCTTGACGGCTCTACGGACATGCGAAAAGCCCGGGAAATTCTGGACGAGCGCATGTGTCTCATGGGCGACGTGCCGTCTACCATGCTGGCCTTTGAAAGCGACAGTGCGGTTTATGATTACGTAACAAAACTCATTAATGACGTCGGCCCGAAAACCGGTCTGATCATCAGCTCCGGCTGCGACAATCCGCTGAACGCGAAACCGGAAAATGTAAAAGCCATGATTCAGGCCACCGTCGACTATCAGATATAAAGAAAGGACTGAAGTCTGATGAACATTCTGCTGGTGGGAGGTTTCTTCGGTTCCGGGAAAACCACCGTAATTTCCCGGCTGGTAAAGCAGATGCTGGCCGACGGAAAAAAACTCTGCATTATCGAAAATGAAATTGGGAAAAACGCCATCGATGATCTTCTTCTTCAGAACAGCTCTGTGGAAATCTCCACCATCACCGGCGGCTGCGTGTGCTGCCAGGTAACCGGAAGTCTCATAGAAGCGCTGCATGACCTGAGAAACCGCTTCTCGCCCGACTGGATAATCGTAGAACTGACAGGCATCGCCTTCTTAAACGATCTTCGGGAAAAAATCCTGAAATATCTGAAAGACTCGCCGCCTGTTCTCTGCATCACCATAGTAGACGCAGCCCGCTGGCAGGAACTTCTGAAAGCGGCACAGATCATTATGGAAAAACAGGTAGGCGGCGGAGATATTATCGTAATCAATAAAACCGATCTGAATCCGGAGATTGAACCGATCCGGGAAGATATCTGTCATATGGCCGCGGCACCGCAGATTATCCCCCTTTCCGCCGCGTCTGACTCCTGTCGGTCATTACTGAAAGCTGTCGAAAGAGAGGTGTCATCCCGTGAATAAATTCAAACGTATTTCCTATGGCAAAGCATCTTCCGTTCCGGAAGATGCTTCCCTCTTAAGCGTCCGTCAGGACTTTGCTCTTCCGGAACCCGTAAGCAAAGAAATCATACAAAACGGACTTCTTCAGATATTCCGGGAACTGATGCCCTCCGTCTCCATGAACGGCATCATCCCCGGTCACCTGAAAGCCAGCGTCAAGGAAGGCAGCGCACTGCTGGCCCTGTCCGCCACACGCAGCGATGCTGTTGATCAAACGCCCAACACAGACTGGACCGCGCGGAAAACGCTGCAGAATTTTGAAATCAGAATCAATCTGCTGTCAATCATTCCCTGCAGCGTCAGCCAGGAAGAACTGGAAGAAATGCTTCGGCACTTAGCGCCGTAATTCAGGCCTGTTTTCTATATCATCGATATTTCATTTGCGCGCTTGCAGACCGCATATACCATAAACCATAAAGTATCTTTTCATTACTCTTTGCAAAACAAAAAGAGCATCTCAAACGAGATGCTCTAAATTTAGCTGGGCTACAAGGATTCGAACCTTGAAATGACGGAGTCAGAGTCCGTTGCCTTACCATTTGGCGATAGCCCAATTCAGCGACAAGATGTATTATATAGCATTCTATTCTAAAATGCAAGTGCTTTTTTAAATTTTTTTATTTTTTTGCAGAATTACAATACTTAGAAGTATCCCCGCATGGCAAATATAACACAAGATATGAGATATTGTCTATCTCTCATCCGTTACGCTGAAAAATATGGCGTTTCCAGTGCTGCCGTAAAGTATAAAACCAACCGGCAGTATATCTGTCACTGGAAACGCCGCTTTGACGGCTTCTGGGACTCCCTCCGTGACCGCTCCAGACGCCCTCGTCGTCATCCCAATCAGTATACCCCGAATGAAAGCAAACTGATCTCTCATATGCGCCGCCGTAATCCACACGCCGGTCTTGTCATTTTGCTATGTAACGCATGATTGACAAACCTACCTTTCCGTTTCTGTTGCAGGCCTGATTACAATACCAGCGACGGTGCCGCATATGTCCTGGCCGCCAGCTCTCCGTCCAACATGTACAGCGCTCTGGGATCAGAACCGAAAAGCTCATACTTTTTGATCAGATTTTCCGCATTGGTCTCTTCCTCGCCCTGCTCCTTCACGAACCAGTCCAGGAACTGCATGGTACGGAAATCCTTCACGTCGTTGGCTGCCGCATAGATCGTATGGATCAGTCCCGTTACATACTGCTCATGCTCATATCCCGCTTTCAGCGGATCGCTGAAGGATGCATAGGTCTGACCCGGCTTGTCAATGGCCTCCAGTGTCACCTTGCAGCCATTGTTCTGCAGATATTTCATCATCAGCATGGCATGATCCCGCTCTTCCTGCGCCTGCACATTATACCAGTTGGCAAAGCCATCCAGGCCCTCTTCTGTATAATAGTTGGCAAAATCCAGATATAAATAAGCGGAATAAAATTCTTTGTTCACCTGTGTATTCAACAATTCTGCTACCTTCGCATCCAACATCGCACATTCCTCCTTGATAAAAATTATTCGGCAGATAAATCCTACCTTTTCAGTCGGAATTATATCACTTTCGCAAGAACCTGTCAAGGAAAACGGGCGGGTCTGTTTATCTATCGCTGGAAAAAACGCCAGGATGGTTCATGGAGTTCCCTCCGGGAACGTTCCAGGCACCTCCCCCGTCCACATAGCAGTCTTTATCCACACTGTGATCCTTATGACTGTACCGCAGCCGTACCTGTCCTTCATTCAGCACATTCATATATTCCATGCCGTTTTTCCCCCGGTTATCTTCTCCATCCAGGAAAGAAGTATCCAGTTCAATATCATGCTCAAAGATTTCTTCCCCCTACATCTATAACGTGCAAAGCGCGATCAGAACCGGCATAGTAGCCAGCGAAAATATAGTAGTAACCGCGAACAGTTCCGCCCCGTATATCTCATCTTTGCCATAACGCAGCGCAAACATGATAACTGACGCGCCCACAGGACACCCGGTAGCCAGAACAATGATTACCCGTATAATCTGCGGCACCGGAAACAGGCTCACCGCCAGCAGCGCCAGAACCGGAAGGATCAGAAGCTTCAGCAATGAAACAACATAAATTCTCTTCCTTTTCATGGCTCCCAGAAAATCTGACTGCATCACTGAAATCCCGGCCACAATCATGGCAAGCGGTGTATTCAGATCGGCCACATAGGCAATGGTGGTGCCGAAGACTTCCGGATAGGTTATCTTCATGCAGAAGCTGAGAATTCCGATAATAATGGCATATATCGTCGGGCACTTTAATATAGAAATAATCTGCCTTTTATCCATTCTCTCCGACATACAGACCACCCCGTGGGTCCAGAGCAGAATATTGAACATGGCTATATAACTGGTCATATACAAAACGCCTTCATCACCGTAAAGCGCCTGCACCAGAGGAACGCCGATGAATCCGCAGTTGGTATAGACCAGGGAAAAACGCTCGATATTATAACTGCTGTTTCGTTTTCTTATGAGAACCTGAGAAGCCAAAATAGCAACAACAAAAGAAACTCCTGACATTCCAAAAGCCCACATCAGATTGTGAAACAGTTCTTCACTGTATGTAATCTGACAGGCGTCCAGAATCAGCGCAGGAGATACAAAGGTCAATATAAAATTTGAGATAGCTTTTCCTTCACCGGCTGACAGAATATCTTTTTTATAACAGAAAGCTCCGATTATCAGCAGAAAGAAGGATACAATAATCTGTTTTATGACGATAATTACCAGCATGTTCTCTCCCCTTAAAACTCCGTATTCTATAATACTACTTATTCGCTTTTTTGCAATATTCTGCACAAAAATCGCAAAAATTTTATTTCCATTTTACATTCAATTTTATCGGTGCTATAATATGATGAAGGCGTCAAAAGACCTTTTGACGCCTTCATCATTATACGTTCAATACTTTTTAGCAAGGAGAAACTACTATGCGCGCTATGAATCTTACCCTGCTCACGGATCTGTACGAACTGACCATGATGCAGGGTTATTTTAAAAATCCGACGGATCAGATCGTAGTATTTGACATGTTTTACCGCCGGAATCCATGTGACGGCGGCTACGCCATTGCCGCTGGCCTGGAGCAGGTGATCGAATATGTCAGAGAGCTTCATTTTTCCCCTGACGACATCGAATACCTGAAAAGTCTGGATATTTTTGACAGGGATTTTCTGGAATATCTGAGAGGCTTTCACTTTACCGGTGATATTTATGCTATTCCCGAAGGTACTGTAGTATTTCCAAGGGAACCGTTGCTGAAGGTAATCGCTCCCGTGATGGAAGCTCAGCTGGTGGAAACCGCTATACTAAACATTATTAATCATCAGAGTCTGATTGCTACAAAGGCAGCCCGCGTGGTTTATGCCGCCCAGGGAGACGGCGTAATGGAATTCGGACTTCGCCGGGCCCAGGCGCCGGATGCTGGTATTTACGGGGCCAGAGCAGCTGTTATCGCCGGCTGTATCGGTACCTCCAATGTACTGACCGGTCAGATGTTCAATGTACCCGTCAAAGGCACTCATGCTCACAGCTGGATTATGAGTTTTCCTGATGAATACACGGCATTTAAGACTTACGCCAATCTTTATCCTGACTCCTGTATCCTTCTGGTGGACACCTATGATGTACTGAAATCCGGAGTCCCCAACGCCATCCGGGTGTTCAAAGAAATGAAGGAAAAGTATCCCGACTTTAAAGGATACGGTATCCGCATTGACAGCGGCGACCTGGCATATCTTTCCAAAAAAGCTTACAAGCAGCTGGAGGAAGCAGGTTTTGGTGACGCCGTTATTTCCGCTTCCAGCGATCTGGATGAACACCTCATTGACAGCCTGAAGGCTCAGGGCGCCAGAATCAATTCCTGGGGCGTGGGCACTAACCTGATCACCTCGAAAGACTGTCCTGCCTTTGGCGGCGTTTATAAACTGGCTGCCATTAAAAATTCCGAGGATGAAGATTTCCAGCCGAAAATCAAGCTTTCGGAAAACTCCGAGAAAGTCACGAATCCAGGCAACAAAACCATCTACCGTATCTACGATAAGGAAAACGGAAAGATACGTGCCGATCTGATCTGCCTGGCCGATGAAACCTTTGACGAATCAAAGGATATGATTATATTCGATCCTTCCGAAACCTGGAAAAAGACAAAAATTGAAGGCGGCACTTACACCCTTCGCGAGCTGCTGGTACCTGTATTTCTGAAAGGCGAATGTGTCTATTCCTCGCCTTCTGTCATGGAAATACAGGAAGTATGCAGAAAAGAGCAGGAAACCATGTGGGATGAAACCCGCCGTCTTGTCAATCCTCATGAAGTTTATGTGGATCTGTCAGACAAGCTCTATAAAATAAAGAGCGATCTTCTGGAAGAGATGGGAACCGCCGCATTAAAGTATCAGTAAATTCAGAATCATATTTCACCTCCGGTTATCATAGGCTGTTAAAAAGTCTGTGATACCGGAGGTTTTACTATGAATTCATATGTGCGCCTGATTAACAAAGAGCACCGTCTGTCTGAAACTTATGTTCCCAAAGACCTGACGGAATCCATTTTCCCCTTCTGCGCTCCCAAAGGAAACCCAAAGAAATTCCTGAGAAAGGAAGCTGCCGACTGGGCAGCTCTGCTTTTTGCTCAGGCAAAATGGAATAACATCCATCTTTTCGGAGTATCCGCCTACCGTTCTTACAGCCGCCAGCAGCAGCTTTATGAAGAGCGGATGGCTTTCCTGAATTATCCGGCTGATAATCCTTATATTGCACCTCCCGGCGCCAGTGAACATCAGAGCGGACTGGCCCTGGACGTTTCCTGCGCCAGTGTAAATTACGAACTGGTAGAAGATTTCGCTTATACTTCAGAAGGAAAATGGCTGTCACAGAACGCGGCTTTATTCGGTTTTATTCTGCGCTATCCCTCCCGGAAAACAGAAATTACCGGATACGCCTGGGAACCCTGGCATATCCGGTATGTTACACGCTCACTGGCGCTTTATTTAACTTTAACAGGGCTTACCCTGGAAGAATTTTATCAGATGGAGGCCGGCTAATCTTCCATCTGTTTTCCCAATACGGCCGAAGCAGTCTGCGCAATTTTTCTTTCCGCTTCTCCCACCTCTTCTTTATTGCTGCAGATAATCACAGAACCAATAGCATCTCCGGCGCTGATAATGGGAGCTACAATAGCCGATTGATAATGGGCTTCTTTATCCGACATCAATTCCATACGTTCACGACTGCCGGATGATATGGTAATACACTCCCGATTGACAATTGCTCTCTCCAGATCATCACTGATGGCTTTCTGATTATACTCTTTCTGATCCGGACCTGCAGCCGCTACTATCTGATCATGATCAGATATACAGGCCAGATATCCGGTCACGGAAGAGATGGCTTCCGCAAACTCCCTGGCATACTTGCTGAGTTCTCCGATAGGAGAATATTTTTTCAGCACGATTTCCCCTTCCCGCCCTGTGAAAATCTCCATAGGTTCCCCTTCCCGTATCCGCAATGTTCTGCGAATTTCTTTTGGCACCACCACGCGGCCCAGGTCATCGATTCTCCTTACAATTCCCGTAGCTTTCATATAAAAATTCCTCCGTTTACACTTCTGTCAATTTCCTTTCTGGTAGTTTGTGTAGAACGGAAGAATTTATGCTAAATCATCCCATTTATTTTATTATATTTCCATAATAATAGGAATAATTACCGGGTTTCTTTTCATTTTTTTCCAGAGAAAATCCGACAGGCTATCTTTGATTTCGCTTTTGATTTTTCCCCACTCCCGGATTTTTTTCTTCTGGCATTTTCCAATAGCCTGACCGGCCACTTCCCGCAGTTCTTTCATCAGCTCCTCAGATTCTCTTACATAGACGAAGCCTCTGGAAATAATTTCCGGACCGGATACCAGTTTTTTGCTTCCCTTTTCCAAACCCACAGTAACCACAATAATGCCGTGCTCAGCCAGGTTCTGCCGGTCACGGATGACAATATTTCCCACATCTCCGATTCCCAGACCATCCACGAAAACTTCCCTGGCAGGAACCTTATCCGTCACTTTCGCCCCTTTCCAGGAAAGACTCAGCACATCTCCGGCTTCCAGTACAAAAACGTTTTCCTTTTTAATACCCAACTGCATCACTGTCTCAGCGGCTGTCGTAAGATGACGGTATTCTCCGTGAACGGGTATGGCATACTTGGGTTTCAAAAGAGAGTAAATCAGTTTTATCTCTTCCTGACATGCATGACCGGATACATGAGTATCCTGAAAAAGCACGTCTGCTCCTCTCATGGCAAGCTCATTAATAATCCTGGAAACAGCTTTTTCGTTTCCCGGAATAGGCGTTGCGCTTAGAATAATCACATCTCCCTGTTTTATATGCACCTTTTTATGAGTACCGTCAGCCATTCGGGACAGAGCCGCCATCGCTTCCCCCTGGCTTCCGGTGGTAATAAACACCAGCTCCTCATCCGGATACCGGTTCATATCCCCCACGTGAATCAGAGTCTTTTCCGGTATATTCACATATCCCAGATCCTGGGCAATCTGAATTACCGTCTCCATACTCCTTCCCTGAAGAATAACCTTGCGCCCGAAACGATGGGCCGTATTGATAATCTGCTGCACCCGGTCTACGTTAGATGCAAAAGTAGCCACAATCATCCGGCTGCCCCGGTGCTCTGAAAACAATGTATCGAATGTTCTCGCCACTTTTGTCTCCGACGGCGTAAAACCGGGCCTCATGGCATTGGTACTGTCACTCATCACTGCGAGAACGCCTTTTTTGCCCAGCACTCCCATTCTTTGCAGGTCAATGGATTCGCCAAACAAGGGAGTGTAATCCACCTTAAAATCTCCGGTATGAACAATCACTCCCGCCGGACTGTATATTGCCAGAGCGGAAGCCCCGGCGATGCTGTGATTAGTTTTAATAAATTCCACACGGATCTCGCCCAGGGTTACATAACTTCCCTGTTTTACAATTTTCCGCTTTGTCTTTTTCAGCAGCTTTGCTTCCTGAAGCTTATGTTCAATCAGTCCCATAGTCAGCCTGGTAGCATACACCGGTACATTTATTTTAGGCAGAATATAAGGCAGCGCCCCAATATGGTCTTCATGGCCGTGAGTAATAACGAATCCTTTTACTTTTGCAATATTCTGTTCCAGATAGGAAACATCAGGAATTACTTTATCAATTCCCAGCATATCATCCTCCGGAAACGAAATGCCGCAGTCTATCACAATAATAGTATTTCCATACTCGACAGCGGTAATATTCATACCGATCTTATCCAGACCTCCCAGCGGAATGATTTTTACTGTCTTGTCTTTCCCTTTTTTTAAATTCAATTTATATTCATTCCTCTCAAACGTATTGTTTGTCTGCAGTTACATATTGATTTATTTTATCGTACTTTACGATAATAGGCAAATATTTTATTTCTTCTCCCTTTCGATATATGATATACTGTCTCTATCTGATAACTAAGGAGCATTCTTTATGGAAATCCGCGTACTGAAA
This sequence comes from Ruminococcus sp., assembly GCA_050944415.1. Lineage (GTDB taxonomy): Bacteria > Bacillota > Clostridia > Lachnospirales > Lachnospiraceae > Ruminococcus_G. The sequence goes on from JBMNRA010000024.1 coordinate 12,422, forward strand.
TATTTCCTGATGGCTGCACGGGAGGAAAACATTACAAAAGCAGCCAAACTTCTGCATCTGACACAGCCTACATTGTCCCGGCAGCTGATGCAGCTGGAAGAAGAACTGGGCGTCAAACTGTTTCACCGGAGCAAACACCGGATTATTCTGACGGAAGACGGGCTGTTTCTGCGCCGCAGGGCGGAGGAAATTGTTTCACTGTCTGAGAAAACGATAGAAGATTTTCTTCACAAAAAGAATCATCTTTCCGGCAGAATCACTGTAGGCAGCGGTGAATGGCAATCTTCCCGGTTTCTGGCGGAACTGATTTCCGCTTTCCAGACAAAGAACCCGGAAGTATACTTTGAACTGTACAGCAGCAGTTCTGACAATATAAAAGAGCGAATAGACCGGGGCAGCCTGGATTTCGGTCTCCTTCAGGAACCCATAGACATCTCAAAATATGATTTTATACGCACTCCTGTCAGAGAAACATGGGGAATACTCACTAGCAGAAATTCCAGTCTGGCATCCAGAGAATATGTCACTCCCCGGGATCTGACCGATATGCCTCTTATCCTTCCCCAACGTGAAAGTCTGCAGAAAGAAGTGTTCAACTGGTTCGGATCATACCGGAAAAAACTCAAGATTGCCGCCACAGGCAATCTGCTGTACAACATGGCAATTCTGGCCAGAGAAAGAAAGGCCTGTGTTATCACCTTAAACCTGGACTGCTCTTACGAAGGACTCTGTTTCGTTCCTCTCTTTCCTCCCATGGAAGCCGGCACTGTGCTGGTCTGGAAAAAAGCCCAGGTGTTTTCCCCTGCATCTTCTGAATTTATCTCTTATCTTAGAAAATACATTTCAGGCATTAATAACGATATTATATAAGCATTAGACATTTTTTTCTATGCGAACTACAATATAGGTGTCCAGAAGGACGCCTTATATTACGCCCGAAAGGAGCTGTAGAATGACAATTTACGAAGTAAGTGAACGCTACAGGATTCCACTGAACATTCTTCGGGAATACGAAAGCTGGAAATTGTCCGGCACAGCCCAAAAAGCTGTCGGCTCACACCAGTATAATGACGTGGATCTGGAACGTTTAAGTCTGATCATGACTTTGCGTGATGTGGGTTTTGCAACTTCCGAGATAGAACTTTACATGAGACTTTTACTGGAACAGGAAAATTCAGAAGGACAGCGGCTCCAGATACTGAACAGAAAACGCAGCCTTACCCTTGAGGAAATCCACTGCAAAGAAAAACAGCTGGAAAAGCTGGATTGTCTTCGGCTCCATATCCGCAAAAAAATACAGAGGAGGTAATAACATGAAGATTCAAGACAAAGCTGCTTTTGACAAAGAAAACGTATTCGGACAGGGAGAGGCAAATACTGCCTTCGCCCGGTATTTTATCGGAAATTCATACCTGAATCCCCTGACCAATGCGGGAGAATGCCCGGTATTTCTGGCAAACGTTACCTTTGAGCCGGGATGCCGCAACAACTGGCATATTCACCATGCAAAAACCGGCGGCGGACAGATTCTGATCTGCACCGCAGGCAGCGGCTGGTATCAGGAGGAAGGAAAAGAGGCTGTCAGTCTGGAGCCCGGTACCGTAATCGTTATTCCTCCTGAAGTAAAACACTGGCATGGAGCAAAAGCTGACAGCTGGTTCTCTCACATTGCCCTGGAAGTTCCGGGAATCGAAACCGGTAATGAATGGCTGGAAGCCGTAGATGACGAAACATATGCAAAACTGAAATAAGGAGAGAGAATATGAGAAACTATCATGAAACCGATCCTGAATTTATGGAACGTTTTGAACACTTTGCATTCGATGAAGTGGTAAATGAACCCGGGCAGCAACTGGATGAACGTACCCGTCACATGGCCATTATTGCCGCTCTGCTGGGATGCCAGGGTATTGATGAATTCCGTCTGGAAATGCCCCGTGCAATGGACGGGGGAGTTTCCCCGGTGGAAATCAAGGAAATCATTTACCAGGCCGTAGATTATCTGGGAATCGGCAGAGTGCTTCCTTTCCTGGACGCTGCCAACGATATACTGACAGAAAGAGGCGTAAAACTTCCTTTGCCCGGTCAGGCTTCCACAACAATGGAAAACCGTCTGGAAAAAGGCGTACAGGCCCAGGCGGATATTTTCGGCGAACAGATGAAAGAAGCCTGGAAACAGAGTCATATCAACCGCTGGCTGGCAGACAATTGTTTCGGGGATTACTACACCCGCAGCGGTCTGGATTTAAAACAGCGGGAGATGATAACTTTCTGCTTTCTGGCGGCTCAGGGCGGCTGCGAGCCCCAGCTGACCGCCCACGCCGGAGGAAACATGAACCTGGGAAACGACAAAGACTTCCTGACCCGTGTCGTATCTCAATGCCTGCCATATATCGGATATCCCAGAAGTCTTAACGCAATTGCCTGCATCAATAAGGCTGCGGAGAATAACTAATCATTCGGTTATTAAAAAGGTGCCCTATCATCCAGTATGATACAGCACCTTTTTCTCTTAAATATTCATCGTCTCTTTTACTTTCCGTATATAAGCCGGCGTCGTTCCACAGCAGCCGCCGATTAATCCGGCTCCGGCTTCTGCCAGCTCTTTCATATGAACAGCGAAAGTTTCCGCATCCATGCTGTAGATCATTTCACCGGCCGGTCCCAGCGTAGGAAGTCCCGCATTCGGTTTGGCAATCACCGGAACTGTTGCTCTGGCCTTTAAACGCTTCACGACATCCAGCAGCTGATCCGGCCCCAGCGAACAGTTAATCCCAACTGCCGCAGCTCCGGCTTCTTCCAGCACCGGCACTGCTTCCACCACATCCGTTCCATACAGCGTCCTTCCCTGTTCATTGACGGTAAACGTACACATGACCGGCAGACTGCAGACCTTTTCTGCCGCCTTTAAAGCAGCCAGAACTTCATTGAGACTCATCATCGTCTCCACCCCCAGCAGATCCGCGCCGCTTTTGACCAGCGCCTCAATCTGCTCCTGATATACATCCACCAGGTCTTCTTCTGTCATATCGCCCAGAGGTTCCAGAAGCTCACCGGTCATCGTCAGATCACCTGCCACGTAGGCCCTGCCGTCCACCGCGTTTTTCGTCAGAAGAACCAGCTTTTCATTCAGCTCCCGGGTTCTTTTTTCCAAACCGTGTTTCTTTAAGCTTTTTCTGTTGGCTGAAAATGTACATGCATAAACCATCTGACTGCCAGCCTGAACGTATTCACTCTGAAGCTTCTGCACGATATCCGGATGCTCCAGCATCCAGATTTCCGTGGCTCCATTCTGCGGCATACCCGCTGCCATCAGGTTAGATCCCGTAGCTCCATCCATCAGAATTACGCTTTTTGCAGTCCAGTCCGCGAATTCTTTTTTCGTCATATGCGCCCTCCGTACCGGTCGTTATTCCTGTGCCCCTTCTTCCGTATCTACACTGTCTGTCGAATCCGTTTCCTCTTCTGCAGTATTGTCTTCCGTATTGGTCTCCTCGCCGGCAGCGTTCTCTGCAGCACCCGTATCCTCCGCAGTCTCAGGCACCGCCATCCGGAAGCTTTCGTCGTCCGTCAGTTTTATCTTTTTCCAGACGCTGTTTCGTACTTCCACATCCGCTTCATCATACCAGTCCTGAACAATTTCATCAAAAGCTTCCTGCTGTTTCTGCACTTTTAATGTTTCTTCCCGGCTTGCGGTAGCTTCCTCATCCAGCTTTTTATCCAAACGGACAACAAAGTATCCGGCCTCGCCTTCCACAACTCCATCATAAACCTGACCGTCTTCCAGACCGGAAGCAGCCTCTTTTACAGCCTCATCCAGCGTGGTATCATCTGCCCCGTAGGAAAAAGAAGTGGTAATAAAGGAATCATCCATATCCTCCGCCATAGTTTCAATATCTGCAGACGCAGGATCGTCACTGGCCTGTATTTCTTTTAAAAGAGATTCCACCTCATCATACACTTCCTGTTTTTCATCATCATCTTTGTCGTTGGTGGACAAAAAAGCATATGTCAGTGTAGACTGAGCCGCTTCCTCATCTGTAACTTCAATTTCCACATCGGCGGTAACAGGCTCGTAAGCTTTTTCATAGTAAGTATAAAGTTCCAGATATTCCTTTACATCCTCCTCGGAAACGCCGATCTTTTCCAGAGTTTCCGGATCATTGCTGTCTATGAAAGACTGGGCCGCTTCATCTATGGAGGCGCTCTCATCCTCGCTGATTTCCAGCCCGTATTCATCCGCCCGCTCTCTGACCAGATACATCTTTTCTACATTTTCCAGCACTTCCTGTCTTGTCTGCTCCCCAAACGTTTCCCCGTCTTCCGTTTCATTATCCCAGATTGAAACGTCTGAGCTGGAGCCATACATGGAATACATATAAGAATAGTAATACTCCGTCTGTGCCTGCTGATACCGTACTGCAAAACTTAACACGCCTGCCGGAATTTCCTGCCCATCGACTACGGCTGCCGTCTGCGTTCCGTCAAAGGCGCCTGAACCACAGCCTGCGAGTGCTGCCATGCAGATCGCCGTGCCTGCGGCCACGCAAGCCGTTTTTATCTTAAATGTTCTCATTTTTGCCTCCTGTATCCATTATTTGCATTCCAGTATTATAAACTATTTTTCCGTAAAACTCAAGATCTCCTCTAACAGTTCCTCCGTCCGCTCCATCATGGACACCGTCTCATTGCGTCTGCGACGTGCCGGACGGTACAGGAAATAGGAATTAGTCTCTATCTTAAAAGTAAGTTCTCCCTGATGTCTGTTCAAAATCTCCGGGATCTTTGCCGGATTCAGTTTCGCTCTTTCATGCATCAGCAGCCGAACTGCATCACCTTTCTGTTTTACCTCCACTACGTAAGCCTTATGGGCCAGCGCCTTCATACGGGCAATCTCCAGAAGATTCAGAACCGATTTCATCGGTTCGCCAAAACGGTCCATCAGTTCTTCCAGCATATCTTCATATTCTTCCTGGGACTCTATCCCCGCAATCCGTTTGTAAATATCCAGCTTCTGCACTTCATTGGGAATATACCGGTCAGGAATAAAAGCATCCAGACTCATATCAATGGTTGTCTCAAAACTTTCCCTGGGTTCCACGCCCTTTTCTTCCTGTACCGCTTCCTCAAGCATTTTGCAGTAAAGATCATACCCTACCGCTTCCATATGACCATGCTGTTCTGCTCCCAGCAGATTTCCTGCTCCCCGGATTTCCAGATCACGCATGGCTATTTTAAAACCGCTTCCCAGATCAGTAAATTCCCGGATGGCATGCAGCCGTTTTTCCGCCACTTCTTTTAACATCTTATCCCGTTTATACATCAGAAATGCATAGGCGGTTCTGTTGGAACGTCCCACGCGCCCCCGCAGCTGATACAGCTGTGAAAGCCCCATCTGATCCGCATCGTGGATAATCATGGTATTTACATTGGAAATATCCAGACCCGTCTCAATAATGGTAGTGGAGACTAGCACATCGATATCCCCGTTGATAAATCCAACCATCACCTTTTCCAGCTCCCTCTCACTCATCTGTCCGTGAGCAAAGGCTACTGACGCCTCCGGAACCAGCTGTGCAATTTTTCCTGCAATATCAGCAATATTATTCACCCGGTTATATACGTAATAGACCTGGCCGCCCCTTGCCAGCTCCCGGTTGATAGCTTCCCTCACCATCTCCTCACTGTATTCCAGTACATAGGTCTGTATGGGCATCCGGTCCATGGGCGGTTCCTCCAGCACACTCATATCCCGGATTCCGATCAGGCTCATATGCAGGGTTCGCGGTATGGGCGTGGCTGTCAGAGTCAGCACATCCACATCTTTTTTCAGCTGCTTTATCTTTTCTTTATGAGTCACTCCGAATCTCTGTTCTTCATCAATAATCAGAAGTCCCAGATCCTTAAATTTAACATCCGCTGACAGCACCCGATGAGTTCCGATCACAATATCCACCCAGCCCTTTTTCAGATCTTCCACCGTCTTTTTCTGCTGGGCCTGTGTGCGGAAGCGGCACAGAAGATCCACACGTACCGGAAATTCTTTCATCCGCTGGACAAAGGTATTGTAGTGCTGCTGAGCAAGAATGGTTGTGGGCACCAGATACACCACCTGTTTGCCTTCCTGAACGGCCTTAAAGGCCGCCCGCAGGGCAATCTCCGTCTTCCCGTATCCCACATCTCCGCAGATCAGACGGTCCATGATCTTTCTGCTTTCCATATCCCGTTTGGTCGCTTCTATGGCAAGCAGCTGATCTTCCGTCTCCTCAAAGGGAAACATTTCTTCAAATTCCCGCTGCCATACGGTATCCTTCCCATATGCATACCCGTCTTTTTCCTGCCTGGCCGCATACAGCGACACCAGATCTCTGGCAATATTTCTGACAGCCCCCTGGACTCTCGTCTTCGTCTTTTTCCATTCCTGGCCGCCCAGTTTGTTCAGTTTTGGCCGTTTGGCGTCAGCTCCCGCGTATTTCTGCAGAGAATCCAGCTGAGTCGCCAGAATATACAGGTTGCTTCCCCCCGCATACTCTATTTTCATATAGTCTTTCATGACTTTATCGACTTCAACCTTTTCGATGCCCCGGTAAATGCCCAGTCCATGATTTTCATGAACCACGTAATCGCCCACGGAAAGTTCTGAAAAACTGCTGATCTTCTGACCGCTGTACTGAGTTTTTTTCCTTTTTTTCTTCTTTTCTTTTCCAAAAATATCCGTTTCCGTGATGACCACAAACTTAATAAGCGGGTACAGAAAACCTCTGTGGGCATGACCATAAGTGACCATGATCTCACCCGGTTTGATTTCCCTGTCTTTGTCCTCACTGTAAAAACTTCCAAGACCTTCCTCCAGCAGATCAAGGGCAAGGCGCTGTGCCCTGGTTCTGGAACCACACAACAAAAGCACCTGATAATTTCCTTTCTTCCAGGCTTTTAGATCCTTAACCAGAAGATCGAAGCTGCTGTTATACGAATTGACGGATTTCACCTCAATCTGATAATGATCCAGAAAATCCCAGTCGCCTCTGCGATGCTCCATAACAGAAAGAGACACCCCCGCAAAACGGTTCATAGCCGCAACCACTTCTTTCCGGCCTTTCTGCAGTTTTACCTGTCCCGGAAGAACGTATCCCTTCTCCAGCCGGCTGATCATGCTTTCACGGAATTCCGCCTCCACAGCGTCGGCCGCCTCCTCCGTCCGAACCGGTTCATCCAGGAAAAGAACCGTATCCTCCTTTGGGAAATAATCCAGAAAGCAGACCGCGTGATCATAAAAATAATGCAGATAATTTTCCGCGCCGGATATATCGTAGAGTTCGTTCAGCTGTTCACAGAATTCTTCCACATGACGGGAAAGCCGGGCCGCCTCTTCTGTTTTAAACTCTTCCCTGAGACGGGCCACCGAGGTTTTTGCTTCCTTTTTTATCTTGTTCAATCCATTCTGAATTCTCTTCTCATCCAGAATCATTTCCGCCGCAGGATACAGCCGGATCTCGTCCAGATTCTCAATGGATCTCTGGCTCTCCACGTCAAAGCTGCGGATGGAATCGATCTCGTCGCCCCAAAGTTCAATTCTCCAGGGGTTTTCTTCTGTCAGAGGAAAAATATCCACAATTCCGCCGCGAACAGAGAACTGCCCCGATGCTTCCACCTGGTCACCTCTCTCATATCCCAAATACACCAGCTGCTGTTTTAATTTTTCCACATCCAGCACACTGTCATTTTTCAAACACAATATCTGTTTCCTGATTTCCTCCAGCGGAATCAGAAAATCCATACATCCGGCAATGCTGGTGACTACCGTCACTTCTTTTTCCTCCAGCAGAGCCTGAAATACCCGCATTCTTTCCTTGGTCAGAAGATTTCCGTGCACATCTGCCTGAAAAAAAATCAGATCTCTGGCAGGATACAACAGAGCGTCCGGCTCATAGAAACGGTAATCCTCATAAAATTCTTTGGCCTTCAGATCATTCTCTGTCACAATCAGACGGCGGGAAAAATCTCTTCCCAGGCCGTAAGCCATATGTGCCTTCTGGGTTTCTATACAGCCGGAAAGCTGGCGTATGCCCGGCTTTCCCTGTCTCAGACTGCTTCTGATTTCCTGAAATTCAGCCAGATTCTCCAGGGGACTTTCCAATGCCTTCATTTCATTTCCTTTTCCGTTTGTTTTCTATTATATTCATTCATCGCGGTGTCAATATCACCATTCAGGATCATTTCCGCCGCGTCCGCTCCCCGTCTTATGGCTTCATCCACCATTTTCCGGTCACTGTCGCAAAAACGTCCAAGGACATATTCCGCCAGATCCCATCCCTTTGGTTTTTCGCCCACACCGATTTTTATCCTTTTAAACTCATCTGTTCCCAGCTGAGAAATAATATTTTTAATCCCATTATGCCCGCCGGCGCTTCCTTTTTTCCGTATACGGAGCTGCCCCACATCCAGACTGATGTCGTCATAAATTACCAGCAGCTCTTCCTTCGGATCCGCCTTATAGTAGTTTACCAGCTCTCTTACCGCTTCTCCGCTCAGATTCATATACGTTACCGGCTTGGCCACAATCACTTTATGACCGGCGACCATTCCTCTTCCATACATCGCTTTATGCTTAATGCCGGAATATGGGATCTGATACCGGTCAATCAGATAATCAACCGTATCAAATCCCACATTATGGCGGGTATGTTCATACTGTCTGCCGGGATTTCCAAGACCCACTATTATATACATACCTGTTCTCCGTCAGTTAAAATATACCATTTCATCCGCCGGCGCTTCGCAGGGCCTGATTTCTTCCGCATAAAGCACCGGTCCTTCTTCATGATACACATCCATATATTCATGATGAATCTTTGCCGTCACTTCCACCCAGCTTCCCATCTCCAGCTGCGGCGCTATTTCGCTTTTGCATACATAACCCAGAAACTGGGTATCATCCGCGCAGCAGGTCATGGCCATACGGCCGGGTACAAAGTAATCCGCATCCAGATTTTCACTTTTCAGCACTCTGCCTTTGTACCGGACAGTCTTTCCTTCATAATCATCCGGATTATCCATCATATCCACATACCAGATACCGTAATCTTCTTCCATAATATCTACGATATCATCATCCAGATTATAGGGCAGGCTGTCCTCAAAGATATCCTCCACCTCATGGTTTTCATTCTCGAATATAATCTCTGCCGCCGGATTCACCACTTTAACACTTCTTCTGAAAGAAGCCAGTGGAAGATCTTTATTACATCTGTTGAAAATAACCATGTCCGCCTTTCGGATCATTTCCACAAAAATAGATTTCAGATTATTCATGTAAACCTGAAAACAGCTGGCATCCACTGTCACGATATGCTGGGCAATCACCCAGTTTTCCGGGAGCTGCATCTGCAGAAGTTTATCTACGGACCAGAACGGATTATATTCCAGCAAAATTCTCTCCGGCTCATGCTTCTTCTCCAGATATTCCAGAGTCTCGGTAGTAAAATCTTCCTGCTCTTCAATAACCTCCACTACCGTCCGGTATCTTTTTTTCAATTCTTTCTCGTTATACTCCACCTCTCCTTCCTCGCAGAGGATCAGAAGTGTGGTCTCCGGTATCTGAAAATAATTCTGCCGGATCGTGCTGTCCAGAAAAGTGGTTTTTCCACTCTCCAGAAAACCGGTAATTAAATACAGCGGTTTTTCATAATCTTGTCGCGCCATCTTTATTCCATCCTTTATGATAACTCAAAAAGTTCTTTCAGTTTGTCTTCCTGCAATTTAGAACCGATCACACAGATTCTTCCCGTAAATTCCGGACTGCCCTCTCTGATATCGTATTCCTCCGGTACCATATCAAAATAATGCCAGGTTCCTTCTTTATCCGGCAGCATGCCTTTGGCCCGCAGCACAATACCGTAGTCCTCGCCTTCACTTAAAGCCTTCATAATATTCTGCAGCTGTTCCGTATCATAAGTTTTTGCCGTCTCGCAGCCCCAGCTGGTGAATACCTCATCCGCATGATGGTGATGATGATGCTCATGATCATGGCAGCCGCAGCCGCATTCTTCCCCGTGATCATGGTGATGGTGGTCGTGATGGTCATGATCATGACAGCCGCATTCTTCTCCATGATCATGGTCGTGGTGATGCTCATGGTGATCATGCTCATGGTGGTCATGATCTTCCATATCCTGTTCCAGATTCAGGATATCGTTTTCGATTACCTCCAGCACCTTTCTGCCTCCCAGACTGGATGCCGGTGTAGTAATGATATGGGCTTTATCATTCAGTTTCCGGATAGATTCCACCGCTTTATTTACCTTATCTTCCGAAGCGACATCCGTCCTGCTTAAGATTATGGTGCTGGCATACTGTACCTGATTCTCATAAAATTCACCGAAATTTCTCAGATACATTTTACATTTGTTAACATCCACCACGGTTATATGACTGTTCAGCGTAATATCACAGTCGCCCTTCACATCTTCCACAGCCTTCATCACGTCAGAGAGCATGCCGACGCCGGAGGGTTCAATAATGATACGATCCGGATGGTAGGTTGTGATCACTTCCTTTAAAGATTTTCCGAAATCACCCACCAGAGAACAGCAGATACAGCCGGAATTCATCTCACGTATTTCAATTCCCGCGTCCTTTAAGAATCCGCCGTCAATTCCGATCTCACCGAATTCATTTTCAATCAGCACCACCTGCTGATCTTTTAACGCATCCTGCAGCAGCAATTTAATCAGGGTCGTTTTCCCGGCTCCCAGAAAGCCGGAAATAATATCTACTTTTGTCATCACTTTAGTCCTCCTTTTTGACATTGACACCACGATAAAAAGAGGCTGTTATCAAAACAGCCCCCTTTTTCTTCATCGTTTCTGTAAAGTGTTAACCATTAATCATGAAGTTAAACAATTTATCAATATCTTCTTTTTCAGAAGCGATAATCTCCAGCTCAGGGATTTCTCCGCCGGAAAAGATGTTTGCCAGAGAAACGTACTGGCAAAGTTTTGACTTCAGATTCAGTCTGTCGCCTTCACCTGTAACCAGCTCTACTTTACCCTTGCAGCTGTCAACTACTTCAAAAAATTTGTCCACGTCATTAATATTTTTAATTTTCATTGTAATACCCCTTTCTATCTACCCAGTCATCTTTATCTACGCAATCATTATATAACACAAAGTACGGAAATGCAAAGGATTTTTCAGAAAATAATTCCTGTAATTTCACCTGTTTTTCGTGAATTCTGACGAAGCATTTTCATACCTTTCCGGCATAAAGAACAAATGAATCTTCACGGGCATTTCCACACAGAATCAAACCGGATTTCCGGGCTTTTTCCACTGCCTCGCAGGTGGGGTAGGACCTGCCGATCAGCAGAGGTATGCCTGAGGTTATGATCTTTTCAACCACATCTTCCGGAACTCTTCCGGAAAACATAAGGGCCCCGTTTCCAAAATTGACTTTCCTTATAAGTCCAAGCCCAATTACCTTTTCAATGGCCGCCCTGCGGCTCACATCATCCGCCTCCAGATAAGATTCTTCTTTTGTAAAGAACATGGCTTTATGGCTGGCATGGGTTTTCTGATGGCGGTGAGACCGCTGAAAAAAAATTTCAATCCACCTTTGAATCATCTCCCCGGAAAAATGATCCGCCGCTTCATTTCTTTCCTTTTTTCTCCCGCTTTTTTCACAGGAAACCTGCACGATGTTTCCCTGCTGCCTGAAAAAACTGACATCTTCAGCGTCATCTATTTTCCCCTCCGAATACAGATGACCGAGGATCATTTCCCTCACCAGTTCCGGCGTGCAGGAAAAAAGTCCTTCATCTTTTCCATTTATGTAAAGGCTGATTCTCTCCTCTTTTAACAGCGGCTGCCATACCTTTTCCCTGACACCGGATGTTATCCGCACCGCCGCTGTCTCTTCCATATAATGATCCGTCATTTCTGTTTCTCTGAACTTTTCAGTTCAAAACTCTCCTCTCTGTAATGCGTCAGAATGTGATGGTACATGGAACGAACCGCCGGCGCCATAAATCCAGGGTTTAGCGCCGCTATGCCAATGATGCGGCTTGCCTCCGGGCGGATATGGTAACAGTCCACTTCATAGGGAATATCCTTCATCACCAGTTCCGGCATCAGACATATACCGAATCCCTTTGCCACCAGCGCCACTGTCGACAGATCATCCACCACATGATAATGCGACTGAATCCGGAGATCATTTTCTTTCAGAAATTTCTGAATATCCGCATCCGTACAGTCTCTTTGGGTCACGAACTGATAGTTCCTCATTTCTTCAATATCCATATATTCGCCGGATTTCTTAAGGCCTTTGGGCAGGACACAGAGCAGCGGATCCCTGTAAAGAGGTTCAATAGGAATATCTCCTGCACTGGATACAGAAAGAAATCCCAGATCCACTATACTGTTTTTTATCCAGTAAAACACATCGTCATAGGTACCCTGAAACACTTCAATAGTAATTCCTTCATACTTTTTCCGAAAGGACTGAAGAATTTCCGGAAGCCAGCTGGTACAGATGCTGGAAAACACTCCTATTTTCACCTTTCCCTGCTTCAGACCATTTAGTTCCGCGATAATCTGCTGCAGACTTTCATCACTGCTGAGAACCGCATTCACATAAGGCAACAGCTGCTCGCCCGCATTGGTCAGCGTAATCCCGGACTTGCTTCTGGTAAGCACGGAAAAACCCAGCTCTTTTTCCATGGCAGAAACGGCATGACTGATGGCCGAAGGAGTCAGTCCCAACAGATCGGCCGCCTTATGAAAACTTCCCATCTCTACCACCGTTTTAAATACCTGATACGTAAGCAGCGTCATTTTTCTCTCCTTTTACCGGCTGCATTTAAACAGCAGATCTTCCCACCTTCTGTCCACTTCCGCCTGGAACTGAGCAATCAGATCTTCATTTCCCGGCTTAAACAAATGTTTAAAACGTCCCTGTTCTCTCAGGAAATCTTCAACAGGCAGTTTCTTTTTCGGTTCATAAGACAGTATCCATTTCCCGTGGTCCACCTCAAAAAGCGGCCAGTAACAGGTTTCCACTGCCAGATGACAGATTTTCATAATATCCGGAGTCTCGTAACGCCATCCTCTGGGACATGGCGTCATCACATTCAGAAAGCAGGCTCCTTCCGTATAGATCGCTTTGTGAGCTTTCTGATGCAGGTCCTTAAAATCCCTGGTAAATGTGGTCTGCGCCACATAAGGCACATCATGGTCGGCAATGATACTGGCCAGATCTTTTCTGTTCTGCATCTTACCATTGGATCTGCTTCCTACCGGCGTAGTAGTAGTATCTGCATACATGGGAGTGGCAGAAGATCTCTGGATGCCTGTATTCATGTAGGCTCCGTTGTCATAACAGACATAGACCATATCATGTCCCCTCTCCATGGCTCCGGACAGGGACTGAAATCCGATATCATAGGTACCGCCGTCCCCACCGAAGGTGATGAATTTAAATGTTTCATCTTTTGGAAGTCGTCCCCTTTTTTTCAGCGCCCTGTAAGCAGTCTCCACACCGCTTAAAGTTGCGCCTGCATTTTCAAAGGCATTATGAATATAACTGTCCTCCCATGCCGTATAGGGATACATAAAAGAGGACACTTCCAGACATCCGGTGGCATTGCCGATTACCGCATGATCCTTTTCGTCCAGCGCCCGCAGTACGGCACGCACCGCAATGGTAGCTCCGCATCCGGCGCACATTCTATGTCCCGGCGCAAGACGCTCCGGTTTATTCATCATTTCTTTTAAACTGTATTTACTCACTGAGCGCCTCCTGTTTCACGTAATCCGATATACTGGTATTGTTTTACTTCCTGTCCCTTTTCCACCATATTCTCCAGCTGGGTAAATATATCATACACCTCATTGACAGTAAAATCCCGTCCTGCCAGACCATAGATATAATTTACCGCTTCAATCATAACTTTATTACGATAAAGGCCTGCCGTCACTTCGCTGCCCAGGGGACCCCCGTTACCGTTATAACTTTCACAGCGGTCCATGATGGCCGCCGCCTTGCAGCGGCTTAAGGCCGCCGCCAGCTCATCAGCCGGAAAAGGCCGGAAGACACGCAGCTTAATCACGCCTGCTTTTTTCCCCTGAAGGCGCAGATCATCCACTGCCTGTTTGGCGGTTCCCGCTGCAGATCCCATAATCAGCATGATATAATCCGCGTCTTCCGTACGGTATTCTTCAAACAGTCCGTACTTTCTGCCGGATATCTTCTCGAAAGCTTCCGCCACCTGAAGGATCACTTCCTTTGATCTTTCCAGGGCCAGCTCCTGATTCTTCTTTGCCTCCATGGCATAATTGGTCACAGAATAAGGACCAACCGCAATGGGTTTCCCGGGATTCAGCAGATATTCTTCCGGTTCGTACTCGCCAACGAAATTCCTTACTTCACCATCCTCCAGCAGTTCTATATTTTCCACCGCGTGACTGGTAATAAATCCATCCTGACAGACCATCACCGGAAGATGCACGCCGCTGTGTTCCGCAATGGGATAGGCCTGAATAAAATTATCATACGCTTCCTGGTTATTTTCCGCGTAAATCTGAATCCAGCCGGTATCCCTTGCGCCCATGCCGTCAGAATGGTCGCAGTTAATATTAATGGGACCGGACAGCGTCCTGTTTACCAGCGCCAGCACCAGCGGCATCCGGTTGGAAGCTGCCAGAAGAAGTTCTTCCCACATAAGCGCCAGACCGGCAGAAGAAGTGGCCGTCAGACTTCTTGCTCCTGCCGCCTCCGCTCCGATGGCCGCACTCATAGAAGAATGTTCACTTTCTACAGGAATAAATTCTGTATCGATCTCCCCGTTGGCAATATAGGTGGACACCATCTGGGGAATTTCGGTAGAAGGGGTAATGGGAAACGCAGGCATTACATCCGGATTTACCTGTCGAATCGCGTAGGCAACCGCCTCATTTCCTGACATACGGTCTTTCACTGCCATACTTATCTTCCCTCCTTCATTTCAATTGCGTCAAAAGGACATACCGCGGCACAGATTCCGCATCCTTTACAATGGTCATAATCAAAATCTTCCCTTTTCCCATCTTTCACCGGAATACTGGAGTCGGGACAGACCGGTGCACACAGCAGACACTGCCTGCACAGCTCTTCATGAAGAACAGGGGTGCTGGTTCTCCATTCCCCTGTCTGAAAGTATTTTGAAGTTCCTCCGGCAAACATCATCAGTCCTTCTGTCAGTTCCTGATGAGGCGTCTGCTCGTTGATTTTATGTACATCTGTTCTCATGGTTAGATTTTCTCCGTTCTCTTTTATCAGGCGCTTTTTTTAATTTTCTCATTCGCCGCTTCTTCCAGCACTTCAAAGGTCATTTTCAGAGCTTTCATATTGCCCTCGATCACTTCCGGCTTTTTAGCAAATTTATGGCGATAGGAAGCTTCCATATCGGCGATAAACTCCTCCCTGTCCATTACCTTGCTGACTGCCACCGCCGCCGCCAGCATGGGAGAATTGGGGAAATATTTACCCAGAGATTCCATGGAAATCTTTCTGGCATCCACTGTACGGATTTTTCCCTGGTATCCATTCAGCAAAGGACGTACTTCCTCCTCTGTCATGGCCGTATTGACAATAACCGCGCCGTCTTCTTTCAGACCTGCCGTCACATCTACCGTATGAAGAAGAGTTTCATCCACTACCACCACCAGATCAGGCGTATAAATATTGGAATGTACACGAATCGGCTGCCGGCTTATTCTGTTAAACGCCGTAATAGGCGCTCCCATACGTTCCGGACCGTACTCCGGAAAACCCTGTACGTATTTTCCTGTCTTAAACGCCACGTCCGCCAGAAGAAGCGCCGCCGTCTTTGCTCCCTGGCCTCCCCGTCCGTGCCACCTGATTTCATATCCACTGCTCATTTTCATCTCTCCCTTGCCTTTATATCATTTTTTTCACTTTTAAGTGTTATTTTTTTCAACATGTTTTATTATAATATATATTTCAGCAAAGTAAAGTGAAAGTGTGAGCACTTTTCATTTTATATGTGAATAATTTTCATTTTTCAGCAAATACTTTCACCCTGTCACTGCTCAAATGACAGATATCCGTCCGGATATTGTTAAGAGATGGTATCTGTTTTCTTACTTTTTTCACTTCTTCCAGATTCAGCGAAGCTGTAATGAGACCTTCTTCCGTCCCGGCTCCAGCCAGCACTTCACCCCAGGGACTGACGATCATAGAATGACCATATGCAGTAAAGGCAGGTTTTTTTCCGCACTGACAGCAGGCCAGCACATAGCAGGTATTTTCAATAGCTCTTGCCCGCAAAAGAATCTCCCAGTGCTTCTCCCCTGTGGCATAAGTAAAATTAGCCGCCGCAATCAGCACCTGTGCACCCTGGCGGCTCTGAATCCTGTATAGCTCCGGAAAGCGCAGATCATAGCAGATGGACAGGCCAAAACAGCCCAGCTCAGTTTCACAAAGCACGATCTCATTTCCCGGACAGATATCATCAGACTCCCGATAGGATGGCCCTTCCTCCACTTCCACATCAAACATATGCAGCTTACGGTACTTTCCGATCATATTTCCGTCAGGAGCATAGAACAAACTGGTATTATAGGGCCTTCCCCCGGGATTTTTCTCTGTAACGCTTCCTCCGTGGATATATATGCCGTACCGTTTTGCCTGCTCCGACAGAAATGCTCCCCATTCTCCCGGCAGTTCCTTCGCATGATCTTTCATCCCCCGGCCGATATAATCCACCGTCTCCGGAAGCACTGCCAGGCAGGCGCCTTCAAGAGCCGCCTGCCTGATATAATATTCTGCTTTTCTCATATTTTCTTTTTCATCACTGCCGCTGTCCATCTGAATCAGCGACGCTTTCCACGATGCCATGATTCATCCCTCCATAAAAAGACCGCTTCACAGTCCTGAAGCGTCTGCAAACGCCAACATCAATAAACGAACACTGCAACTCCATAGGGCGGAAGTTTGTAGCCAAAAGAAAACTTTCTGTTGTCACAGGCTTTTTTCTCCGCCATATACTCCGTCTTCCGAATCGTAGTTTTTCCTCCGTATTTGGGATCCGCACTGTTTAAGATCAGACGGTATTTCTTTTTCTTCGGCACGCCTACCCGGTAGTCCGGCCGGGCCACGGGAGTAAAATTGCATACAAACAGCAGATTATTCCTTCCCGTGGGAGACTTACGCACAAAGCTGAAAATACTGCGGTCGCCGTCATCCGCGTTGATCCATTCGAATCCTTCGGGATTTCTGTCCATGGCATAAAGAGCCGGGTATTTTTTATAAAGCGTCAACAGCTCGCTGACATAAGACTGCAGCTTCTGATGTTTTTCCTCCCGCAGCAGATACCAGTCCAGCTCCCGCTCTTCACTCCACTCTCTTAACTGACCGAATTCCTGTCCCATAAACAGAAGTTTTTTGCCGGGATGACCGAACATAAAAGAATAGCCGGCTTTCAGATTTTCAAATTTATCGTCATAATATCCCGGCATTTTTTCCAGCATGGAGCATTTCAGATGCACCACCTCGTCGTGAGAAAGCACCAGAATATAATTCTCACTGTAGGCGTAAGTCATGGAAAAAGTCATCTTATTATGATTATATTTCCGAAAATAGGGATCCAGCTTCATGTACTCCAGAAAATCATGCATCCATCCCATATTCCATTTCAGGCTGAAATTCAGTCCGTCTTCCTCCACCGGCCCGGTCACCTTCGGCCACGCAGTGGATTCTTCAGCAATCATGACCGCTCCCTTATTTCTCCCCAGAACCACGGTATTCAGGTGTTTGAAAAATTCTATGGCTTCCAGATTTTCATTGCCGCCGTACTTGTTGGCCACCCACTCGCCGTCTTTCTTTCCGTAATCCAGATAAAGCATGGAGGCTACCGCATCCACCCGAAGACCGTCCACATGGAAATGTTCAATCCAGAACAGAGCATTGCCGATCAGGAAATTCTTTACTTCATTTCTGCCATAATTGAAAATCTTCGTTCCCCAGTCGGGATGCTCTCCCTGCCGTGGATCTGCATGTTCATAAACAGCAGTTCCGTCAAATTCCGCCAGGCCGTGGGCGTCCTTCGGGAAATGGGCCGGAACCCAGTCCAGGATGACGCCGATCCTGTTCTTATGCAGGTAATTGATCAGGTACTGAAACTCCGCCGGCGATCCATATCGGGAAGTGGGCGCATAATATCCTGTCACCTGATAACCCCAGGAACCGTCGAAGGGATGCTCTGCAATTCCCATCAGCTCCACATGGGTATATCCCATTTTTTTGACATACTCAGTCAGTGAATGAGCAAACTGTTTATAATTATAGAATCCTTCCTTGTTTTCTTCCGTGGCCGGATGTTTCATCCAGGAACCCGGATGGACCTCATAGATGGACATGGCGCCGTCTCTGGGGTCACTTTCCCCTCTTTTCTTCATCCAGACACCGTCACTCCAGTGGAAGTTGGAAATATCTGCAATGCGGGACGCCGTCCCCGGCCGCAGTTCCGACCAGTTTCCATAGGGATCCGCCTTATACAGTCCCCTTCCATCCCGGGTGGTAATGTAGAATTTATATAACTGTCCCACCTGAGCTTCCGCTACAAAGCATTCAAAGACGCCGATATCCCCGACTTTTGTCATAGGATCCGCCTCTTCCTCCCAGTCGTTAAATTCCCCTATGACTGAAACGCTTTTCGCATTGGGCGCCCATACGGCAAAATAAACTCCTTTATGACCGTCCAGGGTCATGGGATGAGCTCCCATCTTCTTATAAATATCATAATGCGTTCCCTGCCCGAACAGGTACTGATCCAGGTCACCGAATATCACTTTTTCCATACCTTCATACCTCCTGTGCTGCCGTACATAAAATTGCGCAGCCATATTTTTCCAGCTCAATGGTTATCTGTCCATCACTGCTGTATACCCTGCCTGAAACTTCATCCAGGTATTCTTTTCCGCCAATGGGCAGGGAAAACGTAACCGATGCAGGATTTTCATCATTGTTAACTGCCACCACTACCGCAGCATCCTCCAGGATACGTGCAAATACATACTGTCGGTTCGTAAGTAAAAGCTCACGGTATGCTCCGTAAACGCATGCGGAATATTTGCTGTGAATCTGTCCCAGCTTCCGAATCCATGCCATCAGATCCGGATGGGGATTATCTGCCAGTGTTTCTTCAAGATTCACTGCCGGACGCATACCGTCATCATTGGGTCCTTCCTTTCTTCCTTCAATGCCCCACTCCGATCCGTAATAAACAGACGGAATTCCCGGAAGCATATATAACAGCGCATATACAGAAAAACTGTGTTCCCATATATTCAGCTTGCTGGCCAGACGATCCACATCATGATTGTCCACAAAGGAATACAGCCTCATTCCTTTGTAAATGCCGCCTCCTTCGTCAAACTGCCGCCGGATCGTATGGGCAATTTCAAAATAGTTATGATCGTTATGGCCGGAATACAGCCCTTTATGCAGCTCATAATTGGTAACACTGTGAAGCATGCTGCTGCCGTCTCCGATATAACGGGAATAATCTCCGTGAATCACCTCGCCCATCAGCCAGAAATCTTCTTTCCACGCTGAAGTTCTCCGCCTCATCTCTTCCATAAAACCAAAGTCCAGACAATCGGCGCAGTCCAGACGGATTCCGTCAATATCAAATTCTGTAATCCAGAAATGAATCACATCCAGCAGATACTCTTTTACCGCTTCGTTCTGAAGGTTCAGATTAACCAGTTCAAAACATCCTCTCCACGCTTCATAGGAAAAACCGTCGTTATAGGGATTATTGCCGCCGAACCACAGTCCCTTATACCAGCTGCAGTAAGGAGAGTTTTCCCTGTTTTTCTGAATATCCAAAAAAGCGAAAAATTCCCGTCCCGTATGGTTGAACACTCCGTCTACCACCACTTTAATCCCCCGGTCATGGGCTTTTTTCACAAAACGTTTGAAATCTTCATTATCTCCCAGCCGACGGTCTGTTTTTTTGTAATCTTTCGTGTCATATCCGTGGGTGGAAGATTCAAACAGCGGTCCGATATAAACTGCCGTAAATCCCATGTCCTTCATATGATCCAGCCAGGAATACAGTTTCTCAAAACGATGAACCACCTCTTCTCCCTGATTCACCTTGGGCGCCCCTGTCATTCCCAGCGGATACATATGATAAAACACTGCTTCTTCATACCATTTTTTCATTATATACTTCCCCTTTTCTAAGAATAAATACCATACATAAACTGATGCACGATGCCTTCTATCTGTTCGTCAGAAATATTCACGGCACTTTCTTCCGGTCCGTCTCTCAGACACATCATCAGATAATGATCCAACACACCGATAAAACCAACAGCAAACTGCTGCTGTCTTCCATGCATGTTTCCCAACTCATCGGCAGCATCCTCAAACACCTGAACAATCCGGTTATAATACTCCTGGATGAGAGGGAAAACCGTCTGAAAGCCATCGCTCTCTCTTCCCGAGTAAAACAGCGCCAGCATCAGGAGATAAAATTTCCGATACTGACCGGCATATGCAAAGTACGCCTTTGCAATCTGAAACAAACGTTCCGGAATCCTTCCCCGGAAGGCAACCGCTTCACTGAGCATGGAATCCAGCGCTTTGTAATAAGTGTTCAAAACTTGCTGGAGCAGGCCTTTTTTACTGCCGAAATAATAATACAGCGTCGGTTTGGTAATTCCCGCAGCATCGGCAATTTCCTGAACGCCTACGCCGTCATATCCCTTTGCATAGAACAAATCCAGTGCACACGTCAAAATTGTCTCTCTGTTATCCATAAGTTACTCCTTTTTTCTATTATACCAATCGGTATAGGAGCTGTCAATAAAATCCCCTGAAGCCGGAATGACTTCAGGGGATGTACTTCTTAAAACTATTCTTCTGACCGTGACGCATTCTTATTCTGTTTTGCTCCCATTGTATAGATAATGGCAATTACCAGCGCAACAATACTGGAAACCAGGGATGATGCTGATGAACCTCCTGCCACACTGACCAGTGTAAACAGAAATCCCAGAACGGCAAACACCAGCATAATTACGCCCAGCACAAAGTTAACGCCGCATTTTTCCGGTTTATTGCTGTTTTTCACACCCAGGATACCCATAATCAGCGTATAAACTGCGGATATAACCATCACAACGCCTACTGCCCCGGCAACAACTCCAAGAAAAGATCCGAAAGAACTGCTGCCTTCATCGATTGTCAGAAACACAGTACCTCCTGCCAGAAACAAAAGACCCATAATAATCGTAAGAGCAGCGGAAATAATATACAGAATTCCCGTCACTTTCAGTTTCAGTCTTCCAGGTGCATTATTTTCCATAATAATTCCTCCCTCATTCTCTCAAAGAATCAGAATATTCCGACCTTCTTGTTTTTATCAAAATAATTATGCCCTAAGAAACAAAAATTGTCAAGAAAAAAGGTGCCGTCCCTTTCCGGACCGACACCTTCAACATGCTTTTTAGCCGAAATATCTCTTTAACAGACCTTCAAAAGCTTTTCCGTGACGAAGCTCGACATGGAAAAGCATTCGAAGGCCTGCTTAAGAGATACTTTGGATAAGAAAAATCTTGAAAATACAGGGGTAAGAGCAATCTTACCTCTTATTTTTTTGATTATTTTCAAAACCAAAAGTGGAAGAAAAGTGTACTTTTTTCTTTTTAATACCATTAAAAACTATGAAAAGTGTACTTTCTGTAAAGTGTACTTTTTTTCAAGACCATTCTATCCCACAAACGCCCATTTTACAAGGGTTTTCTTACATCAACTCACTACAACTCTATAACAACTCTTCTTGTCTTTTCCTAAAAAATAATAACTTTCAGACAACCCAAGACAAGTTTATATAATTTGCCTGCTGCCACTTTCAAATATCTCTGAAAGGAGATATTTGAAAGTGATAAATAAATATGTCAAAAGAAAAATCTCTGAATGTTGGAATTATCGGTGTGCAATCTGCGGTCAGAACGATTATTTAGAATATCATCATTTAACACCCGTTTCAGAGGGCGGCACAGATGATTATGATAATATTATTCTTCTTTGTGCCTGCTGCCATGCTGCGGTGCATGGTAGAACCTACAACCCACAAAAGCCAAATTGTAAAACTTCCATAGATTATGAAACTGCCAAGCCAATATTAGCCGCTTATTTTGCGAATGAAATTGGCAGCAGGGAAACAAAAGAAAAACTGAATCTGTCTCAAAAGACACACTTAACCGAAAGTTCCCTATACAAGAGATACAAACGAGAACACAACATAACCAAATTTTATAATAATGTAGATTTAGTCAATAGCAAAAGGAGAAAAGACCATGTATAAAATATTTTACGATTATTTTATTCAATTATCAGCGGAAGACCGCTTAAAACTTCTTATAACCTTGCTCAATGCTCCCAACGATCGGAAACTGCTGCCACTCCTAAGTTAGCTTAGGAGTCTCTTATTATCATGCTCTCGGTCAATATTGCATGATTTTATTTTATATAAAAATTTTGATAAAATAATTATAGAAAGGAAATAAAAAATGCTTCAAAAACTAGGGAAAGACAGATATTCTTTTTGGGAATCTCAAATTGAAAATAAAGAATATCGCAACTATTTTAAGCAAAAAATGGAAATCCAAGAGAACATAGCAGGCTCACAATTTATCAATTCATTAAATAAATCTGCTGCAACTATTTTAAGAGAAGAAATTCAAAAAGCACTTGATACAAAAGGAAAGTAATCTCAATCATTAAGAAAGGAGAACACATGGAAGAAAAAGAACTGGAATTTGCGGAAGAATGGTTAGAACTCGAAAAATACCACTTTAAAATTCTGACAATCGTAACAATACTTGCGGATGAACAAAGAGCCTTTCGTGGTAAATTATCAGACTTATGTGAAAATATTGGTATTCAAAATTCATCCGCCAATAGAGCTAAAATCAAAAACAGCCTTACTATTCTTGCGGAAAATGATTATATCCGCCTTATCATAGACAAAGATATTTATACCGTATCTCTCGCCCAATCCATAGAGAAAAGCAAAAATATTATTAAAATCAAAAAGGCATGGTATAAACTAATTCGAGACAATAAAAATACTGCTTCATGGGAAAGCACTTTAAAAGTTTTTCTTGTACTGCTTGAACTCCCAAGCAGCCAGACATTTACTTATGATGATATTGGAAAACTGGTAGGACTAAAAAAATCAACTGTAAAAAATTGTGTAAATGCCCTTAAAAAAATTGACTTTAAAGACTTTGTATTCAGCGTTGATTTGGAACGTGTCCAACTTTCTAATGGGGAATATCGTTCAAAAGGGCAGACCTATAATCAAATACTTATTTTTGAATAAAAATAATAATTTTTTTGCTTCTCTATAATTTATAAATAGAGTAACAAAAAAATTATATAAATGATATACTTTAACTGACGTAGGTCGAGCAAGCTCGACCTACGATAGAAAAGACAAGAGGAAAGAATAATTATGGCAAGTGATAAATCAGAAAGCAAGAAATTGGCTTTATTATATTTGCAGGATTTATTTTTAGAAAGAACAGATGAAACACACTTTATAAGAATGCCCGATATACTTGAATATCTAGCAGAAAAAAATGTATTTGTTGATAGAAGAACCGTTTATACAGATATAAGCATATTAAACCAAGCCGGATTTGAAATAGTCGGAGTAGCGGAAAAAGGCGGTTATAAATATCATCATCCCTCAAGACTATTTGATACATCAGAATTAAAATTCTTGATTGATTCTATAGCTGCTTCAAAGTTCTTAACAGAGCGAAAGTCAAAAGAACTGATAGCAAAAGTAAAAACACTCGGCAGCAGCTTTGATAATGCCGCTCTGAATCGTGGTGTCTTATCTCCAAAAAGAATCAAGAGCATGAATGACAAGGTATTCAAAAACCTTGATTTGCTTTATGCTGCTATTTCTTCCAATAGTCAGATAACATTTCAATATATGCGTTGGAACATCATGCGGAAATTAGAACCTCTTAGAAGCGGAAAGCTCTTTTCCGCCAGCCCTTGTGCGGTGTCTCTAAGTGATGATAATTATTATTTAGTTGCTTTTGACAGTAGGACAAACACAATAAGGCATTATAGAATTGATAAAATGAGTTCTATAAAACTGACTTGTGAACCAAGAGAGGGAAAAGACATTTTCAAGTCTTTTGATATTGTAGATTATTCTCGGAAAACTTTTGGAATGTTTAGCGGACAGGAAGAAACGGTCACAGTAGAAGCCCCTAACAATCTTGTAGGCGTTTTTATAGATAGATTCGGAGAAGCTGCCAATATAAGGAAAAATTTCAACAATCCAGACACATTTCTTGTACGAATTGCGGTAAATGTCAGCCCCCAGTTTTTTGCATGGATTTTTGGACTTGGAAAAGACGTAAAAATTATTTCCCCTCAATCCGTAAGAGATGAATTTGTAAAAACGACAAACGATATTCTATCGAATTATAACCCGTAAATCGTAAAATCCCCTTTTCAAATAATGAAGAGGGGATTTTATGTAGAATCAATAATTTTTTTACTACCGTTATTCAATTTTAAAAATGGATTTGGAAAGGGGGCTAGTGTAGAAAGACGATAACGGGCAATCTCTATATTTTTCATCCCGAAATACACGCCCCCCGTGCCTTGATTTTGTACTGCTGCCATAGAAACTCCTTTCTATGCTGCTGCCGCTTTTGATTCTTGCGGAACAGACTTTACAATTTTTTTAGGCGCGGTATCTACTATCATTTCTTTATGGTATGGATAGTTTTCTAAGAACCATTCTTTTACACGATGATAAACTGCTGCATTATCTTCTTCATATTCCTCATAATGTTGAATTACTTTTTCAAAGGTTAAAAAATTTTCACTATCCATAACAGATATAAACTTTCTCATATATTTGTATGTAAGACCTTTTGTTGCTGACTTCCTGCTGCCAGTTCTTACGCTTCTAAGGGCAATTCGCATATCGGGATAATCTTTCTGAAGTCGTAAAAGTTCCATGTTCTCTTCCGTTCCTGGCTTACATGCTTCTGCGTAATATCCTTTATTTACAATAATAGTATTTGTAATAAAATCGAATTTAATATTATTTCTCATAGCTTTAATCTCCTTTTCTCTTGAATTATTCATTTACTGCCTTTTTCTGTGGCATAGGGAACTCTGCAACTTTGTTATCTTCTGCTTTTTCGTTTAACATAAGAAGAACAAGACCTTTGGATTTTTCTTTAAGTTCTTTTGCTTTTTCATCAATGCGAACTACATTGTCAATATTTTCGATTGTTCTGATATAGTTTTCTTTGAATCTGCTTAAAAATACTTTTTTAATAGTTGCGTATTTGCCTTTCTGAATTTTTCCATTTGCTGTTGAATATACTTTAATAGTATTCTCAAAATCTGCTAAATTTTCTTTTTCAAATACATGAATATAAGCTAACATCTTTTCGATTGAAAGTCCTTCGTAGGATTCTTTGTTTTCATTCTTGTCGATTGTTCTTACTACGATTCCATATGTTGGGCATTCTTTTCTTGTATAAATTAAACGTTCAAATTCAGATGTAGAAGGATTCTTTGCTAATTTTAAGAAGTTCTTTGTAACTACGATTGCTCCGTTGATGTGGTCTACTTCGATTCCTTTTACTGTGTTGTTCATTGTTGTTGTCATAATTTTAATCTCCTTTTCTTTTGCTTTGTTGTTTTGTTTTATCTTATGTATTTATTATATTAAGTAAGGTGTACAAAATTTTGCACTTTGTTATTTTCTTTTATTTTTATACTGACAAATTGTATTTCTTTGATTCTTCAATAGCTGCTGTGATTGGTTCGTCATTCATACAACATGCAACCGCATAAATCAAATCATCTAAGTTCTCATCTGATAATTTATCCATAATTTCCAAATGATTGTTTAATGCCATCATCAGATAACCGACACCAATCTGCTTCAATACCCATTCATCATATCTATTGAAATAATCGTCTGAATTAATTACCTCTTCTAAATTGTCTACAAAAACTGATTTATCATATAATTCCTTAATTTTTTTCATTGCTCTTTCCATTGCTTTTCTCCTTTTCTCTTTGCACTTATTTAACTGTGATAACTTCAAACCCTGCTGTTTTATTCATAATTTCCATATAAATTTTGAATTCCGCAGAGTTCATATCTTTAATTTGTTTTAGAAACCATTCATAGAAAATAACTCTTCTATTATGATAATCTACAAAATGTGTCATCTTGATGATACGATTTCCAAGTTCTTTGTTTTTAATTTGTTTCATTTCCTTAAATCTCCTTTTCATGCTGTACTAAGTTGTTATGAAGTTGTTCTTTTGTTTTGCTTCATCT
>JBMNRA010000025.1:0-37815 GCA_050944415.1 Ruminococcus sp.
TTTTCTTCCTTTCTGGCCTCCTCAGTTTGCGGCGCAGGTCGATATTCCTGGCATCCAGCAGGCCTGCATCAATATAGGAGTAGATGGTGCGGTCCGTGACTGGCAGTTCATCCCGGTACCGTTCACAGATGGTTGGAAGGGCCTGCCCCTTCTTCAGCAGAGGAGAAATGGTATCATTGATCCGGTTCAGCTCCTGTTCCGTCAGGGAAATTCCCCTGCTCTCGTATTGCTCCTGGGCGTACTTTGCATCATAGAGCATACGGCGCAGCCGGCAGCGGAGCCGGTGGCCACAGGGATTGCAGACAAAAGGGGATCTCTCATAATCAGAACAGAACGGTTAGTTGAAATTTCAACTGCGCCCTGCAATGCCGGAGTTATATAAATATATAGCAGTAGTGGATATGTACCAATACCGCAAAAAAAGGGGCTGTGAAAAAATGCGAAGTCATTTTTTCACAGCCCTCTTTTTATTGCTTTGGATTTCAGAACATTTCTTTGGACATTTTGTCAATCTCTTTGTCAACGGCCGGGTATACTTCCGGGAAACAGGAGAAATTCAGACCGTGAGTTGTGGAAGGAATGAAATACAGTTTTCCGCAGTCTCTGCAAAGCTGATCAACATTTTCGGCGATCAGTTCCGGTGTCCAGTCCGCCCGATCAACTTTTCCGTTGTCGATACCGCCCATGAAAGTAATATCTTTTCCGTATTCTTTAATCAGTTCCGGAAGGTTGTTGACAGACATACAGCCCTGCCATACATCGATTCCCATCTCAATCATTGTGGGAACGAAGGGTGCGCAGTAACAGTCGTTGTGGTGAATGACCAGTTCTACGCCGTGTTCATGGTAGTATTTATAGATTTTTGTGTAGGGTTCAAGGAAAAATTCACGGAACATCTCTGTGCTTAAGAAAGTGGATCTCTGGGTTCCCCAGTCATCGTGATGGAAAACAACATCAGGTTTCATATATTTACAGGTCTGTTCCGCCAGCTTCAGTTCCCACTGCGCAACGTAATCGATCAGCTCATGCATCGCTTCCGGTTCTTCATAGAAATCGATCATGGCGTTCTGCATTTCACAGAGATAATGAGTCATTTCAAAAAGGCCGGGAGCAACTAAAGTAGCAACAAATTTTTCTTCACGGTTGACTTTTGCCACATCTTCCTGGCACTGTTTCCAGTCTTCCTCAGTATAATCAATGCTGGGTGCTTTTACGTATTCTTTCCAGCGGGTGATATCCGGGCATACGAGGTGTTCCGCGTCGTGAACCGGGAAAGCGCCGATCTGTCCGGCGGGCCATGCATTGGTGTAACCCCATCCGCAAACAACAGGATCCGCGCCCGGGCCTTCCGGCATCATAGGAAACTGAAGCTGATAAGGTGTGGTTAAAATAAATTCCAGAGCTTCATACTGTTTTACGAAACGATCAGGATTTCCTCCCTTGATTACTTCCATCATATTCTGTCTTGGTGTTAACATAACGTTCCTCCATTCATACATAGTGATTGACTACAAGTACCATAAGAAAAATCAACACCATTGATTTTTCCTGTTAAATCCATTATATTTAAAAGAAAAAGGAAAGTAAAGTCCGTAATATGTCTGAATTATTTGGAACGGATTCCTACAAAATATAGGAGAATATAATATGAAAATACCAATGCAGCTGATTTTGGATGATATGGAAGAATTTCATGGGACGCTGGTCAATGTTGACGGGAAAGAACCAAAACTGTGGTATCAGATGGTGGATTACGATTCCTCTGTCGGAATGTACGAGGATGTACTGTATTTTGCGGCCGCCTGGGAATTCCCGGAAGATACCGTTGATAAAGGACTGGTCTGTATAGGGAAGCCCACACTGTCTTTGATGGAGAAGAATGAAATCCTGTATTTTGAAACGGATGCTGCCCCGGCACAGGTGTCCGCTAAAATACAGAAGATATTCCACCGTTTCCACCGATGGGAGGATTCACTCAGGGAAGCATTATGGGAGGAAAAACCGCTGGATGCTTTGTTCCGAAGAGCAGTGACGGTATTTGACAATTCCATGTTTGTTCACGATGAAAATTTTTATCTGCTTGCCAGTGTAAACCAGACGCCCATGCAGCACGCCTGGGAGTACGATGCCGTCCAGGGAAGCTATATTCTTCCGCTGGAAATTTTGAATGATTTTAAAGTGAATAAGGATTATCTTTCCACTATGCACACGGAGGGGCCCTCGGTTTTTCCGGCAGAAACCTTCGGCTATGCTATTCTTTATCAGAATCTGTGGTATAACAAAAAATACCGGGGGCGTATCTGCATTAATGAAATTAAAAGGAAAATCAGACCGGGAGATTTTTTTCTGCTGGATTATTTTTCCAAAGTTGTATTGGAAGTTTTGAAAGCCGGAGAGGGGAAGGTATTACAGCATACCAGGTCTTTATCCAGGGTATTGTTCCGGATGCTTGAAGGTGAAAGAATCGATACCGGAACTCTGGACAGAATTCTTCTTCAGTACGGCTGGACAGCGAAGGATGAATACTTCTGTGCCTGTTTTTTTCCGGAGGATCGCGATATCCGCACACATTCCGTTCAGTATTTCTGCAGTCGTCTGATGGATGAGTTTCCTGAAATCTGTGCCTTTTTATATGAAAAATGCGTGGTTATGCTGGTAAACAGTACCATGAATGAGATGAATCCTGCATCCTTCGGTAACCGTGCAGCCGTCATACTCAGGGAAAGTCTGATGAAAGTGGGAATCAGTTCTCTTTACAGAGATCTGTCGCTGTTTCCCTATTATTATGAACAGGCGGTCTGTGCTTACGAGACGGGAAAGAAAAAGCATGATACATTCTGGAGTTACCGTTTTGACGATTATCAGACAGATTACATTCTGGAAAACGCGCTGAAAAAATTTCCGGCCAGACTGCTTTGTAGCCAGGAAATTCTATGGCTGGAAAATTACGACAGGACTCATACGGCTGAGCTGGGGAAAACACTTAGGATTTATCTGGAAAATGACAGAAATCTGGCAAGAACGGCAGAAATTCTGGAAATCCACAGAAGTACGCTGCTGTATCGTATCGGACGGATCAAAGAGATTACCCATCTGGAACTGGAAGATCCGAAAGAAAAATTCCGTCTGATTCTTTCCTTTGCCTTGATAGATTACAGCAGAGGGTGATATAATAATTTTGTCCGTTTAACGTGACAATGCGATAAAGTATAAAGGAATAAATAAAATGAAGATTATAGTATGTATGAAACAGGTACCGGCAGGTACAAAAGTGGAGATTGATCCGGAAACGGGAACCATGAAACGCTTTACCAGCGACACCAGAACGAATCCATATGATTTGTTTGCTCTGGAGACAGCGCTTCAGATCAGAGAAAAAACCGGCGGCACGGTGACGGTTCTGACAATGGGACCGGCGCAGGCGGAAACCATGATGCGGGACGCCTACACGATGGGAGCGGATGAGGCGGTAATCCTTTCTGACCGGAAGTTTGCAGGCGCCGATGTGCTGAGTACTTCTTACACTCTGTATCAGGGGATTCAGGTGCTGGGAGGAGCGGATCTGATTATCTGCGGAAAACAGACCACAGACGGAGACACGGCGCAGGTGGGACCGGCCATAGCGGAACATATGCATATACCCCATGCCGCATGGGTGTCGGGGATTGAAGATGTGGATGAAGGTTCCGTCTGTGTAAAACAGAAGCTGGGAAGAGTGACACAGGTATCCAGAATACAGTTTCCCTGTCTGATTACTGTGGACAAAGACAGCTGTGTTCCCAGACTTCCATCCTATCTTTTGAAGAAAGCAACCAGCGGAAAGCAGGTGCGTGTTCTGGGATTTGCCGATCTTCCCAATCAGGATCTCAGCCGTTATGGTCTGATTGGCTCTCCTACAACCGTTGAGCGCATGTTTGCGCCGGAGGAGAGAGAAAAGCAGGTATATCTGGAAGGCAATGCCGAAGAGAAAGTCGACCGGCTGTTTGCCATTTTAACGGATAAAAAAATTATCTGAGGGAGAATGTGATATGGATTTTTTAACTTTTGATGCGGATACCTGTACTTTGTGCGGCCAATGTGTAGATGTCTGCCCTTTCGGCGCACTGACAATGGAGAAGCGGGGAATTACTGTGGGAGATACCTGCCGCATGTGCGGGCTCTGTGTGCGGCAGTGTCCGGAAAAGGCCATACATTTTGAACAGCGGGCCAATGAGGCGGATAAAGAACAGTGGAAAGATTTCCTGATTTTTGCGGAGCAGGAACAGGGAGTGATTCATCCCGTCGTTTTTGAGCTGATCGGGGAAGCGCGGAAAATGGCTCCCAAGGCGGGATATCAGGTGAACTGTGTGATTGTCGGCGGAGAGGGAACGGTAAGAAACGCTCACCGCCTGCTTAAGTACGGCGTTCACAGAGTATATGCTTATGAACATAAAGAACTGGAGCATTTCCGGGCAGACTGCTATACAGATGTGACGGCAGACTGTATCGCGGCGGTAAAGCCCTGCGCGGTGCTGATCGGCGCAACGGAACTGGGAAGATCTCTGGCTCCCCGCCTGTCTACCCGTTTCCATACGGGACTGACGGCGGACTGTACACAGCTGGACATTAAGCCAAACTCCGATATGATCCAGATTCGTCCGGCTTTCGGAGGAAACATTATGGCCCAGATCGCCATTACCAAATCTCGTCCCCAGTTTGCTACAGTTCGTTACCGGGTTATGGATCGGGCGCTGAAGGTAAAAGTTCCCGAGGGAGAAGTTATCGAATGTCAGGTGAATGATAAGATGGTAATGTCCCGGATTCAGGTTCTTTCTTCTGAAGTGCTGGAGAAAACAAAAAGTCTGGAGGAGGAAGAAATTATCGTTGTGGCCGGACGGGGTGCGCAGGGAGAGACCGGCGTTGCCATGTGCCGGAGGCTGGCCGAGGTACTGGGCGGACAGCTGGCCTTTACCCGTCCCATGGTGGAAAACGGCTACGGAGACACTGCCCATCAGATAGGACTTTCCGGCAGAACGGTGCGTCCGAAACTGATCATTACATGCGGCGTATCGGGAGCTATTCAGTTTACATCCTGTATGAACGGATCGGAATGTATCGTGGCAATTAATGAAAATCCGGAAGCTCAGATTTTTAAAACTGCTCATTACTGCATTGTGGATGACCTTTATCAAGTAGTACCCCGGTTAATACAGATGGCAGAAACTCGAAAGGAGGATGAAAAAGATGGCATATCCTTATAAAAAAATGGATGAATCTGATTTCGCCTACATCCGTTCGGTGACTGCAGATGACCGGGTGTGGGTGGGAGAAGAGATTGAACAGGAATACTACCGGGATGAAATGCCGGAGTACGGCGTTTTTCCTCCGGAATTATACGTGGAGGTTATCAACAAAGAAGAAGTATCCGCCATTATGGCATATGCTTATCAGAATAATATTCCGGTGGTCTGCCGGGGCGCCGGCACGGGCCTGGCGGGAGGAGCCACCTGTAAATACGGCGGAATTATGTTGTCGGTAATGCGGATGAATAAGATTTTTCCGGTAGATCATAAGAATCAGACGATAACTGCGGAACCGGGAGCTCTCCTTTTGGATATCCAGGCCGCTGCTGCTGCGGAAGGTCTGTTCTATCCTCCGGATCCGGGAGAGAAGACGGCTTCAATCGGCGGAAATGTAATTACCAATGCAGGGGGCATGAAAGCGGTGCGCTACGGTCTGACCAGAGATTTTGTCCGGTGCATTGAGGCGGTGCTGCCTGACGGGTCCATTATGAATTTTTCTTCCAATGTAGTAAAGAATACCACAGGTTACGCGGTGAAGGATCTGGTGATCGGTTCAGAAGGTACTTTATGTATCCTGACACAGGTGACCTTGAAGCTTCTGCCGGCGCCCACCTGCTCCTGCACGCTGGTGATGCCCTTTGCCAGTCTGGAAGCCTGCGCGGATATGGTGCCCAAGGTTCTGGAACTTCCCTTTGTGCCCACTGCCATCGAATTTCTGGAGCGGGAATTGATTGATATTGTGGAGCGTACCCTGAATAAACAGTTTCCGGTGAAACAGGGGGAAGCGGTTCTGATTGTCATGTATGACGCATCCAGCCGTCAGGAGCTGGACAGCGCAGTGGAAGCTGCTGCGGAGGCGGCGCTGGCCAATGGAGCCTATGACTGCTGTATCGCGGACACGCCGGAAAGAGCGGGAACTGTCTGGGAAGTAAGAGGCGGCATTCTGGAGGGGATGAAAGCGGATTCCGTTTCCCAGGAAGAGTGCGATGTGGTGGTTCCCCGTTCGCAGATCGCCGGCTATGTAAAAGCGGCAAAGCGGATTGCACTTTCTCATGGTATTCGTGTGGAACCCTGCGGCCATTGCGGCGATGGAAATATACATACGGAGATGCTGAGGGATGCTTCCATGAGTGACGAAGAATGGAAAAATGCTACGCATGCCTGCCTGAAGGAGTTGTATGCTCTCTCAAAGGAACTGGGCGGCCAGCTGTCTGGAGAACACGGAATCGGAAACGGCCGTCTGGAATTTCTGGAAGAGTTTGTAGGACCAAGAATGATTCAGCTTTACAAAGCCATTAAGCTGGCTTTTGATGATAAACTGATTCTCAACCCCGGAAAAGTGGTTGAATTTAATAAAGAGAAATAGAGAGGGAAAAAGATGAGTGGGAAAAAAACACTGCTTGTAGACAAAAACAGGATGCCCCTTGCTATGGGAATTGCGTTTGTGGCGTTCACAACCCAGTTCGGCGGAGGGTTCGCTTCCGGCGCGCAGATTTATCAGTATTTTATCAATTATGGAATCTGGTGCCTTGTGCTGCCGATTCTGACCCAGGGGCTTTATTCCCTGTTTTTCTGGTATGGTATGCGTTATGCCTATAAACATAAAACCTACGATTACCGAAGTTTTTCTGACAGCCTCTATGGAAAAACGAGACATGTGATGTCTAATCTGTATGAGATCTGCTACCTGATTATGATCGGAACAGCTTCGGCGGCGGCTTTTGCCACAGGGGGATCCACGCTGGAAACTCTCTTTGGCCTGCCCTATTGGATGTGTACGGTTCTGGTAGCTGCATTTATCTTCGTCATCGCGCTGTTCGGAACGGAAGTGGTACGCAAATGCGCGTCAACACTGAGCGTTCTGATTATTATCGGTCTGGTATTGGTGCTGGTGCCCAATATCATCGCTCAGTGGGACAGTATTGTAGCTTCCGTAGGGCGGATGAGCGGAGGAGAGATGACGGTGCTGTCCAAGGAGAGCGGAGCCTTCGGACCGGCTCTCTGGTCAGCGGTTCTGTATTTCTTCTTCCAGCTGGCATCGGTTTCTGTTATGTACCAGCATATGGAACCTGTGACGGATGTCAAGCAGATTAACCGGGCGGCTGTCGGCATGTTTGTATGCAACTTTTTTGCCATGGAACTGTCAATTGTGGGACTGCTGGCAGTGGCTTACGTGGCGGATCTGGCACAGGCGTCCGTTCCCATGCTGATTCTGGTTCAGAACGGAGTAGGCGCAGGTGTGCTGACGCCGATTATCTCACTGCTGATTATTCTGGGGGCTATTTCCACAGCGGTTAATATGATATCCGGAATTGTAACACGATGTGTCAACGCGGTGGAACGCCGTATGGATACTGAAGAGAAGAAAAAGAAAGGTCATCTGGGCCGAAACGCGGTCTTTACTCTGATCTTTGTATTTCTGGCATTTGCCATCGCCCAGTTTGGTCTGATGGCTGTCGTAAGTAAGGGATACGCTTATCTGGGATATGCGGCCTTTATCACGCTGTTTATTCCTTTTGTGATACATGCGGTTGCGACGAGAGGAAAAGAAATCTGAATATATGGTATTGCATTGCTGCCCGGTATATGCCGGGCAGTTTTTTTTCAAAAATTACCTGAGAAATAAAATTGAAAAAAATATATTTTAATATTATAATATAATCAGTAAAATTTCCCGTGTTTTCGGGAAAAATGGATGAGGAAGAAAAAGACATACTTATAGAAGAGAAAGGAAGGAGATTTGCGGCTTGGATCATTTTCAGTTAAAAACTTCTCTTCACGAATTGACCAAAGAAAAGTGGGTATTATCTGAAAAAGAAGGATACATGCGTTTCCTTACACAGGACTCCAGTAATATATCGGTTACCATATGGAATCATTTGACCGTGGCGTCCCACAGTCATGCTTTTTTTGAATTTTCCATGATCATTCAGGGAAGTTGTGTGCATGATTATCGGGGGGTGAGAGCTCCGCTGATTCCGGGTGACGTTCTTTTGATAGCCCCTCATGAATGCCATTCCTATACAGCTAAAATGCCTGTGGAGATGATCAACTGCCAGTTTTATGGCGGAGGTTTTAATGAAGAGTGCAGTCAGATTCTGGAGACAGTGAGCAATGCTGCCGATGGTTTTTATGACAGATATGATCTAGAGAAGCAATGGAGCGAATTGCTGAAGAATATAACGGAATATGCGGAACAGTCGGAGGGCCAATTTCAGAAAACGCGGCAAGACAGTTTGAACCGGCAGGGAATTATTCATCTGGAAATGGATGAAAAGAGAGAGGTAGAGCATTTGCTGAGAAGGATGATGGAGGAACAGAGAAGCAGGCAGAAAGGTTTTGAGACAGTGAAAATGGCATGTCTGCAGATGATACTGGTAATCTTTAAAAGAATTCAGAACCGGCAGATGGTTCATTTGCAAAACAATCAGAATGAAAAAACGAAATATATTTACCGGACGATTGATTACATGGAAAAACATCTGGATGAAAAAATTGATCTGGCTGTACTGGCGTCCCAGTCCTGTTGGAGTGAGGGGCATTTCCGTTCAGTCTTTAAGGAGGTCACCGGATTGTCACCGGTTGAATATCTGAATCGGCTGAGAATTGTTAAATCACTGGAGTACATGGAAAAAGAAAATCTGAGGATTTCCGAGGCGGCGGAAAAAGTAGGAATTTATGATCCAAGTTATTACAGCAGATTATTTAAAAAAGTAATCGGATATTCTCCCAGGTATTTCCGAAAAATATAAGTATCACAGAAGAGCTTTGAAAGGCTCTTCTTTTTTTCGCGATAAATCTGGTAAGCCGCTGACCTACTCGTGTAAGAGGACATTTCGTGCCAACATCTGCGAAATGTCCAAGTCATTCCACGGACTGTCCTAATGGATAGGAAAATGCCATGCTATACTTTTATTGTAAAGTGAATATGCATATTCGGGGTAAAAAATTATAAAAATGGGAGGTTTTAACCATGAAAAGAACAATAGCATGTTTGGTAGGGCCTAAAAAATTTGAACTATTTGATGAAGAGATTCGTCCGATAAAAGATGATGAAATGTTGATACAGACAATATCGGCCGGGTTATGCCATTCAGATACCAATATTTATATGGGGAAAGCTAATATTGTATATAACAAATATGGAAATATGTGCCGGGGAGAGATGGAATATCCTGTGGAGTTTGGACATGAACCGGTTGGGCGTGTAGTGGAAGTCGGAAAGGACATTAAGAAATTTAAAAAAGGGGATATTGTTTCCGGCCCTACTCTTCTGCAGGGAGCTTTTGCCAATTATATCATTGTCAAGGAAATTCAGATGGCAAAAATACCGGAAGGAACCAGAAATATTGAAAAATGTCTGGTGGAACCGATACAATGCTGCGTTAATATTGTGCGCGCAGCGAACCCGCAGTTCTATGATACATGCGCAGTAATAGGATGTGGAATTATGGGACTGATGACGATTGGCGGATTGAGAAAAAGCGGCGCGAGAGAAATAATTGCCATTGATTTTGATGATAAAAGATTGGAATACGCAGGTAAACTGGGAGCAACTATACGGATCAATCCGCAGAAGCAGGATTTGGATGAGATTATTTATGAAGAAACCAAAAATCGCGGTGTAGATGTGGTAATCGAAATAACCGGCAGTCTGAGCGGACTGAAAACAGCATCGAAAATTGTAAGAAATGCTGAATTTTTTGGATCCATAACCGGCGGAAAAATTCTGATTCCCTCTATGTATGGCAATACAGAAACCTGGGATGCGGAGACGGGATATAATTTGATGATCAAGTCGGCACAGCTTCATTCCGTACATCCCTGGTATTCTGAAGATCTGGAAAGAGATCGGGAGATTGCCGTGCAGGCATATATTGATAAAGTAATGCCTGTTGATGAGTATGTGACACATGAGTTTAAACTGGAAGATATCAACGAAGCGTTTGAGGTAATGACAGGAAAGGATCCCTCTTATATTAAAGGCGCGATTCGATTTTAAAAACAAAAAGGAGGGCAGCGCAGCATGGAGAATAAAAAAACAGCCCTGGAACTTCGGCATATCTCTAAGGCTTTTCCCGGCGTGAAAGCTCTGGATGATGTGAGTTTTTCAGTGGAAGAGGGAAGTGTTCATGTGCTGGTGGGAGAGAATGGAGCTGGGAAGTCTACACTGATTAAAATTATTAATGGCATGTATACGGCTGATCAAGGTGAGCTCTACCTGTTCGGGGAAAAAATTTCAACCCATAATCCCAGATATATGAAAGAAATGGGAGTTGCTACAATCCATCAGGAATTGAACCCTGTGCCTGATCTGACCATTGCAGAAAACATATTTCTGGGACGTCTGCCAACTCACGGACCCAAGATCGTAAATAAAAAGCAAATGATTCGAGAAGCTCAGAAATTGATTGATGATCTGGGATTTACATATGATGCGAAAAGAATTATGAGAACACTTACAGTGTCTGACATGCAGATTATTGAAATTATCAAGGCAATTTCCGTCAATGCAAAAATAATTATCATGGATGAACCGACTTCCTCTATTACCGAAGCAGAGGTTGCCGTATTACATCGGCAGATTCACAAACTGAAGAAGATGGGCATCAGTATTATTTACATTTCCCATAAGCTGGAAGAAATCAAGCAGGTAGGTGATAGAATTACCATTATCCGTGACGGAAAAGTAATATCCAGCCACAATGTGGATGAATTGACAACGGAAGAAATCATTACAAAAATGGTAGGAAGAAAAATGGATAATGTGTATCCTGAAAAAACAGCTGCTATAGGTGAGCCTCTGTTCCAGGTAAAGCATCTGACTCAGCCGGGAGTTTTTCAGGATATATCTTTTACGCTTCACAAGGGAGAAATTCTGGGGATGGCAGGACTTGTCGGTGCTGGCCGTACAGAGGTAGTAAGGGCTATTTTTGGTCTTGATCCTTATCAGTCGGGAGAATTGTATGTGGATGGAAGACAGATCAGAATAAAAAAGGTGTCAGATGCCATTAAAGAAGGAATTATTATGCTGTCAGAGGACAGAAAACTGGAAGGACTGGTTTTGATCCGTTCTATTGCGGAAAATATCGGACTTCCTAATTTAAAACGATACCGCGGACTTTTCCTAAACAAAAAACTGGAGAAGCAGGACGCAGAGCAGATGAAGGAAAAGCTTTCGATTAAAACACCTTCTGTACAGACAGAGGCTCAAAGTCTTTCCGGAGGAAATCAGCAGAAAGTGGTAATAGCGAAATGGCTTCTTCGCAATCCACTGGTATTTATTATGGATGAACCAACTCGGGGCATTGATGTGGGGGCAAAATATGAAATCTATAAAATCATGTGCGATCTGGCAGCTCAGGGTGCAGGTGTCATTATGATTTCATCTGAGCTTCCTGAGATTATCGGCGTATGTGACAGAACTCTGGTTATGGCAGAGGGAAGAATAACCGGCGAGGTAGCAAGAGAAGATTTTTCTCAGGAAAGAATTATGAGCTATGCATTGGGAGGAGCGGGAGATCATGGAAAAAAATAAAACAAAGCAATTCAGTATCGGTGAATTTTACAGCAGGTTTGGTATATTTTTGGTTTTTCTGCTGATGTTTCTGATTTTTTCAGTATGGAATCATTCCTTCTTATCCGGAATGAATGTCAGAAATATTTTGAGACAGATTGTGGTAATTACTATTATGGCATGCGGAGAACAGCTGATGATTATATGCGGCATGATTGATCTTTCTGCATCCAGGGTTTTGGCATGTGCGGGAACTTTATCAGCCTATGTGGTTCTCGTAACGGGAAACCTGTTTCTGGCGCTTATAACGGGAATTGTCGTTGGCTTCCTGTTTGGAGCTTTTAATGGCCTTGTCATTACTTTATTTGATATTCCGCCGTTTATTGCCACACTGGCATCTATGATGGTAGCCGAAGGAGCGATTATGGCGTTTACCGGAGGTCAAAATTATTCCAATCTGGGAGCAGCCTATCAGTTTATCGGACAGGGATACATTGGCCCCATTCCTTTCCCGGTGTTTATTATGATATTTATTCTGTTGATTACATATTATATTCTTTCATGGACACCGGTAGGACGGGCTATGTACGCTGTGGGAGGCAATACTGCCGCGGCCAGGGCATCAGGAATCAATGTGAAATTTACAAAATTTTTTGCGGCAGCATTTGCAGGAATTATGTCAGCCATTGCGGGAATCGTTTTAATGTCCAGAATGAATTCCGGTCAGCCGGCAGCAGCTGAAAGTTATGAAATGGATGCTATTACGGCGGTTATCATTGGCGGAACCAGTATGTCAGGAGGAACAGGGACAGTCATAAATACGATTATTGGTTCACTTATCATTGGAATCATTAAAAACTTTATGAATCTGCAGAATATTGATGCTTCATACCAGAAAGTCGTGCTGGGACTGCTGGTTATGCTGGCGGTTATCATCGATATTCAGGTACGCAGATCCCGTTCAAAGAGATGAAAAGGAGGAATTCGTAATGAAAAAATTGTGTGCATTATTTTTAACAGCGGTTTTACTGGGAACTATGGCCGGATGTTCCGGCGGCGGAGCATCGTCCAACGGACAGGAAACAGAAGGAGGGGAGGCAGCGAGTGCAGGAGCTGAAACGGATATTAAAGTATCTGAAGAAAAGATTGAAGCTGCCGCTTCCGGTGAAGGAATGGAAGACTGGGAAAAGGAATATGCGGATGAGTATGCCATTTCAGGCGATGAAGACTTTACCTGGGGATTTATAGATATGGGGTACGAAGATACTTTTACTACAAAGATAAGAAATACTTTTGTCAGTTACTGTGAGAAAAACTTCCCTAATGTGGAAGTGCTGGAAGCGGATGGAGAACTGGATCCCAATGTCCAGCTTCAGCTGGCGGAAAACTTTATCGCTCAGGGTGTCGACTGTATCATTCTGATTCCTCAGGATGCGGATGGCTGCGTGGGAATTGTGGACACCTGTATTGCGGAAGGTATGCCTCTCGTTTGTCTCAATTCTGTGATTCACAGTGATCATCTGGAAAAAGAGGTAGGGTATGTAGGCTCCTCTAACTATGAAGCGGGAAAACTGCAGGCTGAATGGCTGATTGACAATGTGGATGATACTGAAACGGTAAATATGTGCTATCAGAAAGGCTCGGACGGATATGATCATACCACACAGAGAAACGACGGGTTATTTGAAACACTGGATGAGGCCGGATATAATTATGAATTGAAGGCTACTCTTATTTCAGAATATATGAGGGATATTGCTATGACGAATGCTGAAGACTGGGTAACCTCTTTCGGAGATGAAATTCAGGTTATCGCCTGTTGTAATGATGAAAGCGCAATGGGAACGCTTCAGGCTTATCAGGCGGCGGGACTTTCTGATAATGTGAAGATTCTCGGAATTGATGCCAACCAAGACTGTCTTCAGGAAGTAAAGGCAGGAAATATTGCCTGCACCGTATTTCAGAATGCTCTTGGACAGGCGAAATGGGGAGCAATATCAGCTTATGATGCCTGCGTTAATGGGAAACAGGAAACACCGAGTTTTTCTATTCCTTTTGAAACCGTCGATTCATCCAATGTAGACGAATATCTGGAGTAAGGATTCGGATACAAAGGAAAGACCTTGTTTTTTGCGATTTGCGTGATATACTGTTGTGCTAGAGAGGCGGGATATGCATCGAATTGCCCAGAGACGAAGAACGAGGAAAGACTACTATGAATCCACAGGATAAAAACGGATGGATGGTTCCCTGCCATGACGGCTATCTGGAATTTCCAGCCCAGGATGATACGCCCATTGCGGTTACCGTATGGAATCACATGATACCGGTAAAGCCTCACCGGCACAAATTTCAGGAATTTGCGCTGATTACCAAGGGTTATTGTATTCATGTGTACAGAGGTGTTTCTGTACCGCTGATCCCGGGCGATGTGTTTCTGATTGAACCGGATGAGGAACACAGCTATGAAATCCAGGCGCCCATAGAATTGATCAACTGTCAGTTTTATCCAGAGCGTCTGGAAGGAGAATGCCGAAAGTTGATGCGGGAGATGAGCTGTCAGGAGGAAAATTACGGCTATCATTCCAGACAGAGTCAGCTGAATCGTCAGGGAATTATTCACCTTGATATGAAAGAACGTCAAGATATAGAGTATCTGCTGAACTGCATGATGGAAGAACAGGAGTGCGGGGAGGAAGATATGGCAGGCATGAAAACGGCCTGTCTGCAGATGATTCTGATAAAATTCAGAAGGAACAGAAAGCGTAAAGCAGCGCAGATCAGCCAATATAAAAATAACAGGAAGGAAAAAATATATGAAATTCTTTCCTATATAGAAGAAAATCTGACGGAAGAAGTGAACTTCGATCAGATTGCCGGGCAGGCGGGCTGGAGTACAGGATATTTCCGTACTGTATTTAAAGATGTGACGGGAATGACGCCGACGGAATATCTGAATCGCCTGAAGATTTTGAAATCTCTGGAATATATGCAAAGAGACGGGCTGAATGTATCGGAAGCGGCGCGGCGCGTGGGATTCCTTGACCCGGCTTATTACAGCAGACTGTTTAAAAAAATAATGGGGTACGCGCCCAGGTATTTTAAGAATTAACCGGAATCATTCATCTGATTCCGGTTAATCTGTGTTTTGTCCAAGTTTTCCTCCGTGGTGTCCTAACACCTTATCAGGTTTTTATGATATGCTTGAGCTATCAATAAGAGACACAAAATTTGGCGGAACAGCCACTATATGACAGGAGGAAAAGTAATGTTGAAAAATGATATTCAGGTACTGAGAAGACTGGCGGATCAGCTGGCAGAATTGTCAGAACTGCCGATTCAGAAAGAGAGGAAGCAGCAGTGGTATCATCTGAATGCCCGGAAAGTGGATAAGCCCATGTTTCTGATGGGAGAATTTCCCTGGA
Organism: Ruminococcus sp.; assembly: GCA_050944415.1. Classification (GTDB taxonomy): domain Bacteria; phylum Bacillota; class Clostridia; order Lachnospirales; family Lachnospiraceae; genus Ruminococcus_G. The sequence continues at coordinate 15,225 of JBMNRA010000025.1, forward strand.
ATGAAATGAATATTGATGATGAGCTGACGCTGCAGTGTGAGGATCCTTTCTACAGAGAAATGGAGACTACACTTCGTCAGCTGTTGTACAGAAATAAGCATATCCAGGATGACTGGGTATATGAACCCTTTATTTATATTCCGAAAGTAATTCACGGATTGAATTTCGGTCTGGACATTATCGAAGAAAAACTGACCAGAGATGACGGAAACGTGGTAGAAGCTCATTCTTATGTCAGTCAGTTGGAAGATTGGGATGATATCAATAAAATTCAGGTTCCGGATTTTTATTTGGATGAAAAAGAAACCAACCGGAGAGAAGCGATGGCCAATGAGGCTGTCGGTGATATCCTGAAGGTTATCATGGATGGTCCGGAATATGAGTACCGCCCCTGGGATCATTTTATGGAATGGTCTGATATTGATACTCTGTATGATAAAATGTTGTTTGATGAAGACTGGGTACATGCTCTGATGCGCCGAACCATTGATGTTCATCTTGCAACAATAAATAAACTGAAAGATATGGACTGTCTGATGCGTCAGCAGCAGGTAGTGCACTGCACAGGAGCATGGACAGATCTGCTGCCGGAGAATCCCGAGAAACCGGAACTGAAAGATGTGTGGACTTATGGTATGGCGCAGATTCTTTATACAGTTTCACCGGAAATGCATAATGAGTTTGAATTTCAGTATGCCAGTGAATGGTATGATAAATTTGGACTGGGATACTATGGCTGCTGTGAACCCCTGGATGACCGGATGGAGTATGTAAAACAGATCAAAGGTATTCATAAGATATCCGTCAGTGCATGGGTGAAGGATTTTGAAGGAATGGCAGAGGCCATGGAAGGAAAATATGTGTATTCCAATAAACCGGCGCCTGCGCTTATTGCAGCACCCAGCTGGAATCCGGAGACAGTGGAAGAAGATTTGAAAATACGTCTCCACGCTGCTCAGAAATATAATTGTCCGGTGGAATTTACCCTGAAAGATATTTCTACAATTTGCTATGAACCTCAGAGGCTGACACAGTGGTCTGAGATTATGCGGAGGGTAATTGGATAAAACCTGAAAAAAATGAAAGAATATGTGAAATGTCTTTAATGGATTTTCTCTAAATATGTGGTATAACTAATACATGAACGAAATAACAGTTAGAAATCGATTTCGACAAACATGAAAAAAGTGAAAGCATAGAAGGGAGAATATACAATGAGTGTTGATACAGAAGTTTCCGTAAGCGGCGGTGAATTATTCCGTGAGCAGTACATGTATAAACATCCGCCGGTATCACAGATGAAGACAGATCTGAAGTTTTCCGATGAGGACAAGGCAGTGCTTCGCCGTCTGGCAGAAAAGGTAGCTGAGATTGCCGAACGGGATGATATGAAATTCAAAAAGAAACTGTGGACGGAGAATCATGATCTGAAAAGCACCTATCCGGTGATTTTCGTGGATCCGGAAAACGGATGGAATGAGATCCTGACAGACGATGTGTTTGAATGTAAGGATCCTCTGGCCAGAACATGGGAGAATACCCTGAGGAAGAACATCTATTCCGCTGAAATGATCAAGGACGACAGAGTCATTACCAAAGACTTTAATGTGCCCTGGTATTATACGGATGATGGCTTCGGCATCACACCGAAGATTGAATATACAGGACAGAAAGGCGGTTCCTACCATGTGCTTCCGGCCATAGAAGATTATGAGGAAGATTTTCCCAAGATGCATTTCCCGAAGATTACCGTGGACAGGGAGAAAAGCCAGCAGGTGATGGATCTGGCAAAGGATACCTTCGGAGACATCTTGAATTGCCGGTTCTCCATGAAATGGCACTGGGCAGACGACTATCTGAATGAATTTGTTGCATTCCGGGGAATGGAAGACTTTATGTGTGACTTTGTGACAGAGCCGGAGTGGATCGAGCGGATGATGACCTTCATGACAGACGGTATCATGGATCGGTTCGACTATCTGGAAGAGCAGGGACTTCTGTCACTGAATAATGACGATACCTATCTGGGAACAGGAGGACAGGGTTATACAACGGATCTTCCGGCAGCAGATTTTGCAGGCAAGGTGAGGACAAAGGATATGTGGGTAACTCTGCAGGCCCAGGAGACAGTATCCTGTAATCCGGATATGTTCGGTGAATTTATTCTGCCACACTTCAAACGTCTTGCAGAGCGGTTCGGTCTGGCACATTACGGCTGCTGCGAACCTTATAATGTAAGATGGAAATACTTAAAACAGATTCCTCATCTGCGTCACGTATCCGTGTCACCATGGGCGGATTATACAACGGTACCTGATTACCTGGGTAAAAACTACATTGCCAGTGTAAAATTGAAACCCACGCCTCTGGCGATGCCGGATATGAATGAAGAGTATGTGAGAAAAGAGTGCCGCAGGGCAGTGGAAGAAACTTACGGCGGAATCTGCGAGTTTGTCATGAAAGACAACCACACCATCGGCAACAACCCCAACAATCTGATCCGCTGGACACAGATTATGCGTGAGGAAATTGAAAGAAAATATTAATAAAGAGTGATATCTGAGAACGCTGCAAAACAGACAATACTGTTTTGCAGCGTTCTTTTTTTGTGGGTTAATCCCGGCAGGCGGCTTCCGTATCCCTGCGGACAGCGAACCTTCGTCTGATGTACGCCATTCAATAAGAAACAAAGACAATACATGTAAATGAATAATTTATTTGAAAGTCTGAAAAACCCCGGAAAATACGAAACATTTAAAAAAAGGAATGGCGAAAAAAGTAGAGTTTTCTGGTCAAAAAAAGTGAAATATTCCAAACACAAATAATATATTCGGCCCCATATTTTATAATATCGTTAAGCGTTTTAGCAAATCAGAATGAGATATTTCCAATGCTATCGCTGAAAAAATTTTCCGTGATAACAATGGAAATATCTCATTTGATAACTGTCAGTATGGAATTAATTCCAGAGGAAAATGTAAAGGAGGAGTGAAAAAGTGCATAGGAAAAAAAGACGGATTCTGGCGATGCTGCTGGTACTGATTCTGGTCTGTACTACATGCAGTTCTTTTGTATCGGCAGATATGAATCAGCAGAAGACGGCAGATGGTCTGTGTGAACACCATCCCGAACATACGGCAGAGTGCGGTTATGTGGAAGCAACGGAGGGCAGCCCCTGTACCCATGAACATACGGATGAGTGTTATACGACCGATGAAAATGGAGAACAGATACTGGACTGTCAGCATGTTCATGACGAAAGCTGCGGCTATGTGGAAGCAACGGAAGGCAGTCCCTGCACCTATGAGTGCGCAATTTGTGACAGCGCTGAAGAAGATGTCGGGGATAATGCGGAAACAGAGACGGTTGGTGAAAACGCTGAGACAGCGGATTCCGCCATTTTGATCAGCTCCTGGAGCTGGGTAGATGAAGAAGGCCTGCTTCAGGAAATGGACGGCGTTTGGGGACTGGGGATGCCGGGAGCCAGTGAAGAAAATCCGCTGACCTCGGAAGCGCTGCTGGAGATGCTGCCGAAACAGATTACGGCGGAAACCTCAGAACAGCCGGAAGCCGTGACGCTTGATCTTACCTGGGATCTGTCAGAGATACCGGAGGAAGGCATCTGGTCCGGTGATCATGTCTTTGCCGCCGGCCTGCCGGAAGGATACGCCCTGGCGGAGGACGTGGATGAACTGAGTGTGACGGTACAGCTTGGCGGCGCGGCCACCTACGCCAGTCAGGCGAACCTGAATGCCAATATGATTGAGGGAGTATCTCCTCAGGGAACCACCATAAACGTATTTGATTACTGGTTGAGCGGCCAGGATGACAATGATCAGAGCAATCCTGTTAATTATCAGAACAGAGGAATTAACAGCGGCGAGGTTCTGAAATTTGGGAACGGTATGGGAACAACGCAAGATACCAATAATCTGAATAGAACCAATGTTAACCATTGGACAGGCAATAAGAATGTACGGCCGGGTATTGTCAGCTCTACTTTAACAGACGGCTATCCGGCCCTGAGCAGCAGACTGGGCAATGATTCACTGGCCTATCTCTTTGATCCGACGGTTACCCATGACGGGAAAGCCTCCTATTCAGACGTGACAGGACTACTACAGGTGGATGGAGATGGATATTTTTATTATAACAGCCAGGATAATTTCGCAGAGTTAAACACCAGTACAAATGCATTTGTACTTTACGATGAGTGGGGCGTTTCTTCAGGTGGACATTCTCCCAATGGGCAGTTTTTCCCCTTTAATACAGGTGCGGAAGTTTTTCGGGATCAGCCAGGAAATGGTATCACACAAAATAACTGGACTTCTACAAATGCCGGTATTAACCATTACTTTGGTCTGACGATGACTACTCGTTTCGTGCAGCAGTATGGGGGTCATACGGAAGAAAACGGCGATGTGGTCACCTATGAGTTCAGCGGCGATGATGATGTGTGGGTATTTATCGATGACGTGCTGGTGGCGGATCTGGGAGGAATTCATGACGCGGCTTCGCTGACGATTGATTTCAGCACGGGAGCAATCAGGGTAAACGGCAGCAGCACAGGAACTCTGCGGGAGATGTACCAGGCGGCAGGCAGGACGGGCAGCACCAGCTGGAATAAGAACACCTTTGCGGATAATACATATCATACGTTAAGTTTCTTCTATCTGGAGCGTGGTAATGTAGATTCCAACATGCAGCTGAAATTCAACCTGGTTACCATTCCCGAGAGCGGAATCATCAAAGTGGACCAGGCTGGAAATCATATTGCAGGCGCTCAATTTGCGTTATATCAGACAGATGATGATTATGTAGTAGACGATGATTCAGTACTTATCTGCAGCGGTACTACGGATGCTGACGGAGAACTGATTTTTGTAGATGATGAAGGCATGATTGTCAGTCTGGCTGATCTGTATAGCCGGGAGGTCCGGTATATGGTTCTGCGGGAGACCGATACGCCTTCCGGCTATCGAACGGCGGGTGATATGAATCTGAGATTTTATACATCGCGTAACGGAGATGTAGTGCTCCTTTCCTCTAACGAATGGGAGACCGGATCCTATGCCAGTTCAAAAGTAACGACACAGACCGGGCCATCCATATCTGCGGAAAATGGAGAGGGAACTGCAAACTTGGATCAGGCAGGCACGCTGTTCGCGGTAGTACTCCAGAAACAGAGTGACGGCAGCTGGAAAGCTGTGTACGGTGATCCGGAAAAAGGATGGCATGTAACAGATCAGAGTGATGTACTGACAGGAGTTATTGAAGCGGCACAGCAGAATCCCTATGAGTTTGAAATTACAGCAAGCGGCGCTTATGAGGCAAACGTGGAAAACCTTCCCGGTGATATTACACAGTATTACTATATGCTGGCAGGAGGTAATCAAAATAACGCGGAATACACAGTAGGATATTACTATACCAGCGCATCCTCCGTTTCAGGCGCCACTACGGGGAACACCTGGCTGGTAGATTCTAATAGCTTTCAGCGTGTATTTTCCGTCAGCTTATATGTTGCCAACATTCAGAATAATCTGTACGTTCAAAAGCTGGATGAAAACGGTGATCCGGTATCTGCTGAGTCTGATGGCAGCGCCCAGTTTGCTCTGTATAAGGCCAGCGATGTGACAGTAAGTAATGACGGAACGTATAGCATTCGTGCAAATGCAAATCCGGTTATGTCTCAGACTACCGGTGATATGGAGTCTCCGCTGCCATTGGATGGCGGAGCCATGTTCAGCCGGATTCCGGAGGGAGAATATTATCTGATAGAAACATCCGCTCCTCCTGGATACCAGGTGGAAGCATCGGCGATTGCCGTTGTGGTTGACAATTCCGGAGTATATGCGGATGCGGGAGCAGAGGATGACGCCGTCACCGTTCGCAGAGGCGTCGGTTCCGTTGTGCGCAGTATGCTTCAGTTTGCCACAGACGACGATATTGACGCGACACTTCATGGAATACAGGCTACCCTGTATACGACGTCGAATTACAGCGGTGATACCACATCCTGGTCCGGGCCTGTAGGGGACACCTTGCATCTGCAGTTTGAAAACAGCAACAGAGTACTGGAATACGGGCCAATATCAGATGACAAAAACGCGTACTTTGAAGTGGATGCGGGATGGTCTAAGCTGGCGATCCATCAATGTCTGGATGATCATCAGGTGACAGCGTCCTCACCGAAACAGGATCTGGTCAATGGAGCAGGGAATTCGGATTTGGTGAACCTCTTCTCCGGTACGGTGACGGTGCGCATACAGAATCAGCGTGTGGGAGATCTGAAAATCAGCAAGACGGTGACAGGAGTTGGCGCTCCGGAAGGAACAAAATTCACCTTCACCCTGAATCTGACGGAACCTCTGGAAGAAGGGGAGTCGGAAACAGAAGCCTCTCCTCTGGCTGGAACTTATACCGGTACAGTATATAACAGCAGCGGTGAACCGACAGGGGATACTGTGACGGTAAAGAACGGAACGGGGTCCATTACGCTGCAGAACGGACAGTACATTCTCTTTGAGAATCTTCCGGCGGATACGAATTATACGGTTACCGAAACATCCGTTCCCAACGGCTATACGGCTTCCGTTACGGTGGACGGCACATTAAGCGAGAACGGAAGTGCAGGAGAGGGAACTGTTCCCCATAACGATACGGCGGAGGTTGCCTTCACCAATACATACAGCAGAAATGTGACGCTGACCGGTGAGACCGCTCTGAAAGGGCAGAAAACGCTGGATGGACGGAACCTGACGGAAAATGATTCCTATGGATTTACGCTGACGCCGTCGGAGGGCACGCAAGAGGCCATTCGAAACGAGGCTGTCGTCCCGGCGGAGGGATATAATACGGCTTCCGTAAGCGGTGACGGTACGTCAGACACGGCAGGATTTACTTTCGGAAATATTACATTTACGGAAGAGGGGGAATATACCTTTACCATCACGGAAAATCTCCCCCAGGGCGTAAGCAGTGAAAATCCCACAGTCGGCGGCGTCACTTACGATACGCATTCTGCGGAGGTGACCGTTGTGGTTACGGCAAATGCGGAAACAGGACTTCTGGAGGCGGAAGTTACTTATTCCAATTCAGGCGCGCCTTCTGACGCGGACGCGGCGATAACCGATCGTGCAGCCTTTACCAACCGGATTGTGAGCAGCTTTTCCTTTACGAAAACAGACAGAGACGGCATGGAAGGAGAGAAGCTTTCCGGAGCGACCTTCGCCATGTACCGGCTGATCTGCTCAAATGAAGAGCATAAACATAACAGCAGTCTGATAGAAATATCTGACGCAGAGACGGGAGCTATCGCTTCTGATTATGAATACGCGGACTGCTGGGAACTGGCGGGAACGGTAACCTCCGGCAGCGACGGAATCGTAGAATTCGCGGGACTTCCCATCAGCGGAGAGTACCGCCTGGTTGAGATAAAAGCGCCGGATGGCTTCGCACTGCCGGATGGCCAGTACCGGATCGTTTATGATACGGATACGGGAGTATTCGGACCGGCGGAAAACGACAGCGCTGTGGGAAAACCTGTGGCGATCGGTACGGACGATGGCAAATATTATATCCAGAATTACAAACCCGGTGAACTTCCCTTTGCGGGAAATACAGGGATAAAAATGTTCCTTTTGATCGGCGGAATACTGATGGCGGCAGGCGCGGTCGGATTCTGCTGGTATCTCAGAAGAAAGAGAAGGCTGGCCTGAGCCGGAAGAATGGATACGGGCGGGGTATCCGCCCTTAAAATAGATATCCATAAATTTTTTATCAATCAAAAAAGAAAAGGAGGAAATTCTTAAGATGAAAAGGAAATCCAAATTATCAAAAGTCCTGGCGTTATGCCTGGCAATGGTAATGGTATTTGCCATGAGCGTACCGACTCTTGCGGTTACCAGCAGTGATACCGGAACGATCACGGTGAACGGTCTGGATGCGGAACGGCAGGTTTCTGTTTCCGCCTATCAGATCATTACGGTAAATGTAGACGACACGTCCGAACAGCCCTCGTATCCGATGTATACCTGGAACAGCGCGGTGGCTGCCTGGCTGGGCAATAACAACTACAGCGATCTCATTGACAGTAGCCTTGGAACAAACGCGGTAGCCGATGCCTTTGATGATATGTCGGCGGCGGATGAGACAACGCTCCTGGAGAGGCTTGCGGCAGCCATCCGTTCCGGCGCAATTACTCTTACGGCGACTCAGACCCAGACAACAGCCGCGCAGGGGACAGATCCGGAGACTTATGCTACAAGCGTAACATTTTCTGATGTACCCATGGGTGAATACATTCTGATCGCCAGCGGCGGTGTGAAAATTTACCAGCCCTCTTCGGCTCAGATTATTCCGACGGAAAGCGAAGGAATATGGACAGTGCAGAATGCCACTGTTACCATGAAATCTTCAACGACACCGCCTTTTGAAAAAAGCGTTGTGGGCGGGGATGATACGGTAGCCATCGGCGATACGGTTACTTACCAGATCACAACTCAGGTTCCGGATTATCCGGTAAATGCTGCTGACCTGACCTTCTATATTAACGACTTGCTGGGGGAAGGTTTTGATTACAGCGGAAATAGTACAATTACCGTTTACCATGATGCTATCGGGGAAGAGAATGTAGTATCTTCTGATAATTATACGGTAACTAATCCCAGTGGAAAAACCTTCCAGATTAATTTTGATGAAGATTTTATACTGGGCAATGCGGCTACCCCTATTATTGTGACTTATCAGGCTGTCGTAAATGCCAATGCTTTTACGGAAGACGCCCTTGGCAATGACGCGTTTCTGGGCTATTCCAATGATCCGTACGGAGACAGCACTTATGAAACAAGCACAGATCATGATGTGTATACATACGGAATCCAGCTGGATAAAGTAAATGCTGATGGTACTTCCTTAAGCGGCGCCCAGTTCACACTGGCGGATGCAGAAGGCAGCCTTCTGACTTTCACAAAGACAAGTACAGACGGTGTATATAATTACGATCCGGACTCTTCCAATACCACGTTAGAGGTATCTTCCAGCGGTTCTCTGCAGATCCAGGGCCTTGATGTGGGAACGTATACACTGACAGAGACAAAGGCTCCGAACAATTACGTACTGCCCACCGGTTCCATCACCATCACACTTACGGATACAGAACCGGACGGAACGCTTGACAATACTTCCGGCGCGACAGCAACCGGAACCATCAAGATTCGGGGAAATGTTACTTCATCAAACAACGTGATTTCTCTTGACGTAGAGAATACCAGCTCTGATGACGCAGGCTTTACTCTTCCCACCACCGGCGGTATGGGTACCATGATCTTTACGATCCTGGGCGTTCTTCTGATGGCCGGCGCGGTTACTATGGTTATCGTAATTTCCAGAAAGAAAAGAGCATAAGTTTTATCTGCTATGAATCGAGACCTGAATAAAACAAAACAGAAAAAAAGAAACCCACTGGTACTCCTGGTGCCCCTGCTGATTTTTGCAGTGGGCGCCGGGATTTTCCTTTATCCGGCCGTCAGCAACTTCCTGGCGGAGCGTAGACAGGCCAATGTAATTCATACGTATCAGGCGAAAGTAGAGGACATGGATCAGAACGCCCTTGACGAGGCATGGGCGGAGGCTGTTCGCTATAATGAAAATCTGGCAGGCGATCCGGTTCACGACCCCTTTGTCATGGGAAGCGGGTATGTGCTGCCGGACAATTATGAGCAAGTGCTGAATCTGAACGGAGACGGTGTCATGGGATATGTGGAGATACCGAAGATCGACGTTTATCTTCCCATTTATCATGGAACCAGCGAAGAGGTTCTGGCCATGGGGGCCGGACACCTGGATGTGACGGCTCTGCCCATCGGAGGAGAGGGAAATCATTCCGTCATCAGCGCCCACCGGGGTCTGCCAAGCGCGGAATTGTTTACCAGACTGGACGAGATGGCAGAGGGGGATATTTTTTATATTCATGTACTGGATCAGACGCTGGCCTATGAAGTGGACCAGATCGAGGTAATTCTTCCGGAAGAACTGTCGCTGATTCAGCCGGTGGAAGGAGAGGATTTGGTGACGCTGCTGACCTGTACGCCTTACGCGGTCAATACTCACCGGCTGCTGGTGCGGGGAAGCAGAGTGCCCTATGAGGAGACAGAAGCGGCGGACAGTGAGCAGGTTGTCAATGGCGATTCCGGATGGCGGGCGGAATATCTCGTTGCCGTTGCGGCTGGCGTAGGCGTACTGATCCTTCTGATTATCGTAATACGTATTGTAAAAAGAATCCGGAACAAGGGACAAAAGAAATGATGAAAAGGATTTTACTGTATTTGATTGTGGCTGTGATATTTGCGGCGGGATTTCTCCTCGTCTTTTATCCGATAGGGCGGTCGGCGGCTGCAGAACATAAAAACCGGGCGTCCATCCGTCATTTCCGGGAAATCACAGAAAACTGCGGCGAAAGTATGGATAAGGTGATCAGTGAAACCGGTAAAGCATCTTCAGATTCCTCCGACTCCCCGGAGGGGTCTTCTTCCGGCGGTACTATGGCCTACGCGCAGCTCTTTTCCGAAATGGAGGCATACAACCGGCGAATCTATCAAGAGAATCAGGAAAGTCTGTGTGATGCCTGGAGTTATCAGCAGAATGTATTTGATTTTCCATCCACCGGTCTGGAGGACGACATGGTGGGCTATATCACCATAGATGCCATGAATGTAGAGCTTCCGCTGTATATTGGAGCCAATGAGGAAAATATGAGTAAGGGAGCTGTGGTGCTCAGTCAGACCAGCATGCCCATCGGCGGAGAAAATACCAATTGCGTCATTGCCGCTCACCGGGGCTGGTATACTTCTCCCATGTTTCAGGATATTGAAGTTCTGCAGCCTGGTGATGAAGTCAGGGTTACTAATCTATGGGGGACGCTTACGTACCAGGTGGTGAAAACCATTGTGATTGAACCGACGGATATTGACGCGGTGAAAATTATCGAGGGAGAGGATCTGCTGACTCTCGTTACCTGCCATCCCTACACCCAGAATTATCAGCGGTATGTGGTATACTGCAGCAGAACCGGCGGTTCCAACCGGAATCTAAGCGAGAAAGAGCAGGAGGAAGCAAAAGAAGAGGAGAGTTTGCAGGCGGAAAGTCCGGCGGAGGTGAATATTCCTTTTGAAGGGATCCCCTGGGAATCGTCAGAACCGGCCATCCGGAGGGAAAGACAGGTAAACCGCATCGCAGTGCTGGGCGTGGGTCTGGTATTTATACTGCTGCTGGCGGGTCTCATAATTCGAAGTCTGAAAAAGAAAAGAAAAAATTAATATTTTTTTTCGTTTTTTTTGCCTTTTTTTGTGGTAAAGTAGAGGGCGTAAAAAGAAAGGAGGCGTCCCCTGTGGATATTCAGGCTTTGACGGAATATTTCCTGAGATACGGTGCGATTTTTATCTATGTGATTGTGTTGCTGGAATATATGAATCTTCCGGGTTTTCCAGCCGGAGTGATTATGCCTCTGGCCGGTATCTGGGCGGCCAGAGGCGAGATCAGCTTTCCGCTGGTTATGCTGCTGTCTGTGGCAGCGGGGCTGACCGGAAGCTGGATTTTATATCTGCTGGGACGCCTGGGCGGCAATAAAATTCTGGGCTGGTATTTCAGAAAGTTTCCAAAACATAAGGAGACTGTGGAAAAGAAGATAGACATGCTTCGGGAAAAGGGCTGCATTGGAGTGTTTGTCAGCAAGCTCCTTCCAGTGGCAAGGACGCTGATTTCCATCCCAGCAGGGATGGTGAAAATGAATTTTGTAAAATACACGGTCAGCTCTCTGCTTGGCGTATTTATCTGGAATCTGGTTTTTGTGGGAGCAGGATATTTCCTGGGTGATGCGGCTATAGAAATGTTTATGTGACAGAATTGTCTTGTATTTCCCTGATTGATATGTTATACTATGAACCGCTGTGAGAAGCGGTTCATACTGCTGTACGCGGCAAATATAACCGTGTGTTCGAGACCTTCCACACGTAAAAAAAATACTAAAGGAGTGAGTGTCATGAGAGACAAGAAAGTGGTGTTTATCACCCAGGCTGCTATGATTGCGGCCATTTATGTTGTTGTAACCGTTGTTTTTTCGGCATTCAGCTTTGGCGAGGTTCAGGTGAGAATATCTGAGGCGCTGACGGTGCTGCCTATGTTTACGCCGGCGGCCATCCCCGGCCTGTTTATCGGCTGTATTCTGGGCAATACGTTAGGCGGAGCCATTGTCGTTGACGTGGTTTTCGGAAGCATTGCCACGCTGATCGGAGCGGTTGGTTCTTATCTGCTGAGAAAGCATAAGTTCCTGGTGCCGCTGCCGCCGATTATTATGAATATACTGATTGTGCCGTTTGTACTGAAGTATGGCTACGGTGTACCGCTGCCAATTCCCTTTATGATGGGAACGGTAGGAATCGGCGAAGTGCTCTCCTGCGGAGTATTGGGATATGCGCTGATGTTCGCGCTGGAAAAAGTAAAGCACGTGATTTTCAAGGAAAATCTGGCCGCCTGACGGTCGGCGGAAATCTGGAGAAAGAGGGAATGCATGAAGAGAAATATGCATTCCCTTTTTAAAATATATGACAGGCATCGATACTTGACAAATGTCGAAAACTTTTTTACAATTTTCTTGCACGGATGGAGGTAATGCCGTTGAGAAGCATGGAATTTAAAATGGAACGCCATGGTCTGCTGGAAGTCGGACAGCAGGTGGAAGTGACGGAGAGCGCTCTTCCCACTTCCTATTATTATACCATTGTACCTGCTGTGGCCATGAGCAAAAACTATGGACCTCATGAAAGACTGAAAGCAAGAAAGGGTATCGTAAGGGAGATCAATGTAACGGACCGGGGGTATTATACTATTGTGGATTTTGAAGAAGAGGAGCAGTAATATCCCCCGGGCGAGGTTGTGAAAACGGGAATATACTGGTATGATATGGAGGAGAGACGGTTGAAATCATATGAAGTAATTTGGGAAATTTTTAATCAGTGTGCCAATAACCAGATGAGAGACGTTTTTTTTGATGAGATAGAGACGGATAATCCGGAAGAATATGTGAAACATAAGTTTAAGGATAAAGTGCTGCAGTATGATATCACGGATCATAAAGATGGGACTGTGATATTCGATATCACCACTTCCGGAATTAAGCAAAGGATGACATTTACTGAAATATAAGTTTCCTGTATGCAGGAGGAAAAAGATTGACGGAAAATAACAGAACACATTCTCATGTGTTGGAAGACGGGACTGTGGTGGAACATGCGCATCCCCACACCCACACCCATACCCATCAGAATACAAAAGCTGTCATTAACCGGATTTCCAGAGCAATTGGACATCTGGAGTCCATAAAACGCATGGTGGAAGACGGACGGGACTGCAGTGAGGTGCTGATACAGCTGTCTGCAGTAAAGGCGGCTATTAATAACACGGGCAAGGTGATCCTTCAGGATCATATTGAGCATTGTATCGTAGATGCCATTGAAAGCGGTGACAGAGAGACATTGAAGGAGCTTCAGAAGGCAATTGACAGATTTATCAAATAAAGAGGAAAGAGGGAGAAAAATGGCAAAAGAATGCAGCAATTCGTCATGTACAAAAGAAAGCTGTGAGGGGTGTGCCAGCAGGCAGCCTCAGAGTTTCCGGGCGGAGATGAACAAAGATTCCAATATTGGCAAAGTAATTGGCGTCATCAGCGGAAAAGGCGGCGTGGGTAAATCTATGGTTACCGCTTCCATTGCAAATCAGCTGGCGGCTCAGGGTTTTCAGGTGGGCGTGCTGGATGCGGATATTACCGGCCCGTCCATTCCCAGAATGTATGGAATTAAAGAGGCGGCGGCAGCCAGTGAGAGAGGAATTGAACCAAGGGTAGCGGAAAACGGGATTAAAATTATGTCCATTAACCTGCTGCTGAAAAATGAGGATGACCCGGTGATCTGGAGAGGACCGGTGATTGCGAATATGGTAAAACAGTTCTGGACAGATGTTATCTGGGGCAATCTGGATTTCCTTCTGGTGGATATGCCTCCGGGAACCGGGGATGTTCCGTTGACAGTGTTCCAGTCACTGCCGGTAGACGGAGTTGTAGTGGTAACTTCACCTCAGGATCTGGTGAAGATGATTGTGAAAAAAGCGGTGAAGATGGCGGAGATGATGAAAATACCGGTGCTGGGAGTAGTAGAAAACTACAGCTATGCAGTATGTCCGGACTGCGGTAAAAAGATTCCGATTTTCGGAGAGAGCAAAGTTGATCAGGTAGCGATGGAATATCAGCTTCCAGTACTGGGCAGGATTCCCGTACATCCGGAATATGCAAAGGCAGCCGATGAGGGCAGATTCCATCAGATAAAAGTTGAGGAGCTGAAAAGTATTCTCGGCTGATAGGAAAATATGTACAATTTTAGGAAATAATTACCGGAAACAGATATGATTCGGGGAAAAAATTAGGCAAGAATTCAATTGACTTTCCAGAACTTCGGTGCCATAATAATCTGAACCCAAAAACTCAGATGTTTCATAAAGCGAGGGATGAATATTATGGCAGAATGTAAAATCAGATTGAATGCCACAGAGGATGTACGTGAATTTGTAGCGGCCGCCGGAAAATGTGATTTTGACATTGATATTTTCTACAACAGAGTGATTGTGGATGCAAAATCAATTCTGGGGATTCTGAGTATGGATCTTACAAAGCCCCTCACAGTACAGTGTTACGGTGAGAATCAGGAATTTAATCGTACATTGGAAAAATTTGCAATAGCCTGATACAGTATCAGAGAGGTAAGCGTAAGGTGCAGAAATGCCGGGCGGTGTTTCTGCACCTGTTTTTTTGAATATGGAGAGAGATTTAATAAAAATATCCGTCCGCAGTCTGGTGGAGTTTATTTTGCGCTCCGGAGATCTGGACAGCAGAAAGGGAGGAGCGCCTGACAGAGACGCAATGCAGCTGGGCGGAAAGATTCACAGAAAAATTCAAAAAAGTATGGGCGTCGGTTATCAGCCGGAGGTGACTCTGCGGTACCAGAAACAGTATGATGCTTTTGACCTTCTGCTGGAGGGCAGAGCGGACGGAATCGTAGAGGAAGAGGAAGGGGTTCTTATTGATGAGATCAAGGGAACCTGCCGGGAGCTGGATGATTTTTCCGGACCGGCCCCCCTTCATCTGGCTCAGGCAAAGTGCTACGGATGGATGTATGCCAGAGAGCACTCATGCAGAAAAATAACCATTCAGATTACCTACTGTAATATGGAAAGCGAGGAGATCCGCCGTTTCCAGGAAGAGTATCCGGCGGAGGAACTGGAACTTTGGTTCGATGTTCTTCTGGAAAAATATTATCAGTGGGCCAGTTTTCAGCATCACTGGAGATTGCTGAGGAATCAGTCCATGCAGGGACTGGAGTTTCCTTTTCCCTACAGGGAAGGCCAGAGGACCATTGTGAGCAGTGTCTATCGTACCATATTGAGAAATAAGGAGTTGTTTGTACAGGCGCCTACAGGCGTGGGGAAAACCATGTCAGTGGTTTATCCGGCCGTCCGTGCCGTGGGAGAAGGACTGGGAGAAATGATCTTTTATCTCACGGCCAGAACCATTGCCCGCACGGTGGCGGAAGAGGCATTTTCTATTCTGAAGAGCCGGGGGCTTCAGTATAAGGTGATTACCCTTACGGCCAGAGAAAAAATGTGTGTCTGTCAGGAATCCGTGTGCAGTCCGGTTTCCTGTCCCAGGGCCAAGGGGCATTTTGACAGGGTGAATGACGCCGTTTACGAAATTCTTACGCAGGACAATGAGTATACCAGGGAAAAGCTTTTAAAGCACAGTGAAAAGTGGAATGTCTGTCCTTATGAAATGAGTCTTGATCTGGCGGTGTGGACGGATGCCGTAATCTGTGATTATAATTACGTGTTTGATCCCAGAGTACACCTGCGCCGCTTTTTTGGGGAAAATGTAAAAGGGGAGTATATTTTCCTTATTGATGAAGCTCATAATCTTGCGGAGCGGGGAAGGGAAATGTACAGCGCACTTCTCTGTAAGGAGGATATTCTTAAAATGAAAGGAAAACTGGCGCCTTACAGCAAAAAAGCGGCCAGGTATCTGAATCGATGCAATCGTCAGCTTCTGGAACTGAAAAGGGATTGTGATACCTTTCAGATTCTTCCGGGACCGGGAGCTCTGCCGCTTACTTTGATGAATCTGCAGGGTGAGCTGGAAAGTTTTCTGGAGGAAGCGCCGGAGAGTGATCTGAAAACAGAGGTGCTGGAGTTCTACTTTCAGGTGCTGAACTTTTTGAATGTCTGCGAGCTTCTGGATGATAATTACGTGGTGTATACGTATCACGATGAAAAGGGGAGATTTTATATCCGGCTGTTCTGCGTCAATCCTGCTAATAATCTGCAACAGTATTTGAAAAAAGGGAAGGGCAGCGTCTTCTTTTCAGCCACGCTTTTGCCCATCACCTATTATAAAAAACTGTTGGGAAGCCCGGATGGAGAAGATTACGCCATATACGTGGAATCGCCTTTTCCCAGGGAGAACAGAAAAATATTGATCGGACGGGAAGTCAGCAGCCGCTACAGGCGGAGAGGTCCCGGGGAATACGATAAAATCGCACGGTATATCCGACGGATTATATCGGCTCATTCCGGAAACTATATGGTTTTCTTCCCTTCTTATCAGATGCTGAATGATGTTTTTCAGGCATTTCAGAGATATTCCGGGGGAGATGAACCGGTGGAATGTCTGGTCCAGACCCCTTCTATGGGGGAGAAGGAGAGGGAACAGTTTCTTGAGAGATTCGAGGGTAATTCCAGAACTTCAGTGGCCGGATTCTGCGTGATGGGAGGTATATTTTCCGAAGGAATTGACCTGATTGGGGAAAAACTGATCGGTGCGGTACTGGTGGGAACGGGAATACCGGGAATCAGCATGGAACGGGATATTCTGAAGAAGTATTACGATGAGCAGGGAGAGGACGGATTTAATTATGCTTACCGGTATCCGGGAATGAACAAAGTACTTCAGGCGGCAGGAAGAGTCATACGGACGGAACGGGATCAGGGGATTGTCGCGCTGCTGGACGAACGCTTCCTGACTGCGGATTACCGCCGGCTTTTTCCCAGGGAATGGAGAGAGTACAGTTCCTGTACGCTGGGAGAGGTGGAGAAGATTCTGAAAGAGTTCTGGTCAGAATCCGGCTCTTCTTGACGCATGCAGACATTATTCGCTATAATGGTTTCTATAGAGATAGAAAGAAACTTTCTTAAGAGAGGAGAACAAACATGAAGACAGTCAGCACTACGAAAGCACCGGCAGCGATCGGTCCTTATTCTCAGGCGGTGATCGCGAATGATATGGTATTTACTTCGGGACAGATTCCCATTGATCCTGCTACAGGAAACATTGTAGAGGGGGGAATCCGGGAACAGGCCGAACAGGTGATGAAGAATCTGGGAGAGGTTCTGAAGGAAGCCGGATGCAGCTATGAGCAGGCGGTGAAGACGACTTGTTTTCTTGCAGATATGGATGATTTTGCGGCTTTCAATGAAGTTTACGGCAGTTATTTTACCGGCAGGCCGGCACGTTCCTGCGTGGCGGTGAAAACATTGCCGAAAAATGTACTCTGTGAAGTGGAAGTTATTGCAGCTCTGAAATAAGAGGAGAGGAGAACGTATGGGTAAGGTAAGTAGAGTTTATGTGGAGAAAAAACCGGATTACGCGGTTGCGGCCAGAGAACTGAGGCATGAGATCAGCAGCTATCTGGGAATTTCAGGGGTTACAAAGGTACGGGTTTTAATCCGCTATGATGTGGAAAATATCTCGGAGGACGTATTTGAAAAAGCGTGTCACAGTGTGTTTTCAGAACCGCCGGTGGATGTGCTTTACCGGGAAACCTTTGATATGGCCGAAGGCGCCCGGGTATTTTCCGTAGAATATCTTCCGGGACAGTTTGACCAGAGGGCGGATTCCGCCGTTCAGTGTATTCAGTTTCTGAAGGAGGATGAAAAACCCATTATCCGTTCCGCTACCACATACGTACTGGAAGGGGAAATCAGTGATGAGGAGTTTGCCGCAGT
This sequence comes from Ruminococcus sp., assembly GCA_050944415.1. Classification (GTDB taxonomy): domain Bacteria; phylum Bacillota; class Clostridia; order Lachnospirales; family Lachnospiraceae; genus Ruminococcus_G. The sequence goes on from JBMNRA010000025.1 coordinate 33,324, forward strand.
GAAGAATCACTGCATCAATCCGGTGGATTCCAGGGAGACCGGTATGGTGAAGCCGGATACGCTGGTGACAGTTTTTGATGAGCCGGCGGATGTGAAAGTTTTTGACGGATTTACGGGTATGTCTGAAGGAGAGCTTCAGGAACTGTATCAGTCTCTGAATCTGGCTATGACCTTTAAGGATTTCCTTCATATTCACCGCTATTTCTGTGAGGAGGAAAAGAGAAATCCCACGATGACGGAGATCCGGGTGCTGGATACTTACTGGTCCGATCACTGCCGTCATACTACTTTCTCCACAGAATTGACGAAAGTGGAGTTTAAAGAAGGAGATTATAAAGAGCCTATTGTCCGCACCTATCAGCAGTATCTGGCGGACAGAGAAGTGATTTATCAGGGGCGGGATGACAAATTTGTCTGCCTGATGGATCTGGCTCTGATGGCTATGAAAAAGCTGAAAGCAGAAGGAAAGCTGGAAGATCAGGAGGAATCCGAGGAGATCAATGCCTGCAGCATCGTGGTGCCGGTGGATGTGGACGGAGAGACGGAAGAATGGCTGATCAATTTTAAAAATGAGACGCACAATCATCCTACGGAAATCGAACCTTTCGGCGGCGCTGCTACCTGCCTCGGCGGAGCAATCCGGGATCCTCTTTCCGGAAGAACTTATGTGTACCAGGCTATGAGAGTGACAGGAGCGGCGGATCCTACCGTATCGGTGAAAGAGACCATGAAGGGCAAACTGCCTCAGAAAAAACTGGTTCGTTCCGCGGCTCACGGATACAGTTCCTACGGAAACCAGATTGGGCTGGCCACAGGATATGTAAAAGAAATCTATCATCCCGATTACGTGGCGAAACGAATGGAGATCGGCGCGGTTATGGGCGCGGCGCCCCGGCGGGCTGTTATCCGGGAAACATCTGATCCGGGAGATATCATTATTCTGCTGGGAGGCCGTACCGGCCGTGACGGATGCGGCGGAGCCACCGGTTCTTCCAAGGTGCATACGGAGGAATCCATTGAGACCTGCGGCGCGGAAGTCCAGAAAGGTAACGCGCCTACAGAACGCAAGATTCAGAGAATGTTCCGACGGGAAGAAGTCAGCCGTCTGATTAAGAAATGCAATGATTTCGGCGCGGGCGGAGTATCTGTGGCCATTGGCGAGCTGGCAGCCGGACTGGAAGTCAATCTGGATAAAGTACCGAAAAAGTATGCCGGACTGGACGGAACGGAAATCGCCATTTCCGAATCTCAGGAAAGGATGGCCGTTGTGGTGGATCCTTCCGATGTAGAACAGTTTCTGGCCTATGCTCATGAAGAAAATCTGGAAGCAGTGGAAGTGGCTGTAGTTACGGAAAGTCCCCGTCTGGTTTTGAAGTGGAGAGGCAAGGAGATCGTCAATATCTCCAGAGCTTTTCTGGATACTAACGGCGCTCATCAGGAGACGGAAGTGCTGGTGGATATTCCCAGCAGAGAGGGTAATATATTAAACGTAAGAAATGATGTGGAAGATGTCAGGGCTGCCTGGGTGAATACCCTTAAGGATCTGAATGTTTGCTCGCAGAAAGGTCTGGTGGAAATGTTTGACTCTTCTATCGGAGCGGGAAGCGTGCTGATGCCTTATGGCGGACAGTTTCAGCTGACGGAAACCCAGGCTATGGTGGCAAAGGTTCCGGTACAGAACGGAAAGACCAATACGGTAACTATGATGAGCTATGGCTTCGATCCCTATGTATCCAGCTGGAGTCCCTATCACGGGGCCGTATATGCGGTGACAGAATCTATTGCCCGCATTCTTGCGTCCGGCGGCGATTACAGAAAGATCCGTTTTACTTTCCAGGAATATTTCCGCCGGATGACGGAAGATCCTTCCAGGTGGAGTCAGCCCTTTGCAGCTCTCCTGGGAGCCTATGATGCGCAGCTGGGATTCGGCCTGCCGTCTATCGGTGGAAAGGACAGTATGTCCGGAACCTTCAATGATATAGACGTACCGCCTACACTGGTGTCTTTTGCGGTGGATGTGGCAAAGCAGCAGGATATTATTACACCGGAACTGAAAAAAGCCGGCAGCCGTCTGATCTGGATCCGTCTGCCTCAGAATGAGTATGATCTCCCGGATTACGGACAGACCATGGATCTGTACGACAGAGTGTATCAGGATATTCAGGCGGGGCGTATCATTTCCGCCTATGCCCTGGATCGTCATGGAATTGCAGCGGCTGTCAGCAAGATGGCTTTCGGCAATAAGATGGGCGTGAAGATTGAACATGACCTGGATCCCAGAGATTTCTTTGCTCCGGGCTTCGGTGATCTTATCTGTGAAGTGCCGGATGGAAAGCTGGGAGAATTGTCCTGTACTTACCGGGTGATCGGTGAAGTGACGGATAAGGATGTATTTGAATACGGAAGCGTATCGCTTCCTTTGGATGAAGCGCTGGCAGCATGGAAAGGAACTCTGGAGGAAGTGTTTAAAACCAGGGGCACGGATCAGAGAAATCCGGTGGAAAGTCCTCTGTATCAGCAGAATTCCGTATATATCTGTAAACATAAAACAGCCCGTCCCACCGTGTTCATTCCCGTATTCCCGGGAACCAACTGTGAGTATGATAGTAAAAAAGCTTTTGAACGGGCAGGGGCTGACGTTATCACAAGGGTATTTAAAAATCTGACCGAAGAAGACATCAGGGATTCCGTTCAGGTGTTTGAAAAAGCCATCAGTCAGGCTCAGATTATTATGTTCCCCGGTGGCTTTTCCGCCGGTGACGAACCGGACGGTTCCGCCAAATTTTTTGCCACGGCTTTCCGAAATGAAAAGATTCAGGAAGCGGTTATGAAGCTTCTGGATGAGAGGGACGGTCTGGCGCTGGGAATCTGCAACGGATTCCAGGCATTGATTAAACTGGGACTGGTGCCCTATGGGAAAATCGTGGGACAGAGTGAAGATTCCCCTACGCTGACCTATAATACAGTGGGACGCCATATTTCCAAAATGGTATATACAAAGGTAATGACCAGTCATTCCCCATGGCTGATGAAAGCACAGCTGGGAGGCGTTTATACTAATCCGGCATCCCATGGAGAAGGACGGTTTGTTGCCAGCGAAGAGTGGCTGGACAAACTGTTTGCCAACGGTCAGGTGGCTACTCAGTACTGTGATCCTATGGGAAATGTTTCTATGGATGAAGAATGGAATGTAAATGGTTCCTACCGTGCCATTGAAGGCATTACCAGTCCGGACGGAAGAATACTGGGTAAAATGGCTCATTCTGAACGCCGGGATGACGGTGTGGCAATTAATATCTATGGACAGCAGGATATTCAGATTTTTGAATCCGGTGTGGAATACTTTAAGTAATACCCCTGTAAAAACTCCCTGCGGCAGTTTATTCATGACTGCTGCAGGGAGTTTTGTTATCTGTTTTTTTTCAGACGGATCGGATATCGCGGAATGCCGAAGGAGACAGCCCTACTTTTCCGGTAAAAGATGTGATAAAGTTAACTTCACTGTGATAGCCGGTGCGGTAGGCAATTTCCTTGACAGAGAGATCGGTGGTGTGAAGCAGGGCTTTTGCCTCGTCAATCCGGTGCAAAACGATGAACTCATGGGGCGAAAATCCTGTGCGGCTGCGGAACTGCCGGGAAAAATGGGAGGGACTTAAACCGGCCACGGAGGCGACTTTTCTGACGGAAAGATCTTCAAAGAGGTGCCGTTTCATATAGTCCAGGGCCAGATTAATGGGATCCTGTGTATTCAGAGAAATATCTCCCGGCGGAATCAGAAGATTGCACAGGAGGGAATAAATCCGTTTGGAAATGTCGGCTTCTGTATGGATTCCGTCTTTTAACAGAGTAAAAATTTCCGTCATATCCCGTTCTATTCTGCTTTCCGGATAAGGGGTAAAGACTGGTCTTCCATTGTGAAAGGCAATAATCTGTTCAAAAAAATCTCCGGCGCAGGCTCCGTCAAAATGGATCCAGATACGTTCCGCGTAGTGGCTTACATGGAAACGGTGAGGTTTTTTACAGTCGGTCAGTGCGATCTGACCGGCCTCGGCGGTAAATTGCTTTCCATCGGATTCAATGGTCATGGCTCCTTTGCGGATGTAGTCCAGAAGGAATGTTTTGTGGCTGTCCAGTCTGCCCACATCACAGGAATCCAGAAAATCGTAGTGGTAGTCGCAGTAATAATGGCCGCACCGGGTGATATACAGGAAAAGCTGCCGTGCCAGAGATGATGGAGTGGAAAAATAGCGTTCTGACTGAAGCAAAACGCCGGGTTCAGTGATAACTTTCATGAATAACTCCTTGCTCTCAACATTTTTCCTATCATAGCATATAATATCAATATTGTTCAAGAAAAGAATAAACTGAGATAGCGTCAAGATACTTTAAGTTGAAAAAATATAGAAGTATCCCTTTGCGTTTCATCATTTATATATTTCCTAGGTGTGCATTAAACCAGATTACCTTCTTAGCTGTATATCCAGGGATTGAA
>JBMNRA010000026.1:0-36999 GCA_050944415.1 Ruminococcus sp.
TTGTATATCTGCGATTGTAATATCATCTAAATATTTCTTTCCAAACTTATCTTTTAAATGATTTTCCCATAAACTATCTTGTTTTCTAATAGTTGCAAAGGCTTTTCCGCTTCTTCCTTTCTCACAATATTCTTGAAATATTTCTTGAACCCTTTTTCTTTCGATTTTCTTTTGTAGCGGTAATTGACTTTGTATTTTCTCTTTTGCAATAATCTGTTCTCTTGCCTTGGCTGCCTGCTTCTGTGTTTTAAACGGTTTCCCCTCTTCATTCCTTGTTTTCTTTCCCTCTTTTCTCTTTCCGTTAAGAACAACCGTATATCGGAATCCCCAATAACCATTTTCCAACTGATAAACTCCTGCAAATTCTTGTTTAGACATGATAAAACCTCCTATAAAAGTGTACTTTTGGTGTACTTTTTTACAGAAAGTTCTTCATAGTTGTTATAAAGTTGTGTACTAAAAAGTGTACTTTTTTAGTTGACAGAATTTCCATTAAACCCTTATAATTAAAGGAGCTCGAAAACGCGCTAAAGCAGCTAACCTTGACGCTATCCACGATACAGTACACGAGATGGCAAGAGACGAGCTTCGTCTCTTGCCATCTCATGAACGGTATCATGAATAGCGTCCAGATTAGCAGCTTTGGCACGTTTTGCCAGATCAAATTTTCCTGCAGTTGCTCCGTTTTCAGCTTCTACTCTCATTTCCAGGTTTTTCTTGGTGCTGTCTGTTACAACTTCACCCAGAAGTTCTGCAAATTTAGCTGCATGCTCTGCTTCTTCGTAAGCAGCTTTCTCCCAGTAAAGGCCGATCTCCGGATAACCTTCTCTGTGAGCTACTCTTGCCATAGCCAGGTACATACCAACTTCTGAACATTCACCATTGAAATTTGCTCTTAAGTCTTCAAGAATATCTTCACTGACACCCTGAGCAACTCCAACTACATGTTCTGCAGCCCAGCTGCGATCTGCTGACTGTTCTACAAATTTATCTGCCGGCGCTCCACACTGCGGACATTTTTCCGGTGCTGCTTCTCCCTCATAAACATAACCACATACGCTACAAACGAATTTTTTCATTGCCATGTTCTCCTTTTCTTTTTATTTTTCTTAATAATAGTAATTATTACTATTTTAAGTTACCACATAATAATTATAATGTCAATAGATATTTAAGCAGTTTTCATATTTTTTGCACAATCTTTACACAGCCCGTAAAAATTGGTCACATATCGTTCAATGACTCCATCGAAGTTCTGAGAAGCCACTTCTTTGATATAGTCAATATTTTCCATCTCCAGGTCTGTCACACTGTGGCACCGCCGACAGATAAAATGGTGATGGTGATTGGTGTTGCTGTCAAAACGATCTGGTCCATTCTCAACAGTAATCCTGCATATGTCCCCGATATTTTCCAGAAGAGACAGATTCCGGTATATGGTACCGAGACTGACGTTAGGATAAATCATCCGGATATTTTCATATATAGTATCTGCTGTGGGATGATCTTTCCGGGTCATCAGAAATTCCTTTATGGATTCACGCTGACGGCTGTATTTCAGTGCTGCCATATTCTCCTCCTTTCAATAATAATAATCGTTATCATTATAATACAGGATATTTTATTATCCGTCAACTGTTAATTTCAGGAACAAAAATAAAATGCCCAAGAAAAAGCTGGATCTGCGGAATGTAAGTTGCTAAAATAAATACAGCAAGACCAGAATATTTTGTCCCGCAACAACTATATGTACTCAGGTACATAAACATCTGTAGAAGGAAGGCTATGAAAATGAAAAAGAACACAAAAAATGTATTAATCGGTGTCTTCATCGTCATCATTGCCGCTCTGCTGGCTTTATTTCTGATGATCTTTCTTCGGATCAACAAAACCAGAGACTACAATGAGCAGCTGTCCCTGGGCGACAGATACCTGCAGGAAATGAATTATGAAGACGCCGCCATTGCATATCAAAATGCTATTCATATTGATGAAAAGAAGGAAACGGGGCACATCCGTCTGTCTGACGTCTACATTGCCACGGAAGACTATGATCAGGCTGCCGACGTGCTGCTGACTGGTTACGACGCTACCGGCGAAAGCGATCTGATCCGGGATAAGATGATTTCCATTTATCCCCAGGTCTCTGACGATTATAAAGAAAAAATTGAAGATAAAATCGGAGAGGTAGAGTCTGAAACAGCTTCCGGTGATGAAAATGACGCGGAGCCAACAGCCGCGCCCCAGGAAGAACCCGCTGAAAATGCTTTTACCGGAAGCGTGGTGGGAATGGACGACAGAATCTTTTACTGGAAATATAACGCGCAAAGCTATGAACCCACCGGCGCTCTCGCCTACTTCGGTTCCGGCTGGCTGGCGTCCAATCAGCTGGTCTGCCGCGATGCGGACGGTACGGAACAGGTGCTTTTAGAATCCACTGCTATGGGCGATGCCTATATCTACGACTGCGGAACCCTGGGAATCGGCGGCGGCAGACTTTTCTTTGATATGCCGGATCCCTCCAGCACAGACGCGGCCCACACCAATCTTTTCTCCTATGCGCTGGACACCGGAGAAATCACCAATTACGGAGCCGGCCATTTAAAAGCGGTAACCGGCGACGGCAGAGCCATCGGCTACATTATGAACGGAGACGATACCCGGACTATTTTTATTACGTCGGAAGACGGCGGCCTCACACCCCTTGTCACCAACGCGTCGCAGTACCTGGATTATCACGATGGCGCGATTTATTTCCAGCCTCAGGAATCCGGCGCTTTGCAGGCAACCCTGTCCTGCGTTTTCGTCGACACTCAGCAGGTACAGAATTTATATACCGCGGTACCTGATTTTCCGGTAGACAGTTACTGTACCATCTCCCAGATTGCCTACCAGGACGACCGGATTTATTTCGCCTTCGGCTCTTACGGCGGAAGCGCCGTACTGTATCAGGGCGGAAAAGTGGCGTGCGTGAACCGGGACGGCTCCGATGGCCATATCGCTTCCGGCTCTGAAGTATTCTACGAACCCTGCTTCCGGGTAGCGGAGGATGGAACCGCCGTGGTGGATGATCCGGATTCCTCCTATACCACAGCGGGAATGCAGGAATACTATTCCCTGGAAGGAAACTTATACTATTATAACCGGGCAGCCGGCGGTCAGGCTGAACTTCTGGTTTCCCCTGAAGATTACGCTTCCTTTGGCAGCGGTCTTATGGGTGTTATGAACAGTGACAGCACAATTTATCTGGAAGATGCCACGCTGGCCGGCAATATCGTATACTACCGTCTGGACGCCTGTATCGGAGATCCTTCCTCATCCATCGGATGGCGTACCGGATACAGCCGTCAGTATTCCGCTCTTTTTGAAAAAGATCTGGAGACAGGAACTGTGACCGAGATTTACCGGTATTAAATTTAACCTTTACATTTTGACTGCCTTATGGTAACCTGAAAGTAATCAGGAAAAACACCGTGACGAAGAGAGTACTTCAGCAATGCGTTCCACAGAGAATTCCCGGAGGCTGAGAGGGATGAACGGATGCTTTAGGAAGATGGCTTCTGAGAGGCGCACCGACCCGTATACATCCGGTATACGGCAGGCTGCGACAGGATTCGCCTGTTATAGCGAGCGGGTATGACACGTACCCAGTGAGGTCTTTCGCTGCGAGGCTTAAGATGAACAGAAGTGGTAACACGGGCAATTATGACTCGTCTTCTCAGATTGGGAAGATGAGTCTTTTTTTCTATGATGGTAAAAGGAGGAATCATTGAAATGGAAAAACAAAAATATTACATGACGACGGCCATCGCCTACACCTCAGGAAAACCCCATATCGGCAATACCTATGAGATCGTGCTGGCGGACAGTATCGCCCGTTTCAAAAGGCAGCAGGGCTATGACGTATTTTTTCAGACGGGAACCGACGAACACGGACAGAAGGTGGAACTGAAAGCCGCTGAGAAGGGAGTAACCCCTAAAGAATTCGTAGATGAAGTGGCTGGAGAAATCAAACGGATCTGGGATCTGATGAATACGTCCTATGACAAATTTATCCGCACCACAGACAAAGACCACGAGGCTCAGGTGCAGAAAATTTTCCAGAAACTTTACGACCAGGGAGATATCTACAAAGGATATTACGAAGGTATGTACTGTACTCCCTGTGAATCTTTCTTCACAGAGTCTCAGCTGGTGGACGGAAAATGTCCGGACTGCGGCAGACCTGTCACTCCTGCCAAAGAAGAAGCCTACTTCTTTAAAATGAGCAAATACGCGGACCGTCTCATTGAATATATCAACACCCATCCGGAGTTTATCCAGCCGATATCCCGGAAAAACGAGATGATGAATAATTTCCTGCTTCCAGGTCTTCAGGATCTCTGCGTATCCAGAACTTCCTTCACCTGGGGCATTCCCGTACCCTTTGACCCCAAACATGTCACCTATGTCTGGCTGGACGCTCTGACCAACTATATTACCGGCATCGGCTACGACTGCGACGGAAACAGCTCCGACCTCTTTAAGAAAAACTGGCCGGCGGATCTTCATCTGATCGGAAAGGATATCATCCGCTTCCATACTATTTACTGGCCCATTTTCCTGATGGCCCTGGATCTGCCTCTTCCGAAACAGATCTTCGGTCATCCCTGGCTTCTTCAGGGAGACGGCAAGATGAGCAAGTCCAAGGGTAATGTTCTCTATGCCGACGAGCTGGTGGAATTCTTCGGCGTAGACGCTGTGCGTTACTTCGTGCTTCATGAAATGCCCTTTGAAAACGACGGCGTCATCACCTGGGAACTGATGGTGGAACGGATGAATTCCGAACTGGCCAACACTCTGGGTAATCTGGTCAACCGGACCATCTCCATGTCCAATAAGTATTTCGGCGGCGTAGTGGAAAATAAAAACGTGTGTGATCCGGTGGACGAGGATCTGAAGGCTGTGGCTTCCGGAACCCGGGATAAAGTGGCGGAAAAAATGGAAGGTCTCCGTGTGGCGGACGCCATGACAGAAATCTTCAATCTCTTTAAACGATGCAACAAATATATCGATGAAACCATGCCATGGGCTCTGGCAAAAGACGAAGAGAAAAAGGACCGTCTGGCAACGGTGCTTTACAATCTGGTGGAAGGCATCTGCATCGGTGCGGAACTTCTGGAATCCTATATGCCGGAAACTGCCGAAAGAATCCGTACCCAGTTAAATGCCCCAAAACGTGACTATGATGATCTGGCCACTTTCGGTCTCTATCCTTCCGGAAATAAAGTGACGGAAAAACCTGAGATCCTGTTCGCCCGTCTGGATATCAAAGAAGTCATGGAGAAAGTGGAGGCCAAAAAAGCGGCGGAAACTGCGTCAAAAGAACCGGAAAGCCCGGCAATCGATATCGAACCCAAAGAAGAAATTTCCTATGATGACTTTATGAAAATGCAGTTTCAGATAGGCGAGATCATCTCCTGTGAGGAAGTGAAAAAATCAAAAAAACTGCTCTGTTCCCAGGTGAAAATCGGCAGTCAGGTACGCCAGATTGTATCCGGCATTAAAGCTCATTATAAACCGGAAGATATGGTGGGCAAAAAAGTAATGGTACTGGTAAACCTAAAACCGGCAAAACTGGCGGGCGTTATGTCAGAGGGCATGATTCTCTGCGCGGAAGATGAAAAGGGCGAACTCTCCTTAATGGTTCCGGAAAAGGATATGCCTGCCGGCGCTGAAATCTGTTAAAGGGGATTGTCCTATGATTTTTGAAAGTCACGCTCACTATGACGATGAAGCCTTTGATTCCGACCGGGATCTGCTCCTTTCTTCCATGAAAGAAAACGGTGTGGAAACCATCGTCAATGTCAGCGCCAGCAAAGACAGCTTAAAAAAAGTCAGCGCTCTGATGGCCGCTTATCCTTTCGTCTATGGAGCCTTCGGGCTCCATCCCGATGAAGTGGGGGATATGACCGATGAACTTTTGGAAGAAATCCGGCTTTTATCCCGACAGGATAAAGCCGTGGCAATCGGAGAAATCGGCCTTGATTACTATTGGGACAAAGAGCACCACTCTCTTCAGAAAAAATGGTTTGAAGCCCAGGCCCAGCTGGCCCGGGAGGAAAAGCTCCCTATCATTGTCCACAGCCGGGAAGCGGCAGCTGACACCCTGGACATGGTGAAGGGATTCCGAGGCGGAGAAATCGGCGGCGTCATCCACTGCTTTTCCTATACAAAAGAAATGGCCCGGGAATATCTGAATATGGGCTTCTTTCTCGGTATCGGCGGCGTTGTCACCTTTAAAAACGCCCGGAAATTAAAAGAAGTGGTGGAGTATGCGCCTTTATCCTCTCTTCTTCTGGAAACGGACTGCCCCTATCTGGCCCCCGTTCCCTACAGAGGCAAGCGCAACAACTCCGTGTATCTGAAATATGTTGCCGAAGCCATCGCCGAAATCAAACAGATTACCTGTGAAGAAGTGGTGGAAGCTACCCGGCAGAATGCCAGAAATATGTTTCATCTTAATCAGTAAAGCTCAAAAGGCGGGATTGTTTTCTGTCATTTTAAATACTAACAAAACAATCCCGCCATTCCGGCTTACGAAAAACTGAATTTTTTTAAAATGTCGCAATGGACAATTATGTCTCTTTTATTGGCTTATCGTCTGTTTTAACGCATCGACGGAAGTATATACGCCGGCCTCTACCGACATAGTCAGATCCTCCATTTCCAGAGAAACATCCCCATGATATCCCATCATACTGAGCACAGAGAAAAACTCTTTCCACCACTGAAGGTCTTTGCCGCATCCCACTGCCACATAATTCCACATACGCTCCGCCACTTCCGTAACAGGTCTGGGTTCCAACAGACCGTTTACGTCAGCCATTCCTCTCTCAATACGGGCGTCTTTTCCATGCACATGGAAGATACAGCCTTTTAACACCCGGGCCGCCGCAATAGGATCTGCCCCCAGCACAATCATATGAGAAGGATCCAGATTGATTCCAATCATAGGATCTGTGGCATTTCGCAGTTTCAGCAGAGTTTCTGCCGACCATACCATAGTTCCCGGAAACTCTTCAATAGCAATCCTTTCTACGCCGCATTCTTTACAGTGCCGTGCATATTCTTTCCAGAAGGCAATAGTCACTTTCCACTGATACTCATAAGCCGGCGCCATAAAAGAGGGCCAGGATACCGTTGAGGTGATCCAATTCGGCGTAGTATCGTGCTCGTTTCCTGCCGGGAGCCCTGCCATTGCTACGATTTTTTTCACTCCCAGTTTCCCTGCCAGTCTTGCGCAGTCATACATGGAGCGTTTATATTCTTCCCCCGTTTCAGACGGCCACAGGGGATTACAGGATGTATTAAGCGCCGAAATTCTCATTCCTCTTTTATCCAGTTCCTCCTGAAAAGCTTTCAGTTTTTCAGGATTATCCAAAAGTTCTCTGGTATTGCAGTGCCTGCAGGCACCCCAGCCCCCTGCCGTCATCTCAACAGCATCAATTCCCAATGATTTTACTTTATCCAGCATATCTGTATAAGACAGATCCGCAAAAACATCCGTACATATAGCCAGCTGCATCATGTTCGCCTCCCCGCTATTTAAAATCTACCCATACGCCGCCTTTATCCGCGGATTCCACACATTTCGTTACCCAGCGGATTCCTTCTATTCCGGCATTAATATCCGGATAAACCAGCTTCTTTAATGTTGCTTCATCGCCTCTGTCTTTCGCATCCATGGCAATGGCAAATTTCAGGTAAATATTGGACCAGCTTTCTGAAAGTCCTTCCGCATGCAAAGCGCCCAGCCGTTCATCTGCATTACACTCGTCATACAGGTATGGCATCGCCCGGATCAGTTTCCGAATCGGTTCACCCTGTACCTGATAAATCAGTTCATTAGGGTGATTATCTGAAAACTCCACAGATGCTTTCGATCCGATAATGCGGATTCTGTGGCCATCCATACAGCCTGCATCCACGGAAGAAGCCCACATACGGCCCACCGCCCCGTTTTCATAATGCATTAACACATAAGCGTTGTCTTCCAGCGGAGCACGTGATTTGACAAAACTCTGTCTGTCGCAGAGCAGCTCTTTCAGCTTCAGATCCGGACAGATCAGCTGAGACATATAAAAAGTGTGCGTGGAAAGATCTCCCAGTACAAAAGAAGGACCTGACTTTTCCGGATCCACACGCCATTTCTGACTTTCTGAATTTTGATCCGTCGTGGCGTCACAGTTAAAACCATGAGTGTATCGGAGTTCCACCATATGAATATCTCCAAGATCGCCGTTTTTCACCATCTGACGCATCTGCAGAAGCAGCTGGCTTCCGGAAAATCCATAGGTAACACCCACGATTTTATTCATTCTCTCTGCCAGCGCTTTGATCTCCTCTCCCTGCTCTACTTTAAAAAACAATGGCTTTTCACAGATCACATGAAGCCCTGCTTCAAGAGCAGCTTTGGCGATTTCATAGTGAGTATAGTTAGGCGTGGCAATGGAAACCACTTCAATACCATCCGGACGTTTTGCTTCTTCCTCAAACATTGTTTTGTAATCCGGATACAGCCGGTCTTCGGAAACTCCGATATTTTTTCCGAAATCTTTTCCCCTTTCGAAATCCACATCAAAGCAGCCTGCCACCAGTTCAAAAGCAGTATTGTCTCTTAACGCTCCCAGACGGTGCTTATATCCAACTCCGCCTGTCCGGCCGCCGCCAACCATGGCCCAACGATAAGGTCTTGTAATTTTTTTCTCTCCATTGATCATTTTCTGGTACTCCCTTTCAATAATTTCATTATTCTTGTTTTTTCTGTTTCAAATATTTCATTATCAGGGAAGCGCTTCACCATATTTTTAATAAAGGAATTTCCTCCGTTTCCTTTACTCTGATCACATTATAATTTATAATACCTGTATGGTAAATACTTCAGATTGTTAAAAAGTTCGTAACTTTTGCTTTTTTATTTCACAAGAAAGGAGACTTTATATGAAAAGCAATGATCCGGGAATTCTGTCCAAATCCGTCTGTTTTTCCTTTACCCCTCCCGACCTGGCCACCAAACTCTTTTTTTACCTTACCTGGTGCGGCCACTACTACTGCAACCATAATTATTTTATCAGACGGGAAACATTTCCTCCCCTGCTTCTGGTATACATCAGGAACGGTTCCTTTCATGTAGAATACCGTGAGATTACTTATAAAGCAGAAAAGGGAGATATCGTACTGCTGGACTGCCGGGAACCTCATTATTACCGGGCAGAGGATCATCTGGAATTTCTTTATATTCACTTTGACGGATCCAACTCCCATGAAATCTGCCAGCATATTCTGAATCAGGCCGGACCGCTGATCCGCCAGGAAAATAATATGCTGATCGGGCGCCAGCTTTTTGATATGGTCAATTTTTACAGCCATGACGGCATCGAAAGTATGGTACAGACTTCCGGCCGGATTTACCGGATTCTGGAACATCTCCTTACTCCTGACCGCCAACAGTACCACAATGAAAACCCGATGGAAACAGTCATCCGCTATATCAGAGCCAACGTGGGCAAAGATATTTCTCTCAATGAGCTGGCAGGTATTGCCAATCTGAGCCCTTATTATTTTTCGCACTGCTTTAAACAGGAAACCGGATTTTCGCCTATGGAATATGTCATTAATACCCGGCTGGATCAGGTAAAAATCATGCTTGCCCGGACTACAAAACCCATCGCTGAAATTGCGTATGAAGCCGGATATTCCTCCGCCAGCAGCCTGAACAACATGTTTGTCAAACGCACCGGCCTGTCTCCGCGGCAATACCGACGTACCTATCAGGGTCCCGCCAGTTAATTCCATTGTACGTTTCTTATATACCATGCTATAATTAAGTAAAACATATGGAAAGGTAAAAAAGACATATGAAGAAATGCCCCCGATGCGGACAGATTTGTCCCGATGAAAACGCTTACTGTGAAAACTGCGGCACACAGCTGCCGGAGATAAGCCGGCAGTCCGGAAAACGAAATATACTTTTGATTTTGGTCGGCTGCTGCGCTGTCGCTGCCATTATGATTGCCGTTGCCCTTTTTTATACCGGCATAAATTCAGAAAATAAGTCTGATACTCCTGTTCAGACTGCAGATACTGAACCGGAAAATCCGTCTGTAACTTTAGAAGTTTCTCCTTCCCCTGCCGCAGCCACACCTGAGCCAACCGATGCCCCCGATGCAAAGACAGAGGAAGAACCGGAACCGGCTCCGATTTCTTACGAGACCTATTATGTCGTCAATTGTCAGGAAAGCATAACTTTGAGAAACTCACCTTCTACAAAAGGCGGTGAAATCTGCCAGATTCCTTTTGGCTCCGCAGTGAGTTACGTTGCCGCTGCCGAAAACGGATTTTATGAGATTATTTACAACGGCAGCACCGGTTATGCTCTGGCTGCCTATCTGGACGTAAAACCCCAGTCGGAGCCCCCGGTTCAGCAGCCGTCCAACAGCGACACTTACCTTCAGGTTGTCAATTGTCAGGAAAGCATTACCTTAAGAAAAGCTCCCAGTACCAGCGCGGATTCCTTTTGCCAGATCCCTCTGGGAGCCACTGTAAAGTATCTGGAACCTTCAGAAAACGGCTTCTGTATGGTCTCCTATCAGGGTTATACCGGCTATGTGCTGGTGAGCTATCTGTCCGTTCAGTAACTGCAGCCCTGAAAATTTATCCGGAAGAGTTTGGATTGTAATCCAGTTTGCCGTTATGAGTTAAAATAATAACGGCAATTCCTTTTCTGGACATTTCCAGGATCATATCCACCGCAGCCTTTTCCAGATAAATATCCACACTTTTAAAAGGTTCCACACATACCACAAGATCCGGTGAACAAAGAAGCCACCTCAGATAAATAAGCCGCTGCTTTTCCGCTAACGTCATTTCCGGTACTGCTTTTGTCATGCAGTCGCTTCCCATATATTTTTCCACGTAATCCTGTATACTGTTTTTTAATGACCGGTCATACCAGAATCCCTTTAACTGCAGCCCGCGGCTGATACACAGGTTGTCATACAGGCTTAAATTGGGAATCAGTTGATTCTGTACCGGACTTTCAATAAAGGCCATGGAAAAACGTCTCAGTATCTGATGTTTTTTCCGTGGCCTGTATTTTTTCCCGCCTACATAAATCTCGCCCTTTTGAGGCTTCAGCTCTCCTTTCAGCAGCATCTCCAGATCCTTAATAACTTTAAAACAGTCAGAAGATATCGTAACCACTTCTCCTGCTCTCACCATAAGTTTCAGACAGTCAATATGCGCCGTTGATACTTCGGAAAAGCACAGAACTTCTTTTGCTCCGGCGTAAGTATCATTTTTATCAAAAGAATCCAGTTTATCCCAGGAGGCGCTGAAATTTTTTTCAATTGCTTCAAATCTGCTTTCCGATTTATCAATCTCTATCAAAACTTTCCCGTCTGTCAGCAGAATAATTTTTTCAACCAGATTTGATATCTGGTCAGGCTGATTATCAAATATCACGATACTGCACTCTTCTTTTTTTCTGAACATATCCAGAAACTGATAGAGTTCTCTTTTCTCTGTCATTGACAGATAAAGATTTCTCATATCCATAACAAAGAGATGTTTCCCGTGTATTCCTGCCTTTATCATTTCAATCTGTATCCTCTGAATCACGTTCAGTTTCTGAACCGGTGTATCTACCGATAAACTGATATCAAATTCATCCAGACTTTTTCTCAGGGCAAACTCTGATTCCTTCCTGTGAAAGAACAATGAAGTTCTCTCTTTCAAAGCAAAAACATTTTCAGCAAGACTCAGCGTTTTGATAAATGACGAATTTGAGTTAATCAGCACATAATCCGGCTTAACCGCATCTGTGCTGCCGCCATTGCTGACTTTTTTCCCATTGTAATAGATCAGGCCGGAGTCAAACTTCAGCTGACCGCACATGATTTTCAGAAGATATTCTATTGCATAGCTTCGGTCTGAAGTAATTCCGATAATATCTCCATAGAAGATCCGAATAAAGACAGAATACAATATGGCATATTTATTCTGAAAAAGCATCCCATTTTCTATTCTCAGCAATTCCTTCTTCATACAATCCATTCCTTTCCGTCAGCGGGATATTAATCTGAGCCGTCGTACCTATATTCTTACAGGAAAACAGAGTAATTCCATACTCTGCTCCGAATATCAGTTTGATTCTGATATTAATATTGGTCAGAGCAATCCCCCCTCTTCCTTCACTTTTCAAATGGCCGGTTCCGGAACTGTGAAGAACTTCGTTAATCCTGTCCACCTCTTCTTTTTCCATTCCAATTCCATCATCTGTCACTTTGATAATCAGTTCGTACTGAGACCGCACAAGACAAATACGGATCGTCCCTTTCTTTTCCTTACATTCCAGCCCATGAGAGATGGCATTTTCCACTAATGGCTGCAAAGTCATCCTCGGTATACAGAAACGGCAGATATCATTGAGATTCTCTTCACATTGAAGTTCCAGTTTCAGATTTTCCCCAAAACGGAACTGCTGAATCTTAAAATATTCCCTTACATTTTCCAACTCCTGTTCCAGTGTCGCCAGGCGATCCAGATCTGAAATGGAATAATGAAAAAAAGAGGCCAGCGCCTCTGTGATGGATGCAATCTCAACACAATTGGCATCCAGGGCATCTCCTCTTATTGCATCCAGAGTATTATAAAGAAAATGTGGATTAATCTGATTCTGAAGCGCAATCAGTTTTGACTGTTCTATGGAATATTTCAACATTTCTTTTTTATCATCTGCAGTCCGCAGATACTGAATCAGATGATGATATCCTTCCGTTACAGGAAGAGCATGACTTAAATGTTCCAGCTCAGTCCTTTCTGAAACATAATCCTCCGTGATGCTTTCCGTTTCTTTTAACTCACAGATTACATATTTCCATACTGCCGCCGCCGCTGCCCCCATCAGACATAGCCGCAGCAAAAGCAGCGGCCATACTCTCAGAAAAACAATATTTTCTATTATCCATATAACAAAAAAAACTGCGCATATCTTCTTTATTCTGCCGTAAATCGTATCCATAAGACTCCTCATCCGTATAGTTTCCTGTACTTGGCACAGGTGATTCCCATCTCTTTTTTAAACACCCGCATAAAATATTTCTCATCCTGGTATCCTACCTTCCATGCAATCTCCGAAATATTATAATCTGATTCCAGAAGAAGCGTTTTTGCCTGTTCCAGACGTACTTCTGTAAGATATTCTATGAAATTCCGGCCTGTTTCCTTTTTAAAGATGGCCGAAAAGTAAACAGGATTCAAATCCACCACGGCACTTATCGTCTCCAGGGACATATTTTCACTGTAATGCTCATTAATGTAAGCAATCGCCGTGCGGATAGGTTTCTTCTCCATATTTTCTTCCAGGTTCTGCACACCGGTAATAAGCTGATCAATCACCAGACGCATATAACTGATGACTTCAGAAAAATCTGTGATCATCCTCAATTTTAATTCCGCATTCTTCACAACTATCAGTATGCCCGATTCCGGATCCAGTTTTTCCAGCAGCTTCCTGAAGGTATCCAGCACCGTCTGATACGCTTCATAAACCTGATGTCCCGAGACCGAAAATCTGTTTCTGATAAATCCCGCTTCCATCTGGGCTGTCATTTTTTTAATCTCCTGGTATTTCAGACCGGAAATGGAATTTTTCAGCTGATCACTCAGATCATCAGAAAACACCGTTATTTCTTCCCTTTGCCGTTTATTTTTCAGAATTTTCTCAGTTCCTTCAAATATCTGATTCCAGACGGCACATCGGGCCTCGCCCAAAAGAACGCCTGCCCGGGATATATCGTCAGTTCCGCCCATTCCGATGCAGGCGTGTACGTGAATATTTTTGTCTCCAAACTGCCGGATCTCTTTGAGCATATTCTCCAGAATTTCTCGGAATTCTGTCTGCTGCAGAACATCCCCTTCCACAATTACAGGAAGCATATCCTCATATACTGCTGTATAGATAGAGTATCCGGCTCTTTCCATTCTGCGCACCATAAGATGCAGGATATGCTCTGCAATCACTGTAAGATTATCGTCAATTTTTTCCTGTCCCTTCAGATTAATTTTCAGGATAAAAACAGTTGCCATATTCTCTCGAAGGTTCAGATGATAGTGATGAGCAAAATCGGAACGGTCTCTGATTTTTTCCGGAAACTGCATCAGATCTCGTATCATTTTTTCCTGCTTATAACCCCTGTTTTCCATTTCCAGCTTTTCCGCCCGGGTTTTCTTTTCAATTATTTTTTTCAATGCGTTATTAATATCATTTTCTTTGATTGGTTTTACGATATAGTCTTCCGCACCGTATTTCAAGGCGCCATAAGCATAATCAAAAAAGCGATAACCGCTGATTACCAGGAAACTGACTTCCTTATCTATCTGTTTGATTTCTTTTATCAAATCGATACCATTCAGGGACGGCATCCGGATATCTGTAATAATGATATCCGGACGCAAAACCCGAAATGTCTCCAGCGCCGCACTTCCGGAATGTACCACTGATACCAGCTGCAAATGCAGTTCGTCCCACTTTATCAGCTTTTCAATCAGTTTACAGACATGTTTTTCGTCATCTGCAATCAATACCTTTAACATTCCCTTCCCTTCCTTTTTGACTTTAAAATTTGTGTTTGAAGGATTTTCTCCAGCTCTTCCGCATTTTTTACATAGAACGTTCGTTTTTTATCTGTTTTCAATATAAGCTGACCTTTCAGAGAGCTGCAGCGACGGATTGTACTGTATGGGAATTTTCCCTCACTGATTTCATAGTATTGGTTATATAAATTCAGCCAGTTCTTACAGTCCTTTCTGATCTTTATGCAATAGTACAGAAATACTCCGATAAAAATACACAGAATCCCAATCTGCAGCGGATGGAAGATACCATTCAGAAAAACCATAGCCTGAAAGGCCAGCACAATCGCCAGTGTGACAGCCAAAGAGAAAAACAGGGTTCTGGTCTCTCCCTTCTCTGACCGGCACAGAAGCGCAGATTTATCACTCTCGATACTCATATGTTTTTATTTCCCCTTCACCATCCCGACAGTATTTTGAAAAAAATTCTTCCCAGATCCGGAAAGACATTTCCGGCATAGTCGCATGAGGCAGATTTTTGACCCAGGTATAACGCACCAGGTCCCGGCCATTTTTTTCGTAAATATAATCATGCCAAAGCTCCCGGTATATGCTGCTTTCTTTTTTCTCTTCCCGTATATTTTCACATCTATTCGCTGCACACCAGAAATCAATGGATTTATCTGTCATATTTCCTTTTTCCGGTATGGCAGGAAGCAGCCATTCTTCCCGTTCGCCGCCGAACATCCATATGGGTATTTCCAGATTTTTCCGTTTCTTAAAGTAATCCTGTTCTGGAAAATGCTCCAGAAAGTCCAGAAACAGCACTCCGGAACAGGGCGCCGCTGCAGCAAACCATTCCGGCCGCGCGATTGCAAGCATCTGCACCATTAAAGACCCCATAGAATGACCGGTAATATACACACGTCCTTTATCAATACAAAAATGTTCTTCCGTATCCTTCAGCATAAAATCAAAAAAGCGAATTTCATCCGGAAAATCGGGATTAGAATAGACATTCCAGGCCGGTAAGACAGTGATATCCTTACTGATCGCCCGGTTCTCCTCCTTAACGTCAAAATACCCGTTAACCGCTGATGGAAACACAACTATAAAACCATATTGGTCAGCCACACTGTGCCAGCCGGAATTGCCGCAGTAAATTTCTCCGGAACAGGTATATCCATGCATGGCAAATACCAAAGGTACTTTTTTTCCCGGATTTTTTTTTACGCTTTCCGGTATATATACATACCATTCTCTCATCCAGCCATCCACTTCTTCATAATGATATTCCATATGAAGATCCTCTGTCAGTGACTGGGTCAGACGGAGATCTCCTCCCGGCTGAGACATCCATCTGCGTACCGGATATAAGAATTTTTTCCAGATCCTCCGATTAAGAATTCTTCCGTAATCTCCCGCAGGATGCTCTATTTCACTTACCCATAATCGGTAAGCTTCTTTCTGCTGATTAAGAGGAGACGGTGTTTCGCTGGTTCTTATATACTGAACGGTATCCGGGTAAATCCGGCTCATTTTTTCCGCGTGCAAGGCCTGTTTCCAGCGGGCAATCTCTCCTTCATACCCATAGTCCGTTTCCCTGTCTTTTATTATCCAGACCGGAACGGGAATCTGCCCCTTTGTCAGCCCCAATCCGGTAATGTCTTCGAATCCGTTCAGCCGGTAACAAAGCGCTTTCCCTGCTTCCTTCATAAAATTTTCCGGAACCGGCCAAGGCGCGACGGCAGCAATACCGGCATATACCGCCGGATCATACATGGCGGCCATCTCCGCAACTGTAGCTCCCGCACCGTAACCTGCCATATAAAATTTGGATTCATGCACACAGAACAGATCCCTATGTGCGAACCGGTCATAAGCCATTTTCACGTATTCAACATCGCCGTCATTTTTCCCATATTTCTCCTGTATATTCCAACTACCCTTCAGAGGCTCCAGAAACATTAACGTGATTTTTTCTTTTTCTTCTTCCGTGTCCGCAATTTCACACCAGCTGCTGTTTTCCAGCATTTCCATTGCTGTTACCCCATTATCCGGCAGTATTATGATTCCCGCGTTAGAGGCTCTGGCTCCTTCGGGAATATACATAACTACGCGGCGCAGTACCCCGTTAACGTTAATTTCATCTTCAAAAATCCCTGTATGGGTAGGAAGATATGGATTGTTCCGATTGATTTTGTTTCTGATTCTGCTCATAAGCGCTGCTCCTCCTCAGCCGAGATACTCTACAGAGCCATCTTCATTTCTTTTAAACCTGCAAAAATATTCATCCCAGGTCATCCAGGCATTTTCCGGCGTATAGGCATGAGGGAATCCTGCCATTGCACTGAACCGCACGACGGGAACAGCATTTTTATCATACCATACATAATGTGTATAAATGCCATTATTATAAATTCTGGGTTTCTCATAATCTGCATTATTTTGTTTACAGAGTCTTTTCAATACATGGGTATTTGCAGAAGATTCATTTAAATCCGCTCTGCTTCCAATATCTTTCTCTCCTTTGAAAAGCCAGGTGGGACACACAAGGGAATGCTTGTAAGGTTTCAATTCGCAGGCTTTTTCACTGATATCTCCCTCCGCATAGCCATTGGGACCAAAAGCGGCAAAAAATTCCGGCAGCTCCTCTATCAGTTTCTGCGTCATGGCAGATCCGTTGGAATGCCCTGCCACGTAAATACGCTCTCGGTCAACGGGATATGATTCACACATCTTCTGAATCAGAGTTTTAAAAAACAAAATATCATCATGACTGTCAGGCAGCTCCATGCCCGATCCTGCCCATGCAGGCGTGGCACACATACATTCGCCGTATATCTGCATATATGCTGTAGGATATACCATAATAAAATTTCTGGCTTCCGCCACCCGGTGCCATTCCGTATTCTGAGCCCAGAATTCTCCCGTTCCGCATAACCCGTGAAGTCCGATCACCATTGGTATTTTCCGATCTCTATGATGTTTATATCCGGAGGGTTCATAAATATACCAGTAACGTTTTTTTCCCTCTACTGTTGTTTCTTTTTTTATAAGTCCAATATCCTGAATTGTCATGGTTCTTCTTAACTTTCGGTTCCCTGTCCCGGCCCACCGTTTAAATCTCAGGAGAAATTCTGCTGCCTGTCCAAAAAACACGTTACTGTCCCATCCTATCAGATCATCTTCTCTGCTGATCCATACTTCAGACACCGGCTGCTCATCCATAAGATTCGATACCGGATCCGGCTTTGCGAAGTATTTTCTTGCTCCGTTTCCCAAACTGTATGATTCCTCCGTATTGCAGGCGTGACGATAATATCTGCCTGATGCGTCATCATTTCCAATCAGCCAGACCGGTATGGGATTTTCACATTTTGGCATATAAGGGTTACCGTCAGAGGGCAGAGTTCTCACAGTTTCCAGAAATTCCTGTTCCACGGCAGAATCGCCCCGCATAACGGCAGCCGCCAGAACACTGCTGTACATCATGGTAAAGACGTTTGCTCCATAAGCCCCGTCTCCCATCCCAACCACATAATAAGACGCTTCATTCCAGCTGTACAGATCCCGCAGACTCATGTCAAGAAAAGCGCTCCTGGCATAAGCCAGAATATTCTCCACACTTCTTTCCTTCCATTTCTTTTCTTCAGAAGAAAGAACCAGAAGAACCATGCAGTACCTGTCTGCCATGTCTTTGACGCCGCTCTTTTCGATATACTCCTGGGCTGAAATTTTTCCGGGAGCAAATACAAAAACGCCGTCCCCGAATGGCGGAAAACGGTCCGGAATATATACACAATAATTTTCTTTTTTGTCTTCCACCAGAATCTGACGATGAAAAATCCCAATATGAGGCGCCTGATAAGGATCCTCAGGATCCGGCAGTTTCTGGATTACGTCGCTTTTTCCTGAAAGACATAAGATATCCACATCCAGCCGGTTAAAATCAGGATCAAATTCACATCCCGTATATTTTTTCATATAAATTCCCCCTTTCCGAAAGAGAGGGCCGCCGCATATGACAGCCCCCTTTTATTTCTCTTTATTAGCTTAAAAATTCATCCACATTTTCAGCCGTCACTGTCTGCACCGGAGTCTCAATTACATCTTCCACCTCTTTGCCGTCAAAGGTATCACAGATCGCCTGATAAAGAGCTTCCGCCTGGGCATCCGGATCCTGACGCACTGTCATGGCCATCTCCCCGCTTTTGATATAATTTAAAGCATCGTCAATAGCGTCAATTCCACACACCATCACACCGTCCAGTCTGTTGGCCGCCTTTAATGCTTCGATAGCGCCGCAGGCTCCCTGATCATTAACGGCAACCACACAGTCAAAATCATCATAAGCCTGAATATAGTCTTCCATAATGGTCATACCCTCTTCACGGGTGTACATATATTCCTGCTGTGCAATAATTTCCACATCTCCGCCGTTATCTGCCAGCCGTTCTCCCAAACCTTCCAGAAGACCTTCCTCTCTGTCAGAAGAAATCTGATATCCCATATTTCCAGCCAGATAAATCATTTTTGCATTTTCCGGAAGATTTTCTTTCAGCCATTCGCCCTGGGAATATCCGCATTCAACATTGGATACCCCAACATATGTCTGATTTCCTCCGGCCGCCTGGGTGGAGAATGTAAATACCGGAATTCCCGCTTCGTTTGCCTGCTCAATCTGAGGCACAAGACTTTCCTCGTCATTGGGGCACAATACCAGTGCATCCACACCCATTACCAGGAAATTATCTACCTGTTCCACCTGTTTCTGGCTGTCGTTATTGGCATCCGCCAGCACCACCTCAAACCGTCCGTCCGCCTCGCAGGCTTCCACGAATTTATCTTCCAGTGTTTTCAGAAATACGTCCGATGCCAGACGATTAGTAAATCCAATCGTATAAACTTCCTTTTCTTCTCCGCTCGCTTCACTTTCACTGCCGCTTCCGGTTTCCGATTTACCTGACGAAGAAGAGCATCCTGTCATAATGCCGCATACCATTACAATACTGAGAATCCACGCCGCCGCTTTCTTAAGTGTTTTTCGTTTCATACTGTTTCCTCCTTTATTTTCAATTTTATAAAAGCACATATTTATGCTGCTTTTTCTGTTCTGTCTGCCATAGCGTTTTTAATGGCCCGGGCTGATGCCTGTTTTGTCATTACATCCATCAATACCGCTAACAGAATAACGATACCGGAAACGATATTCTGCCAGTAGCTGGTCACATTCAGCAGATTCATCAGGTTATTCAGAATACCTACAATGGCTGCTCCCACGATTGTTCCGATAACATTTCCGGAACCGCCATAGATAGACACGCCGCCTACTACAACGGCTGTGATAGCGTCAAAGGCATATCCGACGCCTGCGGAAGGCTGTCCGGAAGAAAGGCGGGACATAAAGATAATAGATGCGATTGCGGTAGTTATTCCATCGTATATGTACACCAGCATAATTACTTTATCCGCATTGATGCCGGAGGCAATTGCCGCCTGTTTGTTGCCGCCCACCGCCATTACCTGACGTCCAAAGCAGGTTTTATTCAGCAGGATATAGCTGACAGCCAGAACAACAAACATAATGATAACGGAAATGGGCACAAATCCTATATAACCCTGGCCGATAACCGTAAAGGCTCCCAATCCGGAAATGGGATTTCCATTGGTTACCAGAAGAATGGAACCAGACGCTATGGTATCTATGGCCAGACCAACGATGAATCCAGGCATCGACAGCTTGGCAACACAGAATCCATAAAACAGTCCGATGACCGCGCCCAGAGCGATACCTACAATGACCGCCAGGAACACATTTTTCGTATGTATCATCACCAGACAGGATACACATCCCACACAGGCAATCAGAGAATCATAGGCAATATTAATCTGAGCCGTAATCAACACAAAGCAGGCGCCGCATCCGATTACGGTAACAACCACAATCTGACGCAGTACATTGGTAAGATTGGCCGGCTTCAGGAAATTTCCTGAAAGCAGTGATGCTGCGGCAAATACAACAATCAGAATAGTCAGTACGCCAAACTTACTGTAAAATTCCGCAAAACTAAATTTTTTTCTTGTCTTTTCCATCTCGTTTATTCCTCCTCTTCTATCAGGTCGCCAGTTTCATAATGGCTTCCTGGGATGCTTCCTCATGAGTAAGTTCAGCTTTAATCCGTCCTTCCCGCATAACGACAATGCGGTCACTCATCCCCAGTACTTCCGGAAGTTCCGATGAGATCATGATAATAGCAATCCCTTTTCTGGCATAATCGCACATCAGCTTATGAATTTCCGCTTTGGAACCCACATCAATTCCCCTTGTCGGTTCATCCAGAATCAATACCTTAATATCTCCCAACAGCCATTTTGCCAGAATCGCTTTCTGCTGATTTCCTCCGGAAAGAGTCCGAATCTCCTGCTCCGGGCTGGAGATTTTTATATTAAAGGTATCCACCATATGATCGATGGATCTTTTTTCTTCCCTCTTATTAATCAACCGTGCTTTATTTCTGAATTTTCGGATGAATGCCAGAGAAATATTTTCTCTTACTGACCTTACAGGAATAATTCCTTCCGATCTGCGGTCTTCCGATGCCATGGCAATTCCGCTGGCAATGGCATCTTCCGTACTTTTAATGGTAAGCTGTTTTCCGTTCAGGTAGATCTCTCCGGAATCATAAGGATCCAGTCCGAATACCGCCCGCATCACTTCAGACCGTCCGGCGCCTACCAGGCCGGAAAAACCAAGAATCTCTCCTGCTCTTACTTTAAAACCGATATCCCTGAAGACTCCTCTGCTGCTTAAACCTTTTACTTCCAATACCACATCACCGATGGGAACTTCTTCTTTGGGAAATATATTGGATATTTTCCGTCCAACCATCATGGATATAATATCGTCATCTGTATAATTCTCAATGGGTCCGGAGCTCACCCATGCGCCGTCCCGTATGATAGTTATTTCATCGGCAATCCGACGGATTTCATCCATTTTGTGAGTGATATAAATAATAGCCACTCCTTTTTTCTTCAGTCTCTGAATCTGCTTAAACAGCATATTTACTTCTGTATCTGATATAGCTGATGTAGGTTCATCCATAATAATAACGGAAGCATTGGTACTCATGGCTTTTGCAATCTCTATCTGCTGCTGCGCCGCAATGCTCATGGTCTCCAGCTTCTGCGTCGCTTTATATGGGATCTCCAGTTCTTTTAAGAGACTGTCCGTTTTCTTATTTAGTGTTTTGAAGTCTACAAAACCTTTTACCTTCTGAGGCTCTCTTCCCAGAAATATATTCTCAGCTACCGTCATCTGGCGAATGGGATTCATTTCCTGGCGAATCATGGAGATGCCCATATGAATCGTCTCCATAATCGTTCTTTTTCCCAGTTTTTTCCCTTTATAAATCACCTCGCCTTCTTCAGCCACATAATCGCCGTTTATGACCTTCATAAGTGTAGATTTTCCTGCTCCGTTTTCACCGGCTATCACATGAACTTTACCGGGTCTGATTTTCAGATTCATACCGTCCAGCGCTCTAACACCCGGGAAAAGTTTTACTATATTGTTCATTTCCAGAATGTATTCACCTGTAAAATCTCCCATTCCATCTCCTCCTTCTTTTTCTATTATGTTAGTTTTTTTTCAGAAATTAAAAAACTCACAATATATAGAAAAAGTGGATTATATTAATTTCATTGATTATTTTGTGTAAATTTCACTTTTTATTCCTTCATTTATTGTAAAAAATACACAATATCATGAAATAGAACTGCAAAAAAAAGCTGCCGCACTAAAAAATTAGTGCGGCAGCCCCTTCTAAGAATAAAAGTTAAATAGAGTAGAAAGGATATCCCGTTGCCGTTGCCGACAATCGGTATTCGATAAAATCGTTATTTTGGCTTTTCTTTTCCTGTTCTGTCATTTCAATTTTCACATTAAGGGCCCCTGCTTTTTTCGCTTTCTCCGCTGCATATTCTGCAGCAGATTTTCTTGCTGCCGCAAGAGCCTCTTCCAATGACAGAGCATGTAACCTGTTTTTTTCTGTATATATATAATATGAATAATTCAATTTGTTTCTTCTAATCAGAACTTCTGCATGTTCTGTAACTTTTGCGGCCGCTGCCCCTATGGCATTGGCAACTTCCGCATATTCCGGTACTTCCGCAGTTATTCCCATGCTGCGTGCTGCTTTATTAATCCAGACCCCTGCCGGAGCTCCTACGCCGACCAGTACATTTGTTTCTTCTTTTTTACAGATCCTTATACTTTCCCGACAGTACTGTGCCAGATATTCAGATATTTTTTTTTCCAAGAATCTGGCAGTTTCATACATTGCAGTTTCCGGAAAAGTTTTTTTCAATCCTTCTCTGGCTTTTTCTCTGTCCCACTGTACGTACTCGCCTGTAATATGCAGAATATCTGTGGGAGTAAGTCCGGTCTTCCTATCCCGGGAACCTTCCCGGCAGAAAGGAATCACCCGCCTGGGACCAATCTGAAGGGCGCCTTCTTTATTTTTCCGTATTTCACTGTCGCCGCCCAAGCCGAATGTACAGATATCCAGAGCTTTGACACAGGTTTTCCAGCCGGCCAGATATGCTCCCTTTTCCACAGCCGTACAACGTCCATCTTCCAGAAAAGCAATATCTGTCGTAGTCCCTCCCATATCAGCCACCATGCAGTTTTCATAACCGCTCAAAAACGATGCTCCGATCACACTGGCCGCCGGTCCGGATAAAATGGTCTCCACCGGTCTTTCTGCGGCATAATCCGCTCTCATCAGACTTCCGTTGCCTCTCACAATCATAACAGGCGCCTGAACTTTCAGTTCTCTCAGCACACGGTCTACAGCTTGAATAAGATTTTTTATCAAAGGAAGTAAACGAGCATTTAATACCGCCGTAACCGTACGTTCGTAAAATCCCAAAGCCCCGGTTAATTCGTGAGCGCAGACAACTGGAAGGCCAAGTTCCTCAACGGCTATCTCAGCCGCCTGATTTTCCATTGCAGGATTTCTGACGCTGGCATACCCTGATATGGCTACTGCATCACAGATCCCAGCCAGTTTTCCGGTCTGTTCCCGGCACTGTCGGACATCCAGCGGTTTACTGACGCCTCCCCGTATATCGAGCCTGCCATCCAGAGTAACTATATATTCAGCAGGTATATCGCCTTTGGGTCTGTCTCCCATCAAAATGAGGCCGACACGTCCTCCTTTTCCTTCTACAATAGCATTAGTAGCCAGAGTAGTGGAAAGACTTACCATTCCTATTTGATCCCATTTCTGAAAATTCATGGACAGAATACAGTTTCGAATTCCCTCTGCCAGACCGGCGGGAGTCGTCAGAGCTTTGGCCGTACACAGAATTTTTTTTGAATCACGGTCCATAATAATCCCATCCGTATATGTCCCTCCGGTATCTATCCCCAATATCAACATTATACCACCTGACCTTTGTCTGCCCATCCCGGTTCAGCAATCTCTGACCTCAGATCATTGTCTGTCCACCGCTGATATTAACAGCCTGTCCTGTCATATAGTCTGTATAGTCGGATGCCAGAATCACTGCGATATCCGCAACATCTTCCGGTGTCACCCACCTTCCCAGAGGAATGGCAGACTGCCATTCTTTCAATGATTCTTCCGGATCTATTCCATCGATTTCATAAACTGCCTGAGCCTCCCGCAGTGTCATTTCACTCATAACGGAACCGGGACAGAAACAGTTCACGCGAATTCCTGTATCTTTCAGTTCCATGGCCAGCGCTCTGGTAAATCCAATTACTGCTGCCTTTGTAGCACAGTAATGCACCTGCTTGGGAATAGCTCCCTTTCCCGCCTGAGACGCCGTATTAATAATTCTCCCTTTCCCCTGCTTTTTCATCTGTGGAATCACAGCCTGTGAACAGAGAAAAACGCCTTTGCAGTTGACTGCAAAAATATTATCCCACCATTTTTCCGGCATGGTTTCAATTTCACTGACGGTACAGATACCTGCGTTGTTGTATAACAGATCAATTCTGCCGTACAGTTCCACCGCCCGGTTCACCATATCTTCCACGTCTCTGGCATCCGTAACATTAACTTTAACAGCCTCTGCCCGGCCGCCGTTTTCACGGATGATTTTTACCGTTTCTTCCGCATTATTCTCATTCATATCTGCCGCCAGAACAGAGGCGCCATGCTCTGCCAGAGCTATACAGATTGCCCGGCCGATGCCGGCTCCACCGCCTGTTACAATTGCAGTCTGTCCCTCCAGTGACATTCTATCTTTCTTCATAAAATATACTCCATTTCCTGTTTTCTCCTGGCTGGTCTTCCTACCAGCCAGGGCATCTGAACAAAAGTTAACAATCAGGAGATATTGATTGCCTATGCATATAATGAAAATACTTTATCGTAAATTTTCAGGGCATCATCCAGAATATCCAGTGAACAGTAATTCAGGAAGGTTTTATTTCCTCCGGCCGTAAGAATTCCATTGGCGGCCAGTGCCATGGCAAAATCTGTCATTCTTGCCGATGCGAACTGACGCTTCTCTGCCTGTTCTTCTTTTGAATATTCCGGGAACGTGGCCACATGCTTCATGCCTGTCAAATCAATCTGCAGCACAGAACCAGTGCTTGCCAGTACCGCCGGTATCTCATATTTATTTGCCAGATCTGTCAGTTTCCGAGTAAATTCCAGACCGGCCTTATTCAATTTATTTGGGATATCTTCTTTTTGAAGTTTACATAATGTTGTATATCCTGCACAACATGAAATCGGATTGGCCGTCAACGTACCGCCTACTACGATTTTATTGCCCGCAATATGGGCCACACCTGCCGTCAGCACACTCATGATATCCTCACGTCCGCCGAACCCTCCTGCAGACGCAAAGCCGCCCGCAATAATTTTTCCAAATACGGTAATATCGGCCCGGGTGTCAAAATATTCCTGAGCTCCGCCAAGAGCCAGACGAAATGCCGTTACCACTTCATCATAAATTAGAATAACGTCATACTTATCGCACAATTCCCTGACGCCTTTGTGGTATTCCCTTGTAGTGGGAAGCACACCGGAATCCTGTCCCATTGCTTCCATGATAAAGCAGGCAGTTCCGCCATTTTTCTCATTTTCTTTAAAACGATCCTCCAGCGCGTTCAAATCATTTACCATGACAGCGGAAATATTACTATAGCATTCGTCCGGAATACCGGCGGAGAAGGAAGTTTTGGAATCGCAGTACCTGATATCATAAATTAACTGATCAGAAATTCCGTGATAGCAGCCTTTCAGTTTTACAATATTTTTCTTTCCTGAAAAGGCTCTTGCCGCACGGATGGCTGCCATGCAGGCTTCTGAACCGGAACCCATCATACGGAATTTTTCCACTGACGGAAAGAATTCTTTTACTTTCTGCGCCAGCTTATATTCGTATTCATGAAAAAGTCCTGTCAGATATCCTGTTGTGTTCAGCGTATTCAACACTGCTTCCCGCACATCCGGATCATTGTTTCCAAGAATGGAAGGACCGCCTGCTCCAATAAAATCAATATATTTGTTTCCGTCAATATCGTAAAGGTAAGCGCCTTCTCCTTTTACACAATTCAGCGCAAAGGGATAATTATTGGCCAGATTATGCTGGACGCCTCCCGGTATGGCGCTTTTTGCCTCCTCAATCGTCTTTTTGGAAGTGGCGCAGTTAGCCTCGAACCAGTCCAGGCATTCTTTTTCCGCCTCAGGTCTTAACCGTTTTGTGTTTTCCAGCACATATTTTGCCCTCGCATGCACCGCGTCATAATCAAATCCATCCAAATATTCCATCTTCATAATTTTTCTCCTTTACTGATTCAATTTTTTATACATTGCTTCCAGGCTCTCGTAAGATTCCCTGTAAAACTGATACATCCGGTCGTGTTTTTCCCGATACGTAGGGCGTGGATAACGGGTTTTTCCACACTTTACAATCCGATCCAGAATGGTAAAGTCTTTTTTGTTATCAAGGCCAAGATCGATGCAGGTCTGCAGGCCAAGATTTCCTGCAAATCTGGGGTTTTCCAGCGGCGTAAAGGGGGTGTCAAGAACATCTGCCAGCATCTGAACCAGCTCACTGCTTCCCATTCCCCCTCCGATCCCTCTCAGAAAATTGGGACGCCATTCATTCTTTTCCTGATGGATTTCTTTCATCCACCGCAGATTAAAGCAGATTCCCTGCATTACAGCCAAAGCAATGTGACGTCTTTTCGTGCTCCTGGTCAGATTCAGCAATGAGGCTCGCACTGTCGTATTGGATATGGGAGCAGAAGCTCCAGCCAGAAAGGGAAGAAACAGCACTTTTTCCTGTTCTTCTGACAGCGCCTGATTTACCTCTTCCTCAAGAATCAGATAAACATCCTTTCCGTCAGCCAGTTCTCTGTCATAGAAATTCCGGATAAGAAACTCAATGCAACTGCCACCGGAATCGGTATCATAAAAATGATATCTGAGTCCCGGAACCGGTGAAGGCATTCTTCCCGGAACTCCGTCCCCTTCTGTAGCTGCGGAAGCCAGCCAGGCGCTGGTTCCTATGTAAATATGGGCATCGCCCGGTCTGATGCACCCTGTTCCCAGCATGGCGGCCGCATGATCCGAACATCCGCCAAACAGCGGAATTCCCTCTTTTAATTTCAGCTGTACTGCCGCTTCTTTCGTTAAAGTACCGATCTGATCTGTGGAGGATGCGATTCTCTCCGGCACTAGTCTTCTGGGGAATCCTGACAGCTGAAACATCTTTTCATCCCAGCAGCGGTTTTCGATATCCACCAAACCTGTAGCTCTGGATCCTGTAAATTCATAGGCCCATTCCCCCGTCATACGGTGAAACAACCATCCGGATACATCCAGCATACAGGCAGATTTTTCAATAATCTCCGGACGGTTTTCCATAAACCAGACCAGTTTTGCCAGCACATTTTTTCCACCGTAAACCTTTTTTCCAAGTTTCCGGTTCAGCTCTTCTGCCTGCTTTTCCGCCCTGCCGTCCATCCACATCACACAGTCTGTCAGAGGATTCCCCTCCCGATCCACAAATATAATGGTGGTAGCTGTCTGTGCCATGGCAATCCCCAAAATATCCTCTGCCCGCACATTCGTTTTTTCCAGAAGCCTATGAGTAGCGCAGCACATGGCCTGCCAATGTTCCAGCGGCTTCTGCTCTGCCTGTCCAAACTGTGGAAAATAAGTCTCGTATGGCACATTTTCTATTCCGCACAAGCTGTAATTCTGATCCGACAGCGCGGCCTTCACACTGCCCGATCCAAAATCATAGGTCAGATGGTATTTCATGGCTCTCTTACCTTTCTTTAAATCTCAATTACGACTTTTCCAGCCGTTCCCTGTACCATAAGATCAATGCCATCCAGCAGCTGTTCCAGAGGTAGCCGGTGTGTTACCAGTTTATCGATGGGGATTCTCTTTTCCTCTATGATTTTAACTGCCAGCGGGAATGTTCCTTTTGTAATATAGGTTCCCCGGATCGTCAGTTCTTTTTCTGTGATCGGGTACTGAGGGATAGTCACCTGGGCTGTCTGGTTCGTACCAAATACCACAATCTGACCGCCCTTTGCGGCAATGGGTATGGCCGCAGCCAGCATAACTCCTACCGCATCCACTACGATATCCGCGCCATCCGGAGCATATCTCCGCAGTTCCGTTTCCAGATCCGCTTCCTTCGGATTAATTGTCACATCAATTCCCAGAGACAGAGCCAGATCTCTTCTGTACTGCGTGGGTTCCGAAACGGTTACGTGAGCTCCTGCCGCTTTATAAAGCATAGCAAAAATTAAACCGATGGGGCCGCCACCCAGAACAACCACTTCCGCTCCGGGAAATGCTTTTACTGTGGTCACGCCGTTCAGTACACAGGCCAGCGGCTCCGCAAGCGCCGCGACGTAAGACGGCACTTCAGAATCAATAACGTATACCATACGTTCTTCAATACAGAGATATTCTGCCATGGCTCCGTCAATGCGGTCTCCAATATGCCGGAAATTCTCACACAGATTAATATGACCTGTCCGGCAGGGTTTACATTTTCCACACCAGATATTAGGGTGAACCACTACTTTGTCTCCCACTTTACAGTTTGTAACATTTTCTCCCACTGCTTCCACGATTCCGCAGCCTTCATGGCCTACCACTATTCCATCCACAAAATCAAAAGCAGGCGGATCAGCCAGAGCCCGTACATCCGTTCCGCAGATGGCTACCGCTTCCATACGGATCAATACATCATCCGGTGTTTTGATCTGCGGCTTCGGTATCTGAACAACGGGACACCTGTCTTTCCCTGTGCCATTTTTATTGAACTTCGTTCCTCTCATCATTTCCATACCATCAGCCTCCTACATTCCATATATCTTTGTTTCGCCCTGAAGTTCCGAACAACTGTAGCTTCTTTTTTGCCACTTCTTTTACTTTCTCTCTGGCATATGCGGAGCAAATGCGCGGTTCTTTCTCTCCCTGGTTAAACATTTCTTTCATGGCGCCTGACCAGGCATATTTCAGTTCCGTGCCTACGTTAATCTTGCTGATTCCGCATTCTATGGCTTTCCGAATCATCTCATCGGGGGTTCCGGACCCTCCGTGCAGTACCAACGGCACATCCACTGCGTTTCTGATTTCCTTTATCCGTTCAAAATTAATTTTCGGCGGTTTTTTGTATACTCCATGAGCGGTTCCCACAGCCGGAGCCAGGGAATCCACACTCGTTTCTTCCACCATGCGTACACAGTCTTCTACCCGTGCTGTCTCATCTCCGTCATTCTGTTCATCATCCACACCCACTCTGAAAATACGTCCCAGTTCTGCTTCTGTATATACGCCCACAGCCTTGGCTACCTGCACTACAGATCTGGTCAGCGCGATATTTTCTTCCAGCGGCTGTGCCGATCCGTCCACCATAACAGATGTATAATTATTTTTTATACATCGCATGATCAAACTGTAGTCCGTGGCATGGTCCAGATGAAGGTAAGCGTATGTTTTGCTGGCAACAAGTGCCTCCAAGCTTGCCTTTGCCAGAACTTCATGATGGAGAAAAGGAACATAAGCGCTGTAAGGCTGTACAATAACCGGTGCATTTTCCTCTTCTGCAGCTTCCAGCACCGCAAACAGTACATCCAGATTGTAATAATTGAACGCCGGAACTGCATATCCCTTTTTCTGCGCGTCATTCATAATTATTTTCGGCGACACTATCATAATGAATCCTCCTTCTTTTCGTGCCCGGCTATCAGTCTGACAGTGGTACGAATATCATTATCTGCCTGTATTCCCATATCACAGAGCATATCTCCCACTTCTGTAGGCTCCGAATCTCCCGGCAGAATTGTGTTTAACTTACCGCCCATAAAAATAACGTACTCATTATTTCGTTCCCGGGCCAGCTCCAGCAGCTGTTTTCCATAATCCAGCGCCTGTCCGTTATGGCAGCTCACACCCACATAAGGCGTTCCATCCTCATCTGCCGCATCCAGTACATCAACCGCGTCCATATCCACACCTATATTTACGGTACTGGCTCCCATGGCCCGCAGTACACCGTCTATCAGCTGGAGTCCATAGGCATGTGCGTCTCCCGACGCGACAACAATCTTCTTCCCTTTCAGGCTTCCCAGAAATCCTTTCCGCGTCAGATCATCTATGATTTCATCCCGCATTTCATTGACCTGACGTCCCAGCACTGTAGGATAAAAGGGAATTACTTCCTCATTCTGTCCGTCAACAGTGGAAGAATGAAACGCCTTTTCCAGCTTCTGAGGCGCGAATTTCTTCAGCATTAATAGCATTTCCAGGGGATCTTCCGTATCGATTCCCGCTTCTTTAAAAGCGTCCATGGCATTTTTAAAATACCGCTTCGCTTCCTTTACCATGACGTCTTTCATTTCTATTATGGGATCCCAGTTAATCAGATCCATCCATTCTTCCGCTTTTTCTTCCACCCGTTTTCCGCAACAGTAGATATTCAATAGCTCCTGAAGGGTAGGTACCGCAATTTTTTCCGTAATAGATACCGGATTAATTCCCAGAGACATATGAAATTTTTTCTCCGCACAAATCTCCAGCAGCATCTCCTGTGCAGCAAATCCATAATTTCCGTCAATGTCATGATCCCACTGCATATTGGTAGAACCGTTTATATAAGTAAGTACCGGCTGTTCTTCCGTTCCCATCAGCTCATGCAGAGCCAGCGCCACGGCAATTCGGGTGTGACCCTCACTCAAAAGTCCTCCGAATGAAATAACGTAACGGGCGCCGCACAGTTTCGTGCAGATGTAATGTTCAATCAGCGCATACCCTACATAAGAAGCGCAGTCCATAAAATATCCCGGAAAACTGTCATCCAGATAAGTTTCAACCGCAAACATATCGTCACGTTTGCTGGCCATAATGCCCAGAGAAGTCACCATATCAGAATATCTCTTTACATCATCGGTAAATCCCGGATAGTCCCACAAAAACTGTCCGAAAGAACCTACCCTTACAGCTCCGGCTTTCAATGCGTTTACCGTTGTCTCTATTGAATTGGGACAAACCAGATGATGGTCATTCAAGCTGATATCTATCGGCGCCGCGTTGCGAAGAGCCATCCAGTCATCCAGACCATTCAGCATAAAGCTGGTCGTCTTCGGTGCGTTCTCTCTGTATTCCCCCGGCAATGCCACATTGCCGCTGGGAATATGTAACATAGATCCTAACTGAAACCCTGTACGTTCCTGAAATTCATATATTTTTTTTACGGCCTCCACTTCATCATCCAAGGTTGCCAGTCCCATCAGAAGGCACCAGTAGATCTTTCCCTCCCTCTGACATGCCTTCTTAAATTCCATGTGGTTTTTATACCCTTTGTACCAGGTCAGCGGAGCCTCAAAACTGCTGCCTATTTCTTTTCCTTTTTCCACCAGTCTGCGGCCGTCTTCATGGGCTGCCGGTTTCAGTCTCCGAATGTATTCAATTGTCGCAGCATTCATCTTCTCTCCCTCTTTTTCAGTCAAAGAGACCGGTGGCTCTCAGATAAGCTACTTCACCATAAATTGCCTTTATGGCATTCTCTCTCGTAGTATGAGGTTCCAATGTACACATTCCCTCATATCCGTCATCGCTCAGTCTCCGAACCAGTCCGTCTATATTAACTACTCCGTCTTTCGCTTCACAATAATAAATCGTTCCGGATTCACAGGTCATAGCTCCGCCGAACCATCTGGTGTCCGGACAGAAGCCTCCCGGCCGGTATAACCTTCCATTCTTAATATGTACATAAGCAATATGTTCTTTTAATAGTTCATACGCGTAAGGAAAAGCTTCACAGGAAGCGTGATAATAATTAGTCGCGTCAAAATTTGTTTTAAAGCTGGGAGAATCAAAGGCTTCCACTATCATCTTCATGTTTTCCGGCATACGGCTGGCGTCACCCGCTTCATTTTCCAGAGCCAGTATGATCCCCAGCTCCTCGGCCCGCTTTACCGCGCTGTCAAAATACCGATGAAGCCTGTCAATTTCCGGTTCCAGTCCCGGCTGAATTTTATCAGAATAGTGATTCACAACCTTTGCTCCAAAGAAAGCGGCCGCTTCCACCGTTGCCGTCAGTTCCTTGGCAAACTTTTCCGGCTCACTGGTTATCCCGGTATCCAGTCCCAGTCCTGAAGAAAGAGCACCTACTGTCAGTCCCGCTTCTTCTATCTGCTTTTTCGCTTTCTCCAGATCCTTATCGGAAAAAGCATAAAAATTAACCGGCTCCCTGTTTCCGGGCTCCAGATTGGAGCCCCACAATTCCAGATATTTTATTTTGAAATCCTTTGCCATGGGAAGAAGCACATCCAGACTTTCTCCCGGAAAGGTATTCGTATTTAATCCCAATTTCAGCATATTTAACACCTCCCAATCAGCACTGTCCCAGTGAATTTTTCAATACGTACGTTTTTTCCTGCAGGAACTCTTTCAAAGTTACCGCTGATCCTTCCCGTCCGATTCCGCTCTTTTTATATCCACCAAAGGGCATTGTCGCTGTCCGGTAATTTCCTCCTCCATTAATTACAACACCGCCAGCTTGGATTTTTTCTCCAAAAGAAATAGCTTTGGCCATATCCGCGGAAAAGACCGCGCTGTTTAATCCATAGGGGCAGTTATTTACCAGCCGCAGCGCTTCCGCCGTTTCTTTATACGTAATAATGGGAAAGACCGCTCCGAAAATTTCCATATCCTTTGCCACGTCCATTTCCCCGGTTACACCTGTCAGAACCGCCGGAGACATAAAATTATTCCCCCACTTCTCACCTCCGTACACAAGTCTGGCTCCCTGTGAAACGGTATGTCTGATCTGATCGACAACCTCGTCCCTTGCTTTCTGGGAAATCATGCCTCCCACCTGATTACCGCGGTCTTTCGGATCACCGATTTTCAGTTTTTTCAAAGCTTCCACCAGTTTATCCGTAAACCGTTCTGCCACTGATTCCTGCACTATATATCGTTTTGAAGCACAACATACCTGACCGGCATTATTCACACGGCTTTCCAGCGCCTGCTCCACTGCCAGATCCAAATCGGCATCTTCCATAATTACGAAAGCATCATTCCCTCCCAATTCCAGATAACATCTGGTAAGATTTTCAGCTGCTTTTTTTGCAATTTCGATACCTGTTTCCGTTCCGCCTGTCATGGTAATTACCGCAATGTCGGGATTTCCCGTCAATGCATCACCTACAATAGAACCTTTTCCCGTTACTACCTGCGCCGCCTTTTGAGGAACGCCTGCCATATGCAGACAGTCAACCAGTTTAATAATGGCCAGCGGGCAGTCGCTGGGAGGTTTAATTACGACTGCATTTCCCGCCGCCAGTGCCGGCGCTATTTTGTGACCGCAAAGCTCTACCGGAAAGTTAAATGGAAGCAGACAGGCGACAACACCAACGGGTTCATATCTGGTGAAAAGAATATCCTGATGGCAAGAGGTAGCATCCGTCCCATTGGGACAGGAAATTCCATATATGTGACTTGCTTTATCACAGTAACTTTCAATTAATGCTGCCACCGTGTCTACTTCTTCTTCTGCCTCCTGGATGCATTTTCCGTTTTCTTCACAGAGCAGTTCTCCAATTTCCGCTCTCTTTTCCAGGATAATTTCTGCAAACTTTCTTAAAATTTTATTTCTTTCAGTCTGGGTTTTCGCACTCCACTCTTTCTGCCCTTCCAATGCCGCGTCTACCACACGATCAACATCTTCAGCGCTCAGCGAAGGTACACTGTCAATAATCTGTCCTGTCGTAGGATTAAGTACCGGAATCATGTTATATCCCCTTTCTGCATGTTCTCCATAAATTGGTATGTACATCTTTTGCCCTCCAATACATTTAATAATTATACTTTTTATTAAACAAATTAAAAGTGCATAAATTTTTTACGGCCATACGCCGCGAATCTTTTTCGCTTCCACTACACGCTGAATGGCAATCATATATGCCGCATCTCTGTAGGAAACCTGATTTTCATCTGCCATCTGGCATACTTCTTCGAAGGAACGATCCATTACATGCTTCAGTCTTGTATTGGTTTCCGTCTCTTCCCAGTAAATTGCCTGCTGATTCTGCACCCACTCCAGATAAGAAACCACTACACCGCCGGCATTACAGAGAATATCTGGAATTACCGGTATGTTTTTTTCTGCCAGAATAGCGTCTCCTTCCAGTGTAGTCGGGCCATTGGCAGCTTCCACTACAATCTGGCACTGAAGAGAGTGAGCTGTTTCTTCATTAATTTGATTTTCCATGGCTGCCGGAATAAGAACCGTACATTTTGTAGATAAAACCTCTGCATTGGTAATATGACAAACGCCTTCTGCCTCATAATCCTCAAAGAGTTTATCCGGATTATTTTTTGTAAACTCCAGAAGTTCATAGATATTCAGACCATCTTCTTTATAAAGGCCTCCGGAAACATCGCTGACAGCCACTACTTTAAATCCTTCCTTATACAAAAGGCGGGCTGCTGTTCCGCCTACATTACCAAATCCCTGAATGGCAATGGTTGCATTTTTAAAAGCAATTCCCATGCGGTTTAATATATTTTTTGTAGTGAACATCACACCACGGCCTGTCGCGGACATACGTCCCGGAATACCGTTGATCGCCAGAGGTTTTCCCGTTACAATTCCCGGCACGCTGTGTCCCTTCATCATAGAATAAGTATCCATGATCCATCCCATAATCTCAGGATTGGTATTTACATCGGGAGCGGGAATATCCTGATATGGATCGATAATCGGAGCAATCATAGCTGTAAATCGTCTCGTCATATGGCGAAGCTCTGATTTTGACAGTTCTTTCGGATCTACTACAACGCCGCCCTTGGCTCCTCCGAAAGGAATATTTACAACGGCACATTTAAAAGTCATCCAAGCCGCCAGAGCTTTTACTTCATCTTTATTGACCGAAGGATGAAAACGAATACCTCCTTTTGCCGGTCCTCTCGTAGTGGAATGCTGTACCCGATATCCTTCAAACACCCTAATGGACCCGTCATCCATACGTACCGGTATGGAAACCTGCAACTCCCGTTCCGCGTATTTCAGCGTTTCATAATCAGCCGGCTCATATCCCAGCCGTTTCGCCGCTCTTTCTACCACTGTGATTACATTGTCAAAGGGATTATACTTTTCCATCATACTCTCCTTCCCGGTTCTTGTTTTTAAATTATTTTTGATTTTACTTTTTAAAATATCTTTAATATATGTATACTATAATTCTTATGCTTGATTTTGTCAATAGCATTCTCTCTTTTATTTCTTTTCTGTATAAATAGTCAAAAATTTCCCTTTCATTTTGTATAATATTTCTGAAATACTCTTTTATACCTGTCTTTCGATTAAAGTTACCTCACAGGTCAATTCCTCCAGCGCCAAATAAATCAGACCATCCACATAATCTTTATGAAGATCTTCCCGCAGAATAATCTGCGGCATATGATACGGTTCTATACTTTTCAGACATTGCTGCTCAATCTGCCGCATATTTGCCTGATTGAAAAAGCTTCCGGACAGAGCAATAGTACCCGGATTCAGGATAGGAACAATAGATTCAATCACAAGAGCTGCCATCTCCAGTCTCTCTTCCACTGACTGTGGATTCTTTCCCCGCAGCGCCGGCAGGAAAGAAACTTCCCCTGCATATCCTGTCGAACCGCGCAGAATTCTTCCGTCAGCCACAAAACCGGCTCCAAAAGTCAGACCGATTTCTCTTCCCTTTTCCTGCTCTGCACTGATTCCACGGCTGCCGTCGGATTTAGGGCCTGCATCCATTTTATCTGGAGAATACAGAAATGCAATTGTCGCATTTCTCAGCTGACTGTTCTGGTAAAATCCATATACAGCGGCATTCATATCATTTTCCACAACTATATGGATATCCGAAAATTTCTTCTCCAACTGTTCTCGAAGGGGTATTCCCATCAGGCTGCTGAAGTTGCAGATTCCGATCACACCATCGGTAATATAACCGGGAATCCCCACAGCAATCGCCTTGATTTTAGGATACTTATCTACCAGTTCTTCCAGCGCCTTTTCAATGATTTCGCTGTTCATCTCCTGGTATTCCATGGCATATTCTTCCTGAACTTCCCCTACAAGATTGCTGACAATAAGAGACAGTTTGATCTGCCCCCGGTCTGCTTCTGCATAAACGCCTGCAACCAGTGCATAATTGCCGTTATAAACATAAGACTTCGCCGGTCTTCCGTAACTCCCTGCCATAGTATCTGATTCCAGCACTTCCCTGCTCTGACATAATTCATTCAGGATTTTCCCACATGTCGCCACACTTATGCCTGTCTCCTCTGCAATCTGCGCTTTTGTAGCGGTTCCCAGACTTTTTAAAGCAGATTTTATAAATTCGATATTAATTTCTTTCACTTTCGTTATATCGTTTCTTAAAACTTCCATTTTTCTCCCTGCTCCTGCCAAATGTCTTTGATTATTTCTAATCATATCACCCATATGATTACACTGTCAATTAAAAGAAAAGCCTGAAATTCAAAGCAATTTTTGAATTCCAGGCTGAAAGAAATGCTGCCTGAATGTCAATCAGCATAAGTGATTGCTGCCTGCGCCGCCGCAAGTCTCGCGATGGGCACCCGGTAGGGGCTGCAGGATACATAGTCCAGTCCAATCCTGTGGCAGAATTCCACGGAGCTGGGATCTCCCCCGTGTTCCCCGCAGATGCCCAGTTTCAGATCCGGGCGGCTCTTCCTTCCGTTTTCCGCCGCCATGGCTACCAGCTTCCCTACTCCGTTCTGGTCCAGTCTGGCAAAAGGATCCGACTCATAGATCTTCGCTTTATAGTAGGCGTCCAGGAATTTCCCC
>JBMNRA010000027.1:0-36437 GCA_050944415.1 Ruminococcus sp.
GCTGTCTTTGCATATCATCGTAATTAATATCAATCCTATTTTCTATATGATTAGCCACCAACTTTGGCCAATCCCAGTTAAAAACTTTTTTACCCTTTGTTGCAGACTCGCTGTTGTATCTATAGAAGTAAAAACATTCATTAGATATATACATTGAATTTGCATGAAACACACATGGTATGACACACGCACCATCTTCCCCTATTGTTACATTTTCATTTGCAAGTACATTATCCAAAAATAATTGTCTTCTAATTACCTTTCCGCATAAACTCGGAATAAAATAACTAGCATCACTTTTCTGAATCAATAACGGAAAAATTTCCTTCTCTATAGCTTGTTTTGAATAAAATCCTTCTCTGTAAT
Organism: Ruminococcus sp.; assembly: GCA_050944415.1. Lineage (GTDB taxonomy): Bacteria > Bacillota > Clostridia > Lachnospirales > Lachnospiraceae > Ruminococcus_G. The sequence continues at coordinate 367 of JBMNRA010000027.1, forward strand.
TAATCCCTAATGGTGTTGTTTGCTTCCCATTATCAGCCAACATTCCAAAACAAAATATATCTATATTTTTCTTTTGAACTACCTCAGAAATTTTGGTCAAGCAATCTTTTTTCAGCCAGTCATCACCATCTATACAAATAACATATTCTCCTTCTGCTATTTCGGCTCCATCTCTCCTAGCTTTTGCAACGCCTTCATTTTTCTTATGCAAAACTTTAATTCTACTATCATTCTTTCTCAATCTTTCACATATTTCCGGACAACTATCAGGTGATCCATCATCAATAAGAATTATTTCAAAATCTGAAAAAGATTGATTAGTAATACTAAGAACACACTAAATAATGGTTTCTTCATTTCAATGTTCCCCTAATAATCTATTTCGATCCAAAAGTATTTTTTCAAATAATTTCTCTTGTTCAAAATTTGTAACTGCAAAATTATATGCATTATTACCATATTCCTTTCGCAAGTCACTGTCTTTATATAATGTATACATAGCATTAGCTAACTCTTTTGCACTACCTTTGGCAACAACCAATCCCGTACAATCTCTTTTCATTGCATCTGTAGGTCCCGGAATATCACTGATAATCACTGGCACTCCCATTGATTCTGCCTCTATAACAGCACTTCCAAAACCTTCTCTGTAACTTGGTAACACATAAACATCGCTTGCTGCTAAATATTTTTCGACTTCATTTGTAAAACCACAGTATATTACATTTTTATTGTTTTCAGACCACTCATACAATTTTTCATTCACAGATCCAGAATTTTCATTCGGTCCTACCATTAATAAATACATATCTTCATGTTTTTCAAACAACTTCCTAGATGCAGCAAACAATTCATTAATACCTTTATCTTTCGTAACTCTTCCAACAAAGATAAATACTTTTGCATCCTCCGGAATATTGTGTTTTTTCCTAATTTCAGTTCGCCATATGTTCTTATTATCTATATTAAATTTCTTTGTATTTACACCACTCGCACTTCCATTCCAAATCACAGAACCCTTTTGGGCTGGATATAATTTTTCCGCATGGCTGAATTTCAAATTACCAAAACTATCTGGCTCTACCCAAGTTGAAAGTTTACATACCATCGTTTCTTCTAATTTAAAAATTTTTCTTTTAATTCCAGAAAAACCAACATATGCAATTCCCCACTGACAATATAATCTAACCGGTATATGTGCAAATGTTCCAGCAAGTGCTGTATAACATGAAGCATTCGGTGTTGAGTATTGTACAATATCAAATTTTTCTCTTTTTAAAATTCTTTTTATTTCAAGCATTGCTTTTATTCCACCAACGCTTATTCCTCTTTCCATTGAGACAGGATAATAATGAATATATTCTGGAAGACTCTCCGCAAACTCTTTGTCATAATTGCAAATAAAAGAAATGTCATAATCTCCATTTTCATGCAAATACTTTGCTGTCTCCAACACAAATGCCTTTAAGGTCATTGAAATTGTAGTGACATAACATATTTTCTTCATATCATTCACACTCTCCCTTTATTTTTTTCACTGGCACTCCCACATATGTGCCACTCTCTTCTATATCATTTATTACAACAGCACCAGCACCGATCATACATCTTTTGCATATTCTTATATTGTTGCTCACACACGCACCAATTCCGATCCACGATAGCTCTCCTATAAAAACAGTACCAGCTAACTTTGCCCCTACTGAAATATGTGAATAATTTTCTATAAAATTGTCATGTTCAACTACGGCACTCGAATTAATAATGCAATGCTTTCCAATTTTTGCGCCAGCATTTATAACCGCATTAGCCATTATTACTGTGCCCTCTTCAATTGTCACATCAAATTCCGAAATTACTGCTGTTGGATGAATAGCTGTATACCATTTAGCCTCAATTAACTGTTCAGAAATTCTTTTTCTTATATACGCATTTCCTATTGCTATAATAAATTCAGCCTTGTCAATATATTTTTTATAATTCGATATAGCGCCTAATACAGGAAAACCCATAAATTCCTTTCCAATATCTAAGTTGTCATCCAAAAATCCAATTATTTCATCTTTAGATTTTTTTATAATATCTGCAATGACTTTTCCATGTCCGCTAGCGCCAATGATGATTACAGCCTTCATCCTAAAATCACTCCACTTCTAAGTATTACTTCCTCTAAATGGTTCCATTGTAACTGAACTATTTGAGCTAATTCCTTCTCTCTTTAATACGGTTTTTACAGTTTGAAAAATAATTTTCCAATCTCCTATAAAACTAATGTGATCGACGTAATATACATCTTTATCAAATTTTTCTTCCCATGTAATAGCATTACGTCCATGAACCTGTGCATACCCAGTAAATCCAGGTCTAACCTCATGACGTCTTGCTTGATGTTCGTTATACAAAGGTAAATACTCTTTCAGCAATGGACGCGGACCTACCACCGACATATCAGCATTTATAATATTTATTAATTCTGGAAGTTCATCTAAACTTGTAGATCTAAGCAGCTTTCCAAATTTTGTAAGTCGTACATCATCAGGTAAAAGCTCTCCATTTTCATCTTTTTTATCAGTCATTGTTCTAAATTTATAAAGAGTGAATACTTCACCATTTAACCCTGGTCTTTCCTGCTTAAATATTATCGGTGAGCCTAATTTGACTCTGACCAAAATTGCAGTAATCAACATAATTGGAGACAATACTATTAACGCTATAGATGCACACACAAAATCTTGTGGACGTTTTATATACTTTTCATACAAGCCTTGTTTGTGTCCAATATTTTCCGTTCTTTTTCGTTCTTTTCTTAATATCTTATTTATGAAATATCCACATCCACCTAATATAGAACTCACAATCAACACAATTGATATTTTATTTTTTTTCATACCAATTTCTCCCATTTAACTATGTTACTCAAAACATGCTTTTACCACATCTATAATTACATTTTGCTGTTCTACCGTCATTTTATTATCACTTGGTAAACACAATCCTCTATTAAAAATGTCCATTCCTACATCTTCCACACTTCCAGAAATATATGCATTGGTTCTTGCACGTCCATTTCCATCTCTTGTTATAAATGGATTTAAACGATAAATTGGCTGCATATGCATAGGTTTCCATATTGGTCTTCCTTCCGCATTAATGGATGCGATTGCTTCCAAAATTTCAGTCGGACAAGTCTTCCCTTTTTCCTTTACATAACAAACGTCATATTCTCCACGCACCTGTTTACACATCGCATCTTTATCAATAATCATGCAAGACAGCCAATAGTTTGGTTCAGAGTTTTCCAGATCCACCGGATTCATAGATACTGGCAGTCCTTTTAATCCCTCTTTATATCTCTCATAAATTGCTTTCTTCTGTGCGATATGCTCTTGCAGATAAGGGAACTGTCCACGAATTACCCCTGCGATTACATTGCTCATTCGATAGTTGTATCCTATTTCTTCATGCTGATACCATGCCGCATTTTCTCTGGCTTGGGTTGACCACTTACGCACTTTATTTGCAGCATCCAAATCGTCAGTCAAAAAGCAGCCGCCTGAACTTCCTGTAATGATTTTGTTCCCATTAAAAGAAATTGTATTATATTTTCCGAATGTACCAGTTTGAATCCCCCTATAACTTGCACCTAAAGACTCTGCCGCATCTTCCACTAAAATCGCACCATGCTGTTTAATAATGGCATTTAACTCATCTACTTTCCCTGGTGTACCATAAAGATGTGCAACAACCACTACCTTTGTGTCTGGATAAATTTTAAATGCCTTTTCTAATGCCACTGGATCCATATTCCAGGTATCATACTCTGTATCAATAAATACTGGTTCTCCACCCTCATATGTAATCGGATTAACAGTTGCATCAAAAGTCATATCCGAGCAAAAAACTTTCTTGCCTTCCAAAGCACCATGCCCTACTTTTGGAACACCATATGCCTCAATGCCAGCTAACTTCATTGCCAAATGCAATGAAGCAGTTCCCGCTGACAATGCAACCGCATATTTGCACCCTACATACTTACATGCAAGGCTTTCCACTTCATTAATGTTTTCTCCAACAGTAGACATCCAATTTGTCTCATATGCATTTCTCATATATTCCATTTCTGATCCATGCATAGTCGGACTACTTAACCAAACTTTCGATTCAAATTTTTCAAATTTATTAGTTTCCTTATACACGACTTTCTACCTCTTTCTGCCCAATCTCATTTTCAGAACATATTAAATACTTATCAAGCAATCTCTTTATTTACGTCTTCCGGTCTTTTAAATGTTGGAACAACACTTCGGAGAGCTTCTTTTGCAATCAGATCATCGCCTGTATCACATGCATCTCTAAGTACGTCAATCTTTTTATAGATTTCTTCCTTACTCAGTGCATTATCTCTTTCAATAAAAATCATACTGTTGTCTGTTTTATCGAGTTCTTCTGTCTTAACTAACAGTTCCTCATACAACTTTTCTCCTGGCCTTAATCCAGTTTCAACAATTTCAATTCCCTGGACACCAGATAAACGGATCATATTCTCTGCCAGATCCATAATCTTAACCGGTTGTCCCATATCCAGAACAAATAATTCTCCATTATTCGCAATCGCCCCACTCTGAAGAACAAGCTGTGAAGCCTCTGGAATTGTCATAAAATATCTGATGATTCGCTTATCTGTAACTGTAACCGGTCCGCCATTAGCGATCTGGCGTTTAAATAACGGAATAACTGATCCGGCACTGCCAAGTACATTTCCAAATCGTGTTGCACTGTATTTTACTTTTCCGTGTGTGCTTGCACTCTGGACAATCATCTCGCACATTCTCTTAGTTGCACCCATAACATTTGTAGGATTAACTGCTTTATCCGTTGATACCATCATAAAGCGTTCTGCACCATACTCCTCACAAAGCTCTACCAGATTCTGTGTACCAAATACATTGTTGTAAATAGCTTCTACACAGTTATGCTCCATCAAAGGAACATGCTTATGAGCAGCTGCATTGATGATGATCTGCGGATGATATTTTTCAAATACTTTTTCCAGTGCTTTTCTATGAGTAATAGAGCAAATTTCAATCTGTAAATCCAGTTTATTTCCATAGGCAATCTTCAATTCCTGCTGAACATCATATGCACCATTCTCATAAATATCTAAGATAATGATTTTCTTTGGATTCATCTTTGCCAACTGTCTGCAAAGTTCTGACCCAATGGAACCGCCACCACCTGTAATCAGTACGACTTTATCTTTGTAATATGCATTGGTACGTTCATCCGAAACAACCAGAGGTTTTCTAAATAAAAGTTCTTCTATATCAAATTCTCTAAGATGACGTTTCCCGCCGGCAGCATACATCGTCGGATAATCGTAAACTTTTAATTTATAACCTGCATTTTTGTAATATTCATAAAGTGCTTTCTTTTTATCTGCATCCATTGATGGGATTGCAAAAATAATTTCCTGTACCTCAAACTCTCCTAATTTCTGGAAAGTCGCTTCATCCTCTGACCACACCGGAATACCATGTATTTCACGTCCGACTTTTTCTTTATTGACATCAATGAAACCTCTCGGTATATATGCCGCCTCAGAGTTATTTAAAAGATCTTCTGCAAGACCAACTCCTACTCGTCCGGCACCTATAATCGCAACTTTAATTTTCTGTACTTCTTTTTCATTTCCAGCTTCCATTCCTGAAAACAGACGCAATAATATAGAAAGAATTTTTCCACCGACAGTTTTCTGGTTTCCACATTTATATGCGTAGCGATACATCATACGCAATGCTAAAGCACCTAATAAATTCAAACTTGCTAAAGAGAGCATTCTGGCAAATGTAATTTTTTGAACCGGAAGCATGAGTTCCAGACATAGATACACTATAAAAGCGATAGAGTCGGTAAATAACAGACGGATATAGCACTGGATTCCACCATATCTCCATACCTGTCCATAGATCTTACCCAAAAGACGTGCCGCAAAAATACACAGTGCAGATAAGCATACTTGTTGAAGTATCCCCGTAGACGATAACTTATCCATTCCACCATAAATAACCAGTAGTATAATTGCTACTACTGCATATACGATCAGGTCATACCCGACCAACATCCATCGTATATTCGGCGTACTATTCTGTTGTGTACGTTTTAATTCCCTGTTTTTTTCATTCGTTCTATTCATCGTGTACCCCCCCCCACGAAAATCGGGGAGGTTTCATCCTTTCATATATTTATTTCTAATTATCTGTTTTACTATTTATCAATTGGTGTAAACAAAACAGTTCCCTGTTCTGTTTCAGTTCCTATATTCAATGCACTGGTGCTTTTAACAATTGTTCCAGACTTCAATGTACAGCCATCCCCAACAAGGCAATATGGCTCTACTACACTGTTAGCACCAACAACCGTTGCCTGCCCAATAGTACTTCCACAGCCGACAACAGCTCTTGGTTCAACAATACAGCCAGGCATTAAATTAGCTGATGGAGAAATAGTAGAATCCATATGAAATAAAACTGGAATATTGTAAAGTGCCTCCAACTTTTTATTCCACTCAAGTCTTTCTGTTCCATCGTCACATGCAGCTATTGCACAGTTATATTCCGGATAAAAACTTTCCACATCCTCCAGTTTTCCAATAGCTCCTTCTCTGTCATTATCTACAAAGGAGATTTCCTCAAAGCAACCCATTGACTCTGCTATCTCTTTTACATAATCTCCATATCTTTTAGAGGCTACAATTAATAATTTTCTTCCCATTTTCAACACACTCCTCATAATTATTTGTTTTTATCAGGTAAGTTCTATAACACGACGACTAGCCTGTGAATGTTCTTATTAAAAAGATCATTCGCAGGCTAGGTCAAACCTCCTTATCATAATTTTTCAGCTTATAGTGTGGGTCAAAATAAGCATCCAAGAAACCATTCTTTTATATTTGTTCCCCCGCTCAATCGACACAACACAAAGAAAAATTATCATAACGAAATTCGACTAAGCCAGCGAAACCCTTGTAAAATCAAGGTTTTTCTTGGTTGTCCCTATTATACCGCTATCTCCCTTTAAGATATTAAGTATCTGAGGAAATTCATCTATCCGGCAGGCCCTGATTATATTGCCTACTTTTGTTATTCTAGGATCTTTATTGCTTGCCCGCATATCCATACGGTATCCGCCTTTTTCAGCGTCTACAACCATGGAACGAAATTTCAGAATTTCAAACTCTCTGTCATCCTTGGTAAGCCGTTTCTGTTTATAGAATACCGGCCCCCCATCTTCCAATTTGATTGCAGCTGCTACAATAAGCATAAGAGGAATGCCTGGAATCATAGCAATCAGACAAAGCAATATATCAAAAGTACGCTTTACAAAACGTTGAACAGGATTTAACCCCCTGCCTTTTACTAAGAGAAGAGGGGTGTCAAATAAACTGATATCCTCTGCTCCCCGTGCTATAATATCCGTGATTTTCGGAACCAAATATGTGCGAATACCTCTCTGATAGCAATATTTGAGTATATCGTTACGAGTTTGTGCCGGTACATCATTGATAATAACCGCGTCATGTGCAGTAATCTCTTTTCGGATTACATCATATCCCTTATCATAATTCAGCACCTTTGTGATCTGATATTTATCGGATCTGGCATCCATTTTAAATTTCAGGTTTACTGCTTTTTCATTTCCGTAGATCATCACCATGTTCTTTGGAACGTACATCTGATGGTAAATAGCTGTATAAATATAAGCACATAAGAAGGTTACTATAAGTTCTACCCCGTAGAGATATAGCATTGGCAACGGATTTAACATATGGTTTCCAATCAGACACAGCTGAAAATAGGTAACAAAATCTACTATCAAAACCGATATCCATTGTGATATCACAATCTCTGGCAACTTTCGATGGCCATACTGAAAGCTGTCACACAAATAAAATAGGATAAGTACCAGGAAAGCGTATACAAACATTAAAAGAAATTTCCCATTCCCATAATAGGAATATGGCAACTCATCTCTATAAAATGCTTTCCACACAAAATAGAAGCAAAACATTAGAACGACAACCTCTATCAGGCCTTCTAACTTTCGTACCACACCTTTTAAGTCATCTGGTTTTATTCTTTTGGTATTCTCGGATCTTTGTTTCACGGTTTTACTCCCTATTTCTTTTGTTTGAATTGCCATGGCTTCTATCGCCACAACTGCACATTTTTCGCTCAGGTACTGTTTCGCAATATAAACATATACACCAAACTTCAATGGAGCGTTACTTTTTGTTTATTGGGCTCATAGCAACATATTAATCACATTAAACAAAACATCTTAATGTTCCGCGCCATAACCTAGCACTAATTCTCCGGCTTCAAGCTTCCTTCCGCTTTCCACTCTTGCTCCTGCTTTTACAATCGCACCGGCATTCACATGAGCATATTCTCCGACTTCAGCATCATGGTCAACGATTGATCCCACTGATATAATGCAGCCTTTACGGATAACTGAATTCGCATTCACAATTGCTTTTGGTTCCACAACTGTGCCGGATTCTATCACGGCTGTAGGACTAATGTAGGAAGTGGAATGAATTAGCGTAGGTATAAAGAAGCCTAGCTTTTCAGCCTTAACTAATAACTGTTTGCGCATGTCATTGTTGCCAATGCCGCAGAATACTGTCGAGTATTTGTCCTTAAACTTTTCAAGCTCATTAATCTTCCCTATTGCAATCTTTGCATTATCATCCAGAAAATCTACGGCTTCGTAAACAGGTTGCCCGCATTTATCTAATATACTTATGGCAATCTCTCGGACAACTCTTCCATGTCCGCCGGCACCAAGAATTAACATTTTCTCTCCCATTGTGATAATCCCCACATCTCACTTATTCTACTTACTGCTCAATCCCTTCTAAAAATATCCCGTGTGTACACTTTATCCTTCACGTCATCTAAGCACTTATCGTATCTGTTGGCTATAATAGCCTGTGATATCTTTTTAAACTTTTCAAGATCATTAACCACTCTGCTCCCGAAAAATGTGCTGCCATCCTCTAAAGTTGGCTCGTAGATCACCACTGTGGCCCCTTTTGCTTTCACCCGCTTCATAACTCCTTGAATACTACTCTGGCGGAAGTTATCGCTATTACTTTTCATAGTCAGCCGGTACACACCAACTACTACTTCTTTCTCCTTCTTACTGTCATATTCATCATTCGCGCCATACGCTCCTGTAAGCTCCAACACCCGATCAGCAATAAAATTCTTCCTCGTCCTGTTACTCTCTACAATCGCTTCGATCAGATTCTCCGGTACATCTGCATAGTTTGCCAGGAGCTGCTTCGTATCTTTCGGCAGGCAGTATCCACCATAACCGAAGGACGGATTGTTATAGTGATTTCCAATTCTCGGATCCAGACAAACTCCCTCGATGATGGCCTTCGTATCCAAACCCTTCGTTTCTGCATATGTATCAAGCTCATTGAAGTAGGCAACTCGGAGGGCTAAGTATGTATTTGCAAAAAGTTTTACTGCCTCAGCCTCTGTGAAGCCCATAAAAAGCGTATCAATATTCTCTTTAATCGCGCCTTCCTGAAGAAGTTTTGCAAATATTTCAGCAGCTCTTTTTAATCTCTCATTCTCCACATCCGTACCTATGATAATCCGGCTCGGATATAAGTTGTCATATAAAGCTTTTGACTCTCTCAAAAATTCTGGACTGAATATAATATTGTCACAATGAAATTTCTCCCTTACTGATACCGTATACCCTACCGGAATGGTGCTTTTTATCACCATAATCGCCTCTGGGTTATACTGGATGACCAACTTAATCACAGCCTCTACAGCAGATGTATCAAAAAAGTTCTTTTTACTGTCATAATTCGTAGGAGCAGCGATCACCACGAAATCTGCATCCGAGTATGCTGCCTCTGCATCCAGTGTGGCGGTTAAGTCCAACGCCTTCTCGGATAAGTAATTCTCTATATAATCATCCTGAATTGGAGACTGGCGTTTATTGATCATTTCCACCTTCTCAGGAATGATGTCCACCGCTGTCACATGATGATACTGAGATAACAATGTGGCGATAGATAGTCCCACATACCCTGTTCCTGCAACTGCAATCTTCAGATCTTTAAACTCTCTCATAAGTTCTCCTCAACCTCATTTCTCGACCATTTTCTACTCCAATTACAATGTGTTTTTTCTGGTCAATTAAGCCTAAATACCCAATTCACATATAAAATTCCTTATACCACTCAGCAAACCGCCTCAGTCCAGTCCTCAGATCTGTGCTGGGTTTGAAACCAAAGTCCCTCTCCAATGCACTTGTATCTGCATATGTCACCGGTACATCCCCCGGCTGCATGGGAACAAGCTCCTTGTGAGCCTCGAAATCATAATCCTCCGGTAACACTCCGGCTCTAACCAACTCTTCACTTAATATCTGCACAAAATCAAGCAAATTCTCTGGGTTATTATTTCCAATGTTATAGAGCGCATAAGGAGGTACAGGCAAACCATCTTCACCCGTAGCTCTATCCGGTGCTTTTTCCATTACTTTTTCCACACCAGTCACAATATCATCAATATAGGTAAAGTCCCTTTTACAGTTTCCATAGTTGAAGATCTGGATTGTTTTCCCGGCCCTTAACTTATCCGTAAAGCCGAAATATGCCATATCCGGTCGTCCGGCCGGACCGTATACTGTAAAAAACCGCAACCCCGTTGAAGGAATATTGTAGAGCTTCGCATATGCATGTGCCATCAGCTCATTACTCTTCTTTGTTGCAGCATACAAGCTCACCGGGTTATCCACTTTGTCATCCGTACTGTAAGGAACCTTTTTATTTGTTCCGTAGACAGACGAACTTGAGGCATATACCAAATGCTCCACAGGTACATCTGCATGGCGGCAAGCTTCCAAAATGTTATAGAAGCCGATTAGATTAGATTCCACATAAGCATCAGGATTAATAATGGAATAGCGCACACCAGCCTGTGCTGCAAGATTGACAACGATATGAGGATGATATGTATTAAAAATATCTTGAAGCAATTCTTTATCAGAAATAGATCCTCTGACAAACCCAAAAGAAGGATAAATGTTCAATTCAGTCAGTCTTGATTCTTTCAGTCCTACGTCATAGTAATCATTCATGTTATCAATGCCAATAACTGTCACATCCTTTACATCCTCGTAAAGGTGCTTAACCAGGTTAGAACCAATAAAACCTGCAGCCCCAGTTACCAGTATTGTTTTATTGTGTAAATCAACATTACTCATGACGTTTTCCCTCTGTTTTCTTTCTTTTTATCTTTCTTCTGTAGCGATTTTCTTTCCTCAATAATTCTCTATCTTCATCAATTCTTTGCCACTAGGGACAATAAATGAAACTTTCCACAACATCTCTTTCCAATTAATTGCACGAACAATAGCCTGTAAATGCACTCTATAAGAACATCCGCAGGCTAAGTCGCACATTCTGATTATTTTGCTGTTTCTTATGTTTCGTTTGGGTTAAAATGAAACAATCAAGAGCATACCTTTAATTTCAGCTGGTAAAGCTCGTTCCATCTTTGCCTGTAGCAAAATCATTCAAATATGTGCGACTCGGGAACCCGCTAAACCATTGAAAAACAAAGGTTATTCTTGGTTGTTCCTATTATATCTCGCGGGCCCACCAGGGACATATCACCTTTCAGTACATTGAAAAACTGGGGAAACTCATCCAGACTGGTCACCCGGATAAAATTTCCAATGCCCGTCTTCTTTTTCCCATTGGGAAGTATTCTGTTTCCAATAACCCTCGGATCAAAATCCAGCTTGAACATCAGACCGTCATCCACACGGTTCTTCCCCATCAGTTCCTGCTTTCTTTCCTCCGCATCCATATACATGCTGCGGAATTTATACATTTTAAACTTTTTGCCGTTCTGTCCTACCCGGATCTGTGTAAAGAATATGGGCCCTGGAGAACTGATGTAGATGGCCGGAGCCACAAACACAAAGATAATAGCAGTAAAAAAGCACCCTGCCAGTCCGCCGGCAATATCCAGCAAACGTTTCAGAAGTGCCTGTTTAAGTCTCATATAGTTAATGCTGGTAGTTAATACGGTGTAATTCCCGATTCTTTCTACAAATTGTTTTTTGCCGCTTACCTGTGAAACCTGCGCCAGGTTAATATGTACTGTCACTCCCGTCTCCACGAACTGATCAAGCATCTTCTGAGGATAATCATAATTCCGATGCAGAATTATAAAGACTTCATCCACCCATTCCCGGCATATATAATCCGCGGCAGTGCTCCCGCTGGCCACTACCGGTATGCCGGCAATCTCCTCTCCTGTCATATCCCGGTCCAGAATGCTCAGACCGGCAACTGAAAACATCTCATAATTATTTTCGAGTATATCTTTTACGATATCCTCTGCCATATCTTCCGTTGTAACGAGCAAAAGGGACCGTCTGCCTCCGTCTTTCATCCGCTTTCTCAGAATGTATTTCCACCAGATCCGGGTGCAGTAAGTCAGAATCACATACAGAACGCCCATGAGCAGAAAAACAATTCTGGAATAGTGATATTCAGACTGCACCATAAACAGATACAACGCCAACAGAAGCATGATAGCCACCGCATGTTTGACAGTCGCTGTCATTTCTCGGTAAAAACCTCGTTTGATAACATTTTTCAAAGTTTCCATGCACAGGAGCACTAAAATATCCGCCAGACAGATGAATACCCCAATATTCCGATACACGGGAACCGCGTATGGATTTCCCCAGCCCTGGCGGATGATGCATGCTAATACGAATGTAAGCTGCAGACATATTAAATCAAGCAGTAAAAAATCATAATGTTTGAATAAACCCTTTGAAGCTTTCCTGTACATTCCTCTTTGTAACCCTCACTATACTATATTTAGAGTTTGCACTGCATGTCCGCCGCATATCTCTAATTGCGTCAAGCATCTATACGGTGTTTATGACGCACTACCAGAAACACCATATTAGGGCAGGAATATTCCAGTTAATAATAATAAAAAATGCCGCTGAACATGTTACATAATAAAATTATAACATAAAATGACGCTTTAGCAACATTATTTGCTCTGTTTGTGAAAACTTCTCACTTTTCATCATATTTCTACGCATAAAAATATATATTTTGGAATAATTATTCACAAATCACATTGGTATTTCGCCATCTGATATTTTCATATTGCATAAAACATTCTATTTTTGCATATTTTTGTTTTTCATATATTTTATAATATATGTATTTTCAAGGATACAGAAGTCTGCTTATTTCGTTTATACATTCTAAATTTTGCAGTTCTGTACTTATCGAATGTGGATAAATTTCTTCCATAAGAAGGGATTTGAGACTTGAAAAAAAACAGAATAAACAGATATTTAAATTTACCGGTAAAGATGCCTTTCGATTCAATTTTTGTCCCTTGTCAGTTCGTTTTTCCAATTGTTTTTACTGAATAAAATTAGTAAATTGTAAAGGGGTGCAATTTATGGAAAACATGCTTCAAATCGGCAGCCGCATAAAACGGCAGCGGATACTCCTGGGATATACACGGGAATATCTGGCGGAACTTGTCAATGTGACGCCCAGATTCTGCTACGATCTGGAACTGGGCTTAAAAGGAATGTCTCTGGATACGCTGTGCCGCTTAAGCAAGGCGTTGAAAGTTACCACTGATTACTTGTTATTCGGCACCGAACATGACGGCGATGCGGATCATCTGCTGACTCTCATCCAGAGCTGTCCGCCGGAGAAGCGGGAGCAGCTGGATGTGATTATCAGCAGTTTCGTCCAGGCCGTCAGCTGAGTATTTACGCTTTTAATGAGTACATAGTTTTATTTCCTCTGACCTGCGATGTCAGAATATCTTCCCGGCACATTTCTTTCAGAAGTTCCGGAAGACTGCAGCTTTCCAGCTCCGGCAGCATGGAAAGCTGTTTTTCTGTCACCGCAACATTGCGTGTCACATAGTCGATCACAGTCTGTTTCTGCAATTGTTTTGCGTCAAAAACGCTTCGTATCGAAGCGTTTTTTCTGTTGTTCAGGGGCAACAGGCTGTGTTTCTTCAGGGAAAGGTGCAGGATGATCCGTTCCGGGCAGAACCGTTCCTCAATAACCGGAGCGGAAAGTCCATGTCTGTTCCATACGGAGTAGATCCTGGCAAGACCGCTCCCCAGTCCTTCGCTGACCTGGATCAGCTGAAACATCCGGTTCAGCCCGGCATTTCTCGGGTCTGATTCTCCCCCTTTTCTGGCTTTCTCAATATCCATCCTGAAGCTGCCCGGATTGGCAAAGGTGATTTCCTCCGTTCCGACAGCGATCTCAATGCCGCCCTCGCTCTGGTAATCTCCGTTGACCAGACAGTTGGCCAGAGCGTCTTTTATGGCCCGCTCCAGAGTCATTTCTTCTTTGGCTCTCTCCCTTTTCAGCTGCAGCAGATTCATGATCCTGGGCCATACCCGTTTGTAAAACTGAAACAGGTTGTGCCCCCAGTCCGGGGATCCCTGGAATCTCAGGGAGAATTCCGGAAACTCCACCAGAATATTTTCTTCTTTTCCAAACATCAGCAGGCCGGCTGCCGTGGGGTGGCAGATCCCCTCCCGGTCATGTCCGGCGCCTTCGATCCGGCAGAGAAATTCTTCGTCTTCCAGACTCTCCCACACATGGCCGGGCCGCAAGGCGTGCATCATCTTACGGTACTCTCTGACGCTTTTTTCATCCAGGGCAGTCATATCAGCGTAAGTAAGCAGACAGGAGTCGCAGCTTTCTTCCAGAGCGTCCGCCATCATGGCTTTCACCGCCTCTCTGGAACAGTGGTAGTCGCCTTCCCCGTCTCTCCGGTAGGTTCCGGTATAGGGATCTCCGTTGACATAGACCGGCCGGTCCCGCCGTTCCGCCCGGGGAACCGTGATGGAGAGAATCCGTTTTTCCTCCACCCGGTGAACGGCGATATCGTGTTTCGTCAGAATATTGACACTGGCCTTCGCCGGATTGTTGACCAGACTCCAGAACTCCCCCGCCAGGCTGTCCGGATCGGAGAGATCCACAGCCTCGAAGGATTTGTCTTTTTTCTCCACCACGCCCAGCAGAATCACTCCGCCCATAGTATTGGCAAAGGCGGAGTAGGTCTCCCAGATGCTTTCCGGCAGGCCGCCGGTGGCCCTTTTAGCTTCTATTCTGTTGTTTTCCCTGTATTTGCGAAGATGGTTAAAATCAATCATTATCGTTTATCCCGGTCCACAAACTCCAACACAATGATACTTAATATTCCGTAAAGGATGGTAAACCCGATCAGAATCAGCCAGAGCCGCAGCAGATGAGGCTGGCTGAATTCATAATCGTCTTTATAATCCGGCAGCGCCCCCAGCAGGCTGTTGACGTCGGCGGTCACACAGATGGCGTTGACGCCCCATTTGCTGATGGTAAAATTGGCAATCACCTTCGACACCCCTTCCAGGGCGAAGATCATGCCGGACATGACCAGCTGAACGATGAGGATAAAAGGCATCACCGTCATGGCCGTATTTTCATTTTTCACGATGCCGGAGACCAGAAGGCCCAGCACGTCGGAGCTGTATATGATCAGAAAAAAGGTAATCATCAGTTCCAGCAGAGGAGGAAAGAACACTCCCGTCTCCGGAAAGTGATCCCGGTTGGCAATGTACATGATCAAAGTGACGATCACCGTTTCCATCAGGCAGATCACCAGCTCGTAGATCATATGAGCCGCCATATAGGCGGAAATGTGAAGGCCTGTCCGGTGCTCCCGCTTGATGATAGCCCTCTCCCGGCAGATGGACTGGATGGAATTGAAGATGCCGATCCATATGCAGGCACAGACCAGGGCGAAGGCGCCGTTTCTGGTGGGCTGAGCCTCCACAAAGGTCGCTTCTCCCGTCACGGAGGAGATAATCAGCGTGATAATGGCCGCGCTGATCAGCACCTTCCATCCTTTTTCGTTCCGGAATACCCGGAAGCATTTTCCCACATAGATCTGGGTCTGCCCAAATCTTGAGATTCTCGTTCCTCTCATCCTTTTCCCCCCTGAAACAGATCGATATAGTAGTCGGACAGTCCGTCTCCTCCCTCATCGGGCCGGTTGATTCTGCGGACCACCCCTTCCAGAGAATCGGTTTCAAAGAACCGGTAAGCCTCCGGTACGGTTCCGTAAAAAGCCAGGTGGCCGCAGTTGTCCTGTACGCTTTTAGCCAGCACGATCACCTTGTCAAACAGCTCGGCTGCCCGGTCCGGTCCGTGGGTAATGACCATGACGATTTTTCCCCGGTCGGCAATGGTTCTTAAATTTTCCATCAGGCTTCTGGCCATGATGCCGTCCAGACCGGAATCCGGCTCGTCCAGGAAGAAAAGGCTGGGATCCGCGATGAATTCCACGGCGATGCTCAGCCGTTTTCTCTGACCGCCGGAGAGCTTTACCACCAGGGAATTTCTCTCCCTCTGCAGTCCCAGAAGTTCCAGAACTTCTTCTATTCTCTGCTGCCGCTGGTAGGGCGTGATTTCTTTGGGAAGCTTCATCCTTGCCGCGTTCTGCAGGGTATCGTAGACGGAATCGCTGCCCCGCAGCAGATCCTGCTGGGGAACAAAGCCGATCTCGTATTTCATCCGGTCGTATTCCGTATAGATATCCGTGCCGCCGTGGAGGATGACGCCGTCCGCCTTCTCATATCCCATCACCGCGTTCATGAAGGTGGTTTTTCCCGCGCCGGAACCGCCCAGTATCAGCACCATCTCCCCGCTGTTGACCGTAAGATTGATATCTTTCAAAAGCGTCAGCTTCTTAAACCGCTGCCAGACGCTTCTCTGGGCAATATTGATGACCAGCTGCCCTTCCTTTTGGGAATCGCTGTTTCTCCCCAGACTGTTTTCCCGCGGAGCTTCCCCTGCCCCGTCTCCTGCCTCCGGGAAAATCTGATACATCAGCCGGTCCCCCAGAAAGATGAAGTTACTGCGGCCGATGCGGACCACATCCAGAAGATTCAGATACAGCGGCTTCTCCAGGCGGTTATTGTTCAGGTACACGCCGTTGGTGCTGTTGTGATCGATGATGGCCCAGCCTTCTCTTCCCCGGAAGAAAGAAGCATGATTTCTGGAAACCGTTTTGCTGCCAAGGGCTATTCCCCGGTCTCCCTCCGGCCGCCGACCGATATTCAGCTCCTCGATATCCCCGGACAGGGGCTGTACCTTCCATTCACCTCCTTCTCCTGCGCTGTCAATGAAAAGAAGGACAAAATCCCCGATGCGGATTACATCGCCGTATTCCAGCTCCTTTTGATTTCTTCCTCCCGGCGCGTCCGCGCCGTATAATTTTTCGTTGATATACGTTCCGTTGCTGCTGTCCGTATCACGGTAAAAATACTTTCCGTCTGTCTGTGTAATCTCTCCGTGATGCCGGGAAACCACCCCTGCCTCCAGGGACAGGTCCACCTGGTTTCTGGCGGTCTTTCTGCCGATTGTGATGCGCTCTCCGGAAAGCGGAAACTCCCGGAGAGTATTCTCATTTTCCATAACGTACAGCTTCGCGCCCTGCTGCCCGCCGGTTTCTCTTGCTGCTGCATTCATACTCTCGTCTTCCCCTTTTTCTTTTACCTGCCATTATTATATCATAAGTTTTCCTTATAGCGACATAAATGATAAGAATTAGACGGGATCGCAGAAAAAGTGAAGCCAGAATCTGGCCAGAAAGACGGCCTGCCCATCGTATCGATGGATATTCTCAGGGAATTTGACCGTCCTTACGTGGAACTTTTAAATAAAATTGCCAACATGGATATCTCCTTCGTCAGCGGCGGATACTGGGGCTTCCGGTATCTCCAGGACAAGGAGCGGGAGATACTGATGGATTATACCATCGAACTGGGCGAAGGCGCACTTTATGTATACGGTATAATGGAAACCGGCAGCAGATAAGGCATGCCGGACAGCATGCTTAGAAAAAGATTCGGATCCATAATCCTGCCTCCTGTGATATGGTTTTATAAAACCATATCACAGACAGACCGGAATTTTAAAGAAATTCTTTTAATTTTCCCATGAAATCTTCCTCGTCCTTTAAAAGCCTTTTCGCCAGGGAAAGGCTTTCTTTCGAGGCCTGACTGTACTGGTTGATATATTTTCCCACGGACTGAATTCCCATATTACAGCCGTTCATCATGATTTTGGCCACCTGGCTGTTGTCCTGATCCAGCATCATCTTCATTTCCGTACTGATCCAGGAGAAGGCTGCCGCCATGGGAGCCGGTTCTTTTTCATGCAGTCCGCAGGACTCCAGCATCTGAGAGGACTCATCCTCCGTCTTTTCAAATTTTCCCCGGTAAGTGTCGATCAGATCCTCCAGCCGGCTGTCCGTAATATACTTTCGGATCTGATCCATGCTGTTGACCGCCATTTTGCAGCCGGAATTGCATTCTTTCAACAGTTCAATCGTCTGATCATTCATCGTTTTTCACCCTTCTTTTTTTCTGTTACCATTCCCCTTTTCCGGCGGTTTTATACATGCATAATGACAATGGCCAGATTCAGATAGAAGGCAAAGGAAAGCCAGATCAGATAGGGAATCAGAAGTCTGCCTGCCGCAGGTGAAATCTCACGGAAGGACTGATATGTCAGCCAGACCAGATACCACAGCAGAGCCAGAAGGGCCAGGGCGGCCAGCGGCGCGTTCAGCCGGAAATAAAGAAAAGGCCACAGGGCATTTGCCGCCAGCTGGGCGGCATACAGCCCCAGCGCCTTATTTTTTTCCGAAGATTCTGAAATCCATACCAGCCATGCCGCGATTCCCATCAGAACGTACAGAACCGTCCAGACCGCCGGAAAGACCCAGCCGGGAGGCGACAGCGGGGGACGGTACATGGCGCTGTACTGCTCCATGCTTCCGGCGTTTAAAATTCCAGCGGCCGCTCCCGTCCCCAGAGCAACGGCCAGACTTATGATCAGCGATTTCCAGGATTTTATTTTCATAAGAAAGGGTGTTCCCACCTTCTGTTTTACTTCAATTTATGCGCTGAAAAGGCCTCTTATGACCTTCACACCATACGGGCATTCTCCAGTGTGGTCCGGCTGATGGCATAAAGGGCCTCTCTGGTAAAAAAGCCCTGATGAGAGGTGATCACCACATTGGGGAAAGACAGGAGGCGGGCCGTCACGGAATGCTCCAGAATCTCATCAGACCGGTCTTCATAGACATTTTTCGTTTCTTCTTCATATACGTCCAGCCCCACGGCAAAGAATTTCCGCGCCCGGATTCCCGCGATCAGATCCTCTGTTTTTACCAGACCTCCACGGGAAGTATTGACCATTACCACGCCGTCTTTCATTTTCCGGATAGTTTTGCTGTTGATGAGGTGGTATGTCTCCTCCGTCAGGGGACAGTGAAGGGAAATCAGATCGCTTACGGACAGCAGTTCGTCCAGGGACAGATATTCCACAAAATCCAGATCCGGATTCTGATACATATCGTATCCCACCACCCGCATACCGAAGCCTCTGCAGATCCTGGCCATGGCCGCTCCGATTTTTCCCGTGCCGATGATGCCCGCCGTTTTCTGATAAAAATTATAGCCCATCAGGCCGTTCAGGCTGAAATCATTCTCCCTGACTCTCACGTATGCCTTATGCATCCTGCGGCAGGCCACCAGAGCCAGACCCATGGCGTACTCCGCCACAGCCTCCGGGGAGTACCCCGGAACCCGGAGAACCTTGATCTGACAGTGCTGGGCCGTCTCCATATCCACGTTATTAAAACCGGCGCAACGCATAAGGATCCCTCTGACCCCGCAGCCGTGAAGCGTTTCCACCGTCTCCGTCCCGATATCGGAACTGACGAAGGCGCACACCGCATCGTAACCCCGGGCCAGCGGCGCCGTCTTCGGCGTCAGATCCGCTTTCAGATAATCAATCTGAATATCGGGGAAATCTTTTCGCTGCTGTTCAAAGGAATCCTTATCATAGCTTTTTGTATCGTAAAATAATATTTTCATTGCCATCCGTTCCTTTCCTACACTCTGACTTTAGTATATCGAAAGGCACGGAATTTATTCATCAGGCTTTTTCTTTCTTCTTTCCCGGCAGAAAAAGACTTAACAGCAGGGAGATGACAAACACGCCGGCCACTGCGTTTCCATTAAAAATGTCTCCCACTACCCGGGGAAATGACGCGAAGAAATTGCCGGAGGTCTGGGTCAGTCCCACGCCGATGCAGAAAGAAAGCGATACGATGATCATGGTTCTGTCATCGAATTCGCATTCTTTCAGCATTTTAATGCCTTCGTACATGATGGAACCGAACATCATAACGGTACAGCCTCCCAGCACTGCCTGAGGCAGGGAATTAAAGAAAGCTCCCAACGGCGGGAAAAGCGAGGCCAGAATCAGAATCAAAGCTCCCGTAAAGATAGTGAAACGGTTGATAACGCCTGTCATGGTCACCAGTCCCACGTTCTGGCTGAAGGAGGTCAGAGGCGGACAGCCGAAACATCCGGAGATGGCGCTGGAAAATCCGTCCACCGCCAGGGAACCCCGCAGCTCTTCCATCTTAATGTCACGGCCCAGAGCGCCGGTGCAGACGGCGGTGGTAGCTCCCGTAGTCTCAGCTGCCGATACCAGAAATACGATGGCGATGGTAAAGAAAGCTCCCAGATCGAACACCGGCTTATGACTGGTGAAGAACACCAGCCTGGGGATGCTGAAGTATCCAACCTCCTGAATAGTCTGGGTGATACCGGAAAAATCCACCATGGGCGCCACACCTGTCACGGTAAAAATCACCGACAGCAGGTATCCGAAGATCAGCCCCACCAGGATATTCAGGTTTTTATAGATGCCCTTCAGCAGATAGCGGGCAACCAGGCAGACCACCAGCGTCAGCGCTCCCGTCAGCAGATGGTACCAGGCGCCGAAATCTTCTACCCCGCTTCCGCCGCCCCAGGAATCCATTCCCACGGACAGAAGGGAAAGTCCGATGGCAATTACCACGCAGGCGGATACCACCGGCGTCAGAAACCGTTTCCAGTATTTGGCGCTTAATCCTACCAGTCCCTCAAAAATACCGCCCAGAATAACAGCTCCGATCATTCCTTCATAACCCAGCTGAGGATTGGTGCAGATAATCAGCAGACTGCCCAGGAAGGTAAAGCTGACTCCCATGACAATAGGCAGCCGGGAACCGATCTTCCAGATGGGATACAGCTGCAGGCAGGTGCCGATTCCGGCCACAAACATGGCGCACTGAAGCAGACTTGTGATCTCCGCGGAGGTCAGATGTTCCCCCGATCCTCTGACGATGGCGGCGCTGCAGACGATCAGAACCGGCGCCAGATTGGCTACGAACATGGCCAGTACGTGCTGCAGTCCGAAGGGAATAGCCTTTTTTAAGGGTACCCTCCCGTCCAGTCTGTAAATGTTATCTACGCTGACAGATGCAGCTCTTTCGTTATTTTTCTTTTTCATCCTTTTCTTTTTCAATCCTTTCCGCCAGATCATTCAGATAGACCCAGCGTCCCATCTTCTCATCCAGCTTCTTCTCCGTCTCCTCTTTTTGTATGGTCAGCTCGTTTAACCGGGCTGAATTGGTGGCGTTGGCCAGAATCTGATCATCCAGCTCCGCGATCTGTTTCTCCAGAGCAGCGATATCATCATCGATGGTCTCAAATTCTTTCTGCTCTCTGTAAGTAAACTTAAGCTTCGCCGGACGGTTCTGTTTCCAGCTTTTTCCTCCGGAACTTTTTTCTCCATGGGGCTGTTTCTCTTCCGTCTCCGTTTCTTCCCTTTTCTTCGCTTCCAGATAATCGCTGTATCCGCCTTCATACTGGCGGATATGCCCCCTGCCGTCCAGTTCCAGAATCCGGTCCGCCACATTATCCAGAAAATACCGGTCATGGGATACTGCCGCCACGATTCCCACAAAGGAATTCAGATAATCCTCCAGAATAGTCAGCGTGGGAATATCCAGGTTGTTTCCCGCCTCGTCCAGCAGCAGTACGTTGATGTTGCCGCACAGAACACCCAGCAGATACAGCCGGCGCTTTTCCCCGCCGGACAGTTTCCCTATGGGCGCATACTGCATATCCGGCGTAAAAAGGAATCGCTCCAACATGGAAGAGGCGCTGATCCTTCCCTCGCTGGTCATGACATATTCGCCGATGTCTCTGACATAATCGATCACCCGCTGCCTGTCGTCCATATGCTGCTCTTCCTGGGCAAAGTAACCGATACGGATAGTCTCCCCCACATCGACTTCGCCGAGATCCGGTTTGATCAGACCGGCAATCATTTTAAGCAGGGTGGATTTTCCGCATCCGTTGGGACCGATAATGCCCACCTTCTGATTTCTCAGAAATATGTAACTGAAATCCTCCAGAATTTTTTTCTCTCCGTAACTTTTGGAAACGGATTTCAGCTCTATGGTTTTCTTTCCCATCCTGGTTTCTATGGAGGAAAGCTCCACCGTCTGATCCGTCAGAGGCCCTTTCTGATTTTTCAGCTGTTCCAGCCGCTCCAGTCTGGCTCTCTGCTTGGTGGAGCGTGCCCGGCATCCCCGCATGGCCCATTCCTGCTCCATGCGCAGAATGCTCTGCCGTTTTCTCTGAGAAGCCAGTTCCATCTCCTCACGCTGAGCCTTCATCTCCAGAAAATGGGAATAGTTGCCCTCATAGCTGTACATGGATCCATGACTGATTTCCAGAATCTTGTTGGTTACCCGGTCCAGGAAATACCGGTCATGAGTTACCATCAGAAGGGTACATTTCTGTTCCCTCAAATATTCCTCCAGCCAGCCGATCATCTGCTGATCCAGATGATTGGTAGGCTCATCCAGCAAAAGCACATCAAAATCCCGGGCCAGCACCTTCGCCAGCGCCGTTTTCCTTCTCTGTCCTCCTGACAGATGCTCCAGCTTCGCATCGTACTCATTGATACCCAGCCGGCTTAAATAGCTTTCTGCCTTCCACTGGGTCTCTCCCCGGATATACTCAGAAACCGTATCTTCCGGAGGAAAAACCGGATTCTGAGGAAGCCAGGCAATCCGCAGTCCGTTCTGGCAGACCACCTGTCCCTCGTCCGGTTCCTCCTCTTTTGCCACTATTTTCAGCAGCGTACTTTTCCCCGTACCGTTGATGCCCACAATTCCGATTTTATCTCCCTGCTGTATACCAAAGGAGGCATGGTCAAATACGGTTTTCTCACCGTACACTTTGCTGATCTGCTCTATATTGATCACATTCATGCAGAACACCTCTCGCTTTTCTATATTACAACAGTTTTTATCATAGCGGATTTTCAGCGATACGTCTACCCCTGAACAAAAGGATTTTCCACCTGACAGTCGCTCCACTGAGTAATCTGTGAGCGGCCTGACAGATCTGTATTTTCACCGTACTGATCCACTGTCACCGTATACCTGCCGGTTCCGTTTATGTAGGCGGTTCCGTCAGTTCCCACGATACTTACCGGATTTCCTTCCTCATCCACGATGCTTCCGCTGTTATACAGGCTGCTCACCCGACTGTCTCCGGTGACGATCCATGTACTGCTTTCATCGATAGAAAGACTGCAGTATCCGCTGCCGCCTGATCCCGCCCAGGTCTCGTCATCGATAAGAGCGCCGGTCCAGGAACTTTCATCGGTCAGGTAGCAGTCGAGGGTACTGATGCTGTCCCAGATCACATCTCCCTTCATAACCTGCTGCCCAGCGGTAAATACACACCGGGCGCCATTTTCTCCTTTCTCACCCCATCCTTCTCTCCCGCCGTTTCCTGTACAGCGCAGCAGGAATTCATTATCTCCGGCAGTACTGATTCCAACGCCGGACAGAGTAATATCCGCCTCCGTATTGGTCACATAAAACATTCCCCCGCTTTGGGTCCGCAGATATCCTCCGTTCATTTCAAAGGTACCTTTTCCCTCGGGAGCATCCTTCGAATCTCCCCGGCAAAGAAGCACATTCCATGTAAAATCATTCTGACCGCCATCGCTTCCGCCTCCCAGCACGGACGAGTCAAACAGCCGCAGAGAACCTCCGCCCTCCACACGCGCCGCTTCTGAACGTTCCGCCGTCACCTCCGCCTGCTTTAAGGCAATGTCCGCCCTGGCGAAAACAGCCGGAGAATTCTCTCCGTCAGAAGTATAACGGCCGCCTTCCACCGTCACAATACCGCCGCCAATGCTTCCTATAGCCGGAGAATCCTCTCCGAAGGTCTCCACATCCAGATCCCATCCGTACAGTCTGCCTCCTTCGGATACGTTGATTCCTCCTGATTCATTTTGCTGGGTGGAAACAGCCGTATCCGCTGCGTAAGTGATGCCTTTGTCATAAGCAAAGATTCCGGCTCCTCCTGCCGCGTCTGTATCTATGGCGCTTCCCTCCATATATAAGGTTCCATCGGACACCAGTACTGCCGCCCCTTTGCCCCTGCGTCCGGCAGCGCCTCCACCGGTACTGTCCATGGAGTTTCTTGTCACGGTAAAATCTCTGAGAGCAGCCACAGCTCCCTGGCAGACCAGGATTCCGTTTTCATCTCTGCCCTGGGAATTTACCTCCTCCGAACTGTCTTCCGCATTCATATCATATACAAAAACAGCTTCCTTATCTTCAGAATCACCCTCTGCCGTTTCGGTCTGAGTTTCTTCTGCCGGCTGTTCGGATGCACAGCCTTCCATTCCGCTGATACTTAATAAAATTCCAAGAATAATGGCAACATATTTTCTTTTCATAATCCAAAAGCGTCCTTTCTCCCATTTTCTAACAAGTATAATATCCATATGTGAACACTGTTTGCCCAATTCTTGTTTATTCTGTGAAAGAAAAAAGGAGACCGGTTTTCTTTCCCGGTCTCCCTTTTTGATTACTCGATTCCCGTTACCTGGTAATCCTGATCTTCCACTGTCTTTTTCAGCACATCGTCGGCCACATCCTCCGTCAGTGTAACGACGGCTGTTCCCGCCTCATGGCTTACCTGAGCTTCCTGTACGCCGGAAAGGCCTTCCAGGGCTTTTTTCACCCTTGCCTCGCAGTGTCCGCACATCATTCCTTCGATTTTCATGGTTTTTTTCATTGTCTGATCCTCCTGTTTTTTATTGTTTGTTTTTATATGTTTTTCCTTTTTCTTTCTGTCTTTGCCGGCATCGTGCATGTTGAACCAGTTCAGACGCAGGGCGTTCATCACCACGCAGAAACTGGAAAGACTCATGGCCGCCGCTCCGAACATGGGGTTCAGCTTCCAGCCGAACAGCGGATACCAGACGCCCGCCGCCAGCGGAATTCCGATTACATTATAGAAAAACGCCCAGAAAAGGTTTTCATGGATATTCCGCAGGGTGGCCCGGCTCATCCGGATGGCTGCCGGCACATCGCTTAGTCGGCTCTTCATCAGCACCACATCAGCAGCATCGATGGCTATATCCGTACCGGCGCCGATGGCGATTCCCATGTCCGCCCTGGTCAGCGCCGGAGCGTCATTGATGCCGTCTCCCACCATAGCTACTTTTCCCTTTTCCTTTAACTGGCGGATAACGTTTTCCTTGCCGTCAGGCAGCACGCCGGCGATGACTTCGTCCACTCCCGCCTGTTTTCCGATGGCATTGGCCGTGCGTTCATTATCCCCTGTCAGCATAACTACATGGATTCCCATATTCTGCAGTTCTCTGACCGCCTGAGGACTGTCTTCTTTGATCACATCGGCAACGGCGATAATTCCCGTCAGTTTTCCATCCCGGGCGAAAAACAGCGGCGTCTTTCCTTCCTGTGCCAGCTGCCCGGCCTTTTCCTCCATTTCATCGGAAATTCCCGCGTTTTCTCCCATAAATTTCCGATTCCCTCCGGTAAGCACCGATCCCTTCCAGGTTCCCGTCAGACCATTTCCCGGAACGGCCCTGAAATCCCCGGCTTCCTCACCCTTCTGATTGATATTCCTTTCCTCGGCCAGAGAAAGAATCGCCCTGGCCAGGGGATGTTCGCTCTTCTTCTCCAGGACGTAGGCCATGGACAGAAGTTCCTCTTCGCTGATACCCTCCGCCGGAAGAATATCGGTAACTTTCGGTTCTCCGCTGGTGATGGTTCCCGTCTTATCCAATGCCACAATATCCACCTTGCCTGTCTCTTCCAGAGAAACGGCCGTCTTGAACATGATGCCGTTTTTGGCTCCCATGCCGTTTCCAACCATGATGGCCACCGGAGTGGCCAGTCCCAGCGCGCAGGGGCAGCTGATGACCAGCACGGAGATTCCCCGGGGAAGGGCAAATCCGATTCCCTGTCCGGCAAGCAGCCAGACAATGATGGTAATAACCGCTATGGTGATAACTGCCGGCACAAAGATGCCGGATACTCTGTCCGCCACTTTGGCAATAGGGGCTTTGGTGGCTGCCGCGTCACTGACCATCTGAATGATCTGGGACAGGGTGGTGTCTTCACCCACACGTGTTGCCTCGCATTTGATAAAGCCAGACTGATTCATCGTAGCCGCCGACACCTGATCTCCCACCGTTTTGTCCACAGGAATGCTCTCGCCGGTCAGCGCCGACTCGTTGACGGCGCTGCTTCCTTCCAGGACAATACCGTCCACCGGTATATTCTCTCCCGGCCGTACCACAAACACATCCTTAATCCGGACCTGATCAATGGATACTTCCGCCTCCGCTCCGTTTCGAATGACTGTGGCGGTTTTAGGCGCCAGCTTCATCAGACTTTTCAGCGCGTCTGTGGTCCTTCCCTTGGAACGGGCCTCCAGCATTTTCCCCACGGTGATAAGTGTAAGAATCATGGCTGCCGATTCAAAATAGAATTCATGCATATAGCTCATGACGCCTTCCATATCTCCGTTCATCTGGGCTCCCGTCATGGCCAGCAGGGCATAAAGACTGTATCCAAAGGATGCGCCGGCTCCCAGTGCTACCAGCGTATCCATATTGGGAGCTCTGTGAATCAGCCCGCGCAGTCCGCTGATAAAAAATTTCTGATTGATCACCATGACTGCTCCTGTTAAAAGAAGCTGAAGGATTCCGAGAGCCACATGATTTTCCGCCAGACTGGCCGGAAGGGGCCAGTTCCACATCATATGACCCATGGAAAGGTACATCAGCGGAATCAGGAAACACAGCGATGCGATCAGTCTTTTTTTAAGCGCCGGCGTCTCATGATCCTCCAGCAGACTTTCCTCCGCCGCCTGACTGCGTCCTGCCTTCCCGTCCCCTTTGACAGCTGCATGGTATCCGGCCTGCTCAACGGCAGCTATGATCTCCTCCGGCGAGGCGCTTCCCTCCACGCCCATGGAATTGGTCAGCAAGCTGACCGAACAGGAATCGACACCGGGCACATGGGATACCGCTTTTTCCACTCTGGCGCTGCATGCCGCGCAGCTCATGCCTGTTACTGAATACTGTTCCATCTATTCATTCCTCTTTTCCTCGATACTGATAACCTGGTAATCCAGACCGTTTACCGCCTTTTTCAAAGTCTCGTCATCCACAGGCCGGTCCATGGAAATCAGCGCCGTTTTTTTCCTCAGATTTACTCTGGCCGCCACCCCCTCCAGGCGGTTGAGACGGTTCTCCACGGCGTTTTTGCAATTTTCACAGTGCATGCCCTCAATGGTCATGATTTTCTGCGCCACCACAGGACCTTCCAGCTTTTTCTTTTCTGCCTTTACGGTACCGCCTCCGCCGCAGCAGCCCCCTTCTCCCTTCATATGCTTAAGGGCGGAGCGGGCAGCCACAAGTATGATAATTACCAGAATAACCACAATAATAATATTTCCCATTTTCACCGCTCCTATCTCATCAGTTTCTGTAATGTCATAACAAGTTCATCTATCGTCTCATCTTTACCTTCCCGGATGTCGTCCGCTACACAGGTGCGGATGTGATTCGCCAGCAGTACTTTATTAAAACTGTTCAGCGCGGCATTGACTGCCGATACCTGAATCAGAATATCCGGGCAGTAGGCATCGTTCTCCACCATTTTCTTGATGCCTCTTACCTGTCCCTCAATCCGGTTCAGCCGGTGAATCAGATCCTTATACTCCTTTTCCGTACGCTCTTTTGTTCTGTGACAGCATTCCCGCTTTTCTTCCATCGCCGCTCGCCTCCTTCTTTTCGGTTTCATTTCTTTTGGTTCTGGCATTATTATATACCCCCTAAGGGTATATTGCAAGAGGAAATCCTGAGAAATTTTTTCAAAACCTTATGATTTCAAGGCAAGCAAAAACGGCCGGTTCTCACCAGCCGTTTTTCATCTTCAATTCGCTATCTTTTCTTTCCCCAGAACAGCAGCGCCTGCATACCCGGACCTGTATGCATGCCGATAATGGGGCCTACCCACATAATCCGGCAGCGGGCTTCGGGAAATCTCTTTTCCACTTCCGCTTTCAGTTTTTCTGCTTCCTCCCGGCAGTCGCCGTGGGCAATCCATACGTTGGTTCCCAGCTCCGGAGCCCAGCTCTCCTCCATGGCCTTCAGCTTCATGTTCATAGCCTGGCGCGATCCCCTGGGTTTTCCGGCCACCACCAGTTTTCCTTCCTCATCCACTCTTAAAAGAGGTTTTACCTGGAGAATGTTTCCGATGGCTGCAGCAGCAGCACTGATCCTGCCGCCCTTTTTCAGATATTCCAGATTGTCCACTGTAAACCAGTGGCACATGGACATCTTCCGTTCTTCCACCCACTGTACGAGCTCATCTATCCCGGTTCCGCTCTGCCATTTCTGAGCAGCCTCATAGACCAGAAGTCCCTGGCCTGCACAGGCGCACCGGGTATCAATGCAGATGATTTTCCGCTCCGGAAAGTCTTCCTTTAATTTTTCCACGCAGCCGCATGCCGTCTGATAGGTAGCGGACAGGCCGGAGGAAAAGGCCAGATAAAGAATATCCTTTCCTTCCTTCAGATACTTTTCAAATATTTCCGTGTATGTATAAGGAGTGATCTGGCTTGTGCTTCCGTATTTTCCCTGACGGAGGGCCTGATAGAACTCTTCTACGGTCAGATCTCCGCCCGGTCCGTATGTTTTCGCCTCTCCGTCCAGTATCACTTCCATAGGAATCATATCCAGTTCCGGTATTTCCTTAAAAATCTCTTCTGACATATCGGCTGTCGCATCTGTGATCAGCTGGTATTTCATAATATCACCATTTCCCTTTCTTTTCCTCATCATCCGACTTCATACGCTCCTTTATCATAACACGAACGGCAGTAAAGTCAACCAGTTTACCCGATTATTCATATTTTCCCTTTGCCACTTTCCGGCCAAGCAGGGCCTGCTGGTTTTTGTTGACAAAAGATCTGGTTCTTGCTTTCAGCAGTATTTTCCGTCCTTCCGGCGTCCGCGTATAGACCAGACGGTATTTTCCCAGCGCTTTGCGCATATGCTTTTCAAAAATCAGCGCCCGGTCTTTCTGCCTGCCGAACACTTCCGGCACACTGTAATATTCACTGCCTCCCGGTCCTCTTCCGGAACGCGTCAGCAGATACCTGGGATTGTCGATGATTCCCCATATCTCTTCCATACAGGACGCAAAGGCAGTTTTATCCCGGGTGGTTCCTCCCTTCAGCCAGATGCCGATCAGCATCCCCTCCGCCGACTTTACTTCCGCCCTGCAGCGGCCTGGATCCTCCAGTTCCCCGATCTCCGCCAGCGCTTCCGCCACAGCCTGGCCGATCTGTTTCATTCTTCTCTGGGGCGTGGAAAACTTAAAAAGAAGAATTCCATATCTGGCAAGACACAGACAGGCCGCTATGCTCCCGACGGTCAGTAACTTTGCCCAGAAAGAAGAAGCTCCCTGACCGGAGACAAGGAGATACCGTCCCACATTCATCAGAATGGTGATCGCCGCGCTTAAGCTTTCGGCAATCAGGGCATTGATAAATACGTATCCCGTTTTCACTTCCTCCCGGGGAACCGCCTCCATCTGACGGATTTCCATTTCTCCCCGGATTTCTCTAAGAGAAGTTTCCCATCTTCTGCGCAGTCCTTCCCGGTCCCGGGCTCTTTCCAGCATCATCCCGTTGATTTCTTCCATTCTTTCTCTGGAATCAAAGGGAGGAATTCCAAGTCTTCCGATTCCGCTTTCAATAGTATCCGTCTGCCAGGACACACCCAGAAAGGTGTCAAACCTTCTTTCCAGAGTCTCATAATCGCCGGACAGATCCGCATGCTTTGTTCTTCCTGATTTCTGCGGAAAAATACAGGCCAGGTGCCAGATATTCCCTGTCTTTTCCGGATGTTCTCCATCGGTTCGGATGGTGCGTCCCCGCATCTGATTACTCAGCATAAAAGATCCCACATAGGTGGCCAGAATCAGCGAATTCACGCAGGGAGCGTCCCAGCCTTCTCCCAGAAGCGACTTGGTACCAACCAGAGTATTAATCGCGCCCTGCCGGAACAGTTCCGTCACCGCCGCCACCACGTGGGTGTTCTTTCCTTTTACCTGAAGCTGCCCGTATCCGGTATCTTTTATGGGCGTCAGCCCTGCCTCACAATTCTTCTCCTTCAGAATCCGCTTCAGTTTTTTCTCCGTATCCAGCGGCACCAGCACCACGCTGCCGCTTAAACAGCCCAGGCGGATTCCTTCATACTCTTTTCTCCGCAGATACTCGAATATGGGAACCGCGCCGATTTCCGCTCTCAGTTTCCGGTCCGTTCCCACGAGGGGAAGCCTGTCCTTTTTGATATAGTCGCAGAGGATCAGAAGCCGCAGCTCATCCCCCAGCGTCTGATGCTCCGCTTCCACGATTCTCCTGATGCTTTCCATCTTTCCCTGACTTTTTACCAGCAGCTTCCGCAGCGCTTCCCTGTGGGTCAGAGATACCTTTTTCCGGTAAATACACCCGGCCTCTTTCAGCTCTTTTACTATCTGCTGCCGCTTTTCTTCCGTCACCTGATAAGATTCCGTATCTTCAAACAAAAATCCCTGCAAAAGTGTCTCCAGCCATTCCGCGTCCAGCTTCGGCAGTCTTCCTTTCGTACCGATCAGTTCTCTCAGATAGGGCGCGAGAGGAATCCGACGCGCCTGGCAGAAAATCAGAAGCGCTGAAAAATACCGGGGATTTTCCAGAAATTTCTCTCTGTATTCTTCCGGACTGGCAAGACCTTTATGAGAAGCGATCATCCGGGTAAAATCCTCCCCGTTCAGAAGCTGTCCCCACACTTCATCCATTCTTTTCTGATAGTTTTTTATCTCTGCTTCTTCCTCTTTTGAAGGCCAGTTAAAGAAGACGTAATCCTCATGGGGACACAGCGTCCCTTCCCGGACCAGCTCCGGCGTAAATATTTCTTCGTCAATGGGTCCGCACAGATCAATATACCGCTTCCACTGTCCCGGCGTACTGTCGTAGGGCGGCGTGGCCGTCAGAGCAACTACCGTCACATCCGGAAGCTCTTTTATAAATTTCTCCAGGGCTTTCCACCATTCGCTTCTCAGATGATGAGCCTCATCCAGACAGATGGTCTTTACTTTTGCTTCTTTCACAGCGCCAAAAAGGTCAAAATCCCGGAAGTCCACCTGTTCGGCCTCTCCCTCTTTCGTCTCCTCCCAGGTCTCGCTCTCCTCTTTTAATTCGCCCTGATAGTGCTTCATGGCGCTGTACAGCGCCTGGTAAGTGACTGCGGTGATGCTTTTCATATGTCTTAAATCATTGGACAGAATTTCCTCTGGCTTATGCCCTTTCACCAGAAATCCCTCTGTAATCCGTTCCAGCCACTGCTGCCGGATGGTAATGCTGGGAGAGAAGATCAGACAGGACTCGCCCAGCCGGCGGATCAGTTCAATCCCCAGCGTGGTCTTTCCCGACCCGGGAGCCGCCACAATATGTATCTTCTTATCCGCCAGATATCCGGAGGCATTGGCAAGAATTCTCTCCTGATAATTTCTCCACTGTCCTTTAAACTGCAGGACACCCTCATATTTATTTCTCATAGTAATTCCATCAGAGTATACAATATGGTCATTTTGTATTTTCCGCTGATCAATGAAAGGGTGTAGCTGAATCCGGTGGCGCTTAAACATTCGTTGGATATGCATCTCTCACTCATTTCACACTCTCCTTCAGGTAAGTATCTCACTTTAATGTGTGTACTTATTTTCCCCTTTATTTTTGCTATGATTATAATATCAGCAATTAGAGAAGTCAATTCCTGAAGGATCGAACATTTTTATTGATAGATTTGTTCGATTTGAGTCTAATAATATTGAAACCACACATTTTTCACGCATAAGGAGGTGCGGTCTATGTCAATCACTGCTGCAGAATTAAAACTGAATCTCGGCAAATATTTAAAACTCGCAGAACACCAGGATATTTTCATCACACGAAACGGCAAAGTTGTAGCGAAACTTTCCAACCCCAATGCCGACCGCGTGGTTCGGTAAAAGAAGCACGAGAAGAAAGGATCTCTAAAATATGATCCTCACATTATTTCACTATCTGAAATCTGTATCCTACTCCCCAGACGGTTTTGATATACTGGGGATTGGACGGATTGTCTTCAATTTTTTCTCTCAGTTTGTTGACATGCACCGTCACTGTCGCCATGTCTCCTACGGCCTCCAGTCCCCAAATATTGTCAAAGAGACGTTCCCTTGAAAATACGATATTGGGATTTCTTGCCAGAAAAAGCAGCAGTTCAAATTCGCGGCCGGTCAGTTCAACCGGCCGGCCTTTTTTGTAAACTTTATAAGAATCCGGATAAATTTCCAGCGAACCCGCACGTATCACACGTTCTTTTTCCTTTGCTTTCAGACTCCTGTGAATCCGTATATGAGCCTTAACTCTCGCCGTCAGCTCCGCCGGACTGAATGGCTTTACCACATAATCGTCGGCTCCCAGTCCAAGGCCTTTGATTTTATCGATGTCCTCTTTTTTAGCCGTAACCAGCAGAACAGGGATATCTGATTTTCTCCTGATCTCCCGACAGATCTCAAAGCCGTTTTTCCCCGGCAGCATAAGATCCAGTAATACGGCGTCATACTCTCTTTTTTCAAACTGCTTCAGGCCTTCCGGGCCGCTTTGTGCAATATCCGCTTCCATACCCTCGGCCAGCAGATAATCCCGCTCCAGGTCAGCTATCAGTTCGTCATCTTCTATAATCAGTATTCTATCCATTTTGTGTCCCTCCTTTTCCAAAGTATCCGTCCGTGACAGGAATGTTCTTTATCGCCGGAAACTCCATACAAATTTCCAGTCCCCCTTTGTTTCTGGCATAAACAGTTCCCTGATGATCCAGTACCATCCGTTTTACAATGGCCAGCCCCAGCCCGCTTCCGTCACCGCAGTGGGATCTGGCTGCGTCCAGCCGGCAGAAGCTTTCAAATATTTTTTCCAGATCCTCCTTTGGCACTCCGGGGCCGTCGTCCCCCACCTTCCAGATGATCCGGTCCCTTTTCCTTTCTATCGTAATCTGTATGCTGCTGCTTTCTTTTTCCCTGTATCGAACGCAGTTGGTGAGCAGATTGTCCATGATACGCTTAAAAGCGCCTTTATCCATTTTGAGATAATTCCCTTTGTCCGCCTTCAGCCGGATCTGCAGTCTGTTTTCATCCGCAAACTTTTCATTCTCCGCCAGATATTCCGCCACAAATTCCTTCAGATCCATCTCTTCCATCGTGTATTGAAAGACGTGATTCTCCATTTTATTATAAGAGGAAAGCTGATTTACCAGATTTTCCAGATCGCCTGCCCTTGTCTGGACAGCAAGAAGATACTTTCTTCTTTTTTCTTCCGTGTCCGCGATGCCGTCGAGAATACCTCCCACATATCCTTTTATAGTCGTCAGCGGCGTTCTCAGATCGTGGGAGATACTGAAGATCAGTTCTTTCCGGTAGGTCTCGTACTTCATCTGTTCTTCCCTGGATTTTTTTAACTGCCGCTGCATTTCGTTAAATTCACCGGATACTTCCCCCAGTTCATCGTTTCTGTACACCCTGATCTCTCCGTCCAGCCTGCCTTCCCTTACTTTCTGCATTCCTCTTCTGATCTCTTTCATGGGGGGAATGATGAGGGAACTGATCCATTTTGAACAGCAGGCATTTACAAAAATCACAATACACACGGTGCCGATTACCAGAATCCAGATATAGGGAATCACATATCTCTGCAGATAGCTGGGGCTTCCCAGAATCCCCGCATTGCTGCTTACCGCAATAACCGCGCACTCGTCGCCGTCCTCGTGAAAAGTGCATTTAATTACAGAAATGTTGTCATTCCCCACCGTAATGGAATTCGCCTGTTCCGGCACCGGCCCTATCAGCGCTTCCACCTGATTCCATTCCTGTTCCGTTATATTGGAATATAACGCTTCGTCATTTAATAAAACAGTGAAGCGATATCCCAGATCTGTCAGTCCCTGCCGCAGCCGGATCATCTCCGGCGTCTGATGCAGTTTTCCATCCTTCTGTATCTTTTCATCCAGGCTTTCCAGCTGCGCCCAGTTGGTGTCCCAGAGCTCTTCCTGATAAGCATAAATCAGATTCTGAGCGGAAATCACACCGTTTTTGTCTTCATACATTTCTTCAATCGGCTGCCAATAACGTCTTCCCGCGGTATTCAGCCAGAGAAGTCCCATAATAAGCAGCAGAAAGAGCGGTACAATAATCATCAGCAGATTGGAAATAATAATTTTCTTTCTTATGGACATGTAAACACCTTCTAACCCCACCTTGTTTCATATCCGTAGAATACCAGCCAATGCTAAATAAAAAGATAGTAAATTTTAAATTTTACTTAAAATCGCACAGTAAAAAAAAGTGCCTGCTTAATCACAGGCACTCCATAAGTATGTCATAGATCTCATCCCGGTCAAGTTCCCGGGGACCACATTTGATAATATTGCAGGTATCCGCCACCTTTCTCAATACTTCCGGGGTAATCTCGATTCTGGATTTCAGTTTCCCGAGCCGGTCCGGCAGACCGCATTCCCTGATAAATTCCGCCAGCGCCTCCACGCCTGCCCCGGCAGTCTCCTGTCCAAACACTTCTTTTGCGAATCTGGTGAATTTCTCTTGTGCGTCTTTTTGAATATGGCGATAGTATGCCGGATGGATGACAGCCAGACCCTGTCCGTGATTACAGTCCGTATACGCGCCAAGCTGATGCTCGATCTGATGCGCCTGGAAATCGGTCAGGCGGCCGGTTTTCAGAATACCGTTTTCCGCCATCGCGGAATCCCACATCAGATTTCCCCGCGCCTGAAGATCATTGATATCTTTCAGCAAACGGCGCATGTTCACCACCGTATTCCGCATAATGGCCAGCGCCACGTCATCGGATACGTTGTCCTGGTCGGATTGGCCGAAATAGGTTTCCATCGCGTGGCTTAAGGTGTCGAATGTTCCGGAAATCACCTGCATCGGCGGAACCGAAAGCGTATAGGATGGATCCAGTACCGCAAATCGGGGAGGGGCCGCCAGCATACCGGTTTTAATCTGCAGCTCCTCATTGGTAATGACCGCGCCGCCGTTCATTTCCGCCCCGGTTCCGGAAGCAGTGACGACCGCGCCGAGAGGAAGGATTTTTTCGGGCAGCTTTCCTTCGCCGAACTCCATATTCCAGATATCTTTCTCTGTTTCTGCCTGGGCCGCTATTATTTTACAGCAGTCAATGACTGAACCGCCGCCCAGGGCGAGAATATATTCCACCCCGGTTTTTCTGGCCAGAGCGGCTCCTTCCTGTACTTTCTGATACGTGGGATTGGGCATGATTCCCGGGAAATCAACAATAGTCTTTCCCATTTCCCGCAGAATGTCCGCGATTTTTTCGTAGATGCCATTTTGCTTCACGGATCCGCCGCCGTAAGCCAGCATGACCGCCGCGCCCGCATTGCCAAGTTCCGCTTTCAGCGCCTTTTCGGCTGTCTCCTCTCCAAAATAAACTTTCGTAGGATAGGTGAATGTAAATTCTCTCATGACTTTATAGTGGCTCAGTTGTCAAGACAAAAATCTAAGATTTTTATAATGAACTGATATGGTGAATAAGTGACAAGGAGCATGGGGAGGATAGTGGAACACTCCCCAGATCCATATATGCATTAAGCT
>JBMNRA010000028.1:0-35872 GCA_050944415.1 Ruminococcus sp.
CTATACCTTTTACTGAAACAAACCGCAGACTTTCCTTAATGCTTCAAAACCGTCTTCTGTCCTGCCTCCCGGAATGTATTCAAAACATACGGTTCCTTCAAACCCTTTCTCCTTCAGACCTCTGCACAGAAAATCAAAATTGATCTCCCCCGTTCCCGGTTCATGACGATCCGGCGCGTCCGCAAGGTGCAGATAGGGCACAATATCCAAGTTCTCTGTGATATTCCAAAGCAGATTTCCATGCATGATCTGCATGTGGAAAACATCGCAGAGAAGCTTTATCTGTTTGGAATCCACAGCCCGCACGATATCCGCTCCTGTGGCCGTATCCGTCACTGACATTCCACCGTCATTTCCCGTATTGCAGAGCGGCTCTAAAAGAGCAGTGATTCCGTTTTCCTCCAGAACCGGCGCGATTTCTTCCAGATTATGCACGATACTGGCAATCATGGCCTCCCGGCTGTATTTCCCCCGGAAATCGGCGCAGCCCTCCGGCGTAAAATGATTGGGGAACAGAATCAACGTGTCACAATTCAGCTTTTTAGCCGCCTCCACGGATCTTCCAATCCAGTCCACATATTCTTTCTTATGCTCCCGGTCACACAAAGACCAGGATTTCGTCGCGCTGAACGCCCGGATTTTCGTACCGCATTCTTCACAGGTTTCTTTGATTTTCTCCAGATCCCGGTCGTCCCAGCTCCAGAACTCCACCGCGTGAAATCCTTCCTTACTGACCTTTCTGATCTTTTCACAGATATCCTCACCCGGATACAGCGGTTCAATATTAATGGCAAAATCAATCATATGCAAAACTCCTCCTGATCTGTTGTCATCGTTTATCTCTATGGTTTATGATGATATTGTAAGATATTTATCTTTGATTTTCAGTCAGTTTTATTCCATTTAATATAACAATCCTCTCAATATTATGATAGAATAATTATATTATTTCGCAAAGGAGAAGCCATATGGAACATATCATTAATCACGCCGCCATGGAGCGGCTGACCCATCCCAATCAGATGTTTCCTCTGTCGGAATTTGTAGATTACTTCGACACCTTTCCCGACGGCGCCTTCCCCGGCCACTGGCATCCGGAACTGGAACTGCAGATTGTCCTGGAGGGCAGCGCCCAGTACAGCGTCAACGGATCATCCTATGTTGTTGAAAAGGGCTGCGCCATATATATCGGACCGGAAGCCATCCATCAGGCCAGACAGCTCGCCCCCGGCACCATCGGCTATAATGTGGTGCTGGATCCCCGTCTTTTGATTCAGGTTATGCAGATCGCTCACTGCCAGCAGTACGCGCTTTCCCTGAACACCGGAAAACCGGACGCACTGGTCATCACCTCAGAGCGAAAAGAGGGATATCGGATTCTGGAATTTTTAAAACAGATGTATTATACAGAAAACGCCCAGTTTTCCTATGAACTGTTTCTTCTGGAACATTTAATCGGCCTGTGGAGAAATCTTCTGGCTCTTTTCCCATTCCACTCCGCTCCAAACTGCGACAAAAATCTTCACCTCCGGGAACAGCGGATGAAGACCATGCTGGATTACATTCATCAAAACTATGCCCAGTCCCTTACCGTAGAAGAGATCGCCTCATCCGCCGCGATCAGCCAGAGCGAATGTTTCCGCTGTTTTTCCCAGCTGGCCAGAACGACTCCCGTGGAATATATCAATCAGTTCAGGCTGCTGAAGGCTTCTCATCTTCTGCTGTCCACCGACCGTTCCATGGCCGATATCTGTTTCTCCACCGGTTTTAACAATACCAGCTACTTTTCAAAAAAATTCAAGGCTCAGTACGGCATGACTCCCGGTGAATATAGAAAGAAGAAAAAATGAGCATTAAAAATCCAGAACCTACTCCTCAGAGATAAGTTCTGGATTTTGTCTGTACTTCTGTTATTCTGTTTAAGAAGGATATACAATCACACGACATGCTTCCTTCTTTTTCAGCAGTTCGATTGCATGGGTAATTTCACTCAAGGGAACTCTGTGGGTTACAAACTGTTTCAGATCGATACCCTTGTCCCGGATCAGCCGTATGGCCGCCGGAAAGTCCTTGCCCAGAGCTCCGCACATGGTCAGTTCTTTCTGGGTATACACTGCCGGAGGTATACTGGCCACCGCATTATGATCCAGTCCGAATAGCATAATACGTCCCCGGCTGTTAAGCAGATGAACCGCTTCCGTGAGAACCGGTCCGCGTCCCACCGCGTCAATAACCACATCGGCCAGACCTCCCCAGACTTCCCGGATTCTATCTGCCACTGATTCCTCTTCCGTGTCAATAACAAATCCTGCCCCACACTCTCTGGCCTGTCTGACTCGTTCTTTTCCCTTGGCCACCACTGCAAAATCTTCAATCCCAAACGCCTGCAGAGCTTTGATATATGTCAGACCTATGGGACCGGCGCCGTAGATGAGCACGTAATCTGCCGGCGTAGGTTTTATCATGTTAAGCGAATACATCACACAGGCGAGAGGTTCTGTCTGCGCCGCAATCTCCGGATCAATATCTGACGGAAGACTGTAAATCTGACTGCTTTCCACCACTGCATACCGGGCAAAACCGCCGTCACAGGTCTGCCCGTAGTGACGGGGCTGCACACACAGATTTCTCATATTATGCCTGCACTCCCAGCACTCTCCGCAGGGCAGACAGGGATTGACCGCTACACAGTCTCCGATCTGATACTGCTGCACCTTCTCTCCCTTTTCTATAATCTTCCCGAAAAATTCATGGCCCATGATGACACCGGAAGAAATCACCTGACCCGGCGGAACGCTTAAAGCGTGGATATCACTTCCGCAGATACTGGCGGCCTGAACTTCCAGCAGGACCTGATCATCCCTCTGTATTCGGGGAATATTTACCGTTTCTACCTCTAAAACTCCATTTCCTTTAAAAACAGCAGCCTGCATTGTTCCTGTCATAAATTACTGTTCCTTTCCCTGTCCACGAACCCTGCTGAAATCATGATATCTCAAAAACAGTTTTCGCAATTTCAATATCTTTCTTCATAATTTCAAAGTAATCTTTATGAATACTTCTGGTCGGCATAATGGCATAATAATTCTCCAGAAGCAGCCATCTGGTACACTGCGTCTTTTTAATGACTTCGGCTGTCTCCATAAAAGATGTGTCACCTTGCCCCAGCAGTGCTGAGCTTATCCTACTGTTATAGCCGTCTTTAATATGAATCTGAGCAACTTCACCGGATATATCTTCCAGAACTTTGGCAGGATTCAATCCACTGAACAGATAATAATTCTGAGTATCGTAAAAGACCTTGATTCTCGGACTGTTCACTTCCTGAATCATTTCCAGGGTTTTTTCCCCATCCAGCACATTTTCAAAGGCAATAACAAGATCGGTTCCTTCCGACAGCTCACAGGCAAATTTCAGTTTTTCACAAACATTATAAAAATCTTTCTCATCATGAATATAACCGTTATCAAAACTTGGCAGCTGAACGACTGGAATGCTCATTGCGAGAGCCGTTTCAATTCCTTTTTCAATGGTTTCAAAGGCAATCATGCCGTCCACACTGTCACGTTCATGACTCATACCGTGAGCATTCAAAGCATTCAAAGCCATAGAAGGAAATTCTATTCCATATTTATCGCCGCACTCCAGATATGCCTCCTGGATTCTGGGATTATACAAAGGATACCCTTCCTCATACTCACCGAAATCCAGTTCTATTCCCTGAAGCCCCAGTTCTGCGGCTATCTTCATTCCAGAAGGCCCGCGGAACGGGCAAGCCCATTCCACAGCACCTAATTTAAAGTTCCCCACACTTATGCCTCCTCTTACAAAGGTATGCGAAAATTACTCTACATTATTTCCCCACAGAGAATCGTCATCTGCATTATCCACAGTAATAACAGTAGGATCCAGTGAGTTATCAACGCATGCATCAATTTCTTCTTCACCGTCAAGAGCTTTTGTCAGATAATCAACCGCTCCCTCTGCCATCGCATATGCCGGCTGTGAGCACGCCGCGTCAATTTGACCGTCTTTAATATACTGGATAACGCCCGGTGTTCCATCTACTGTCACAATTACAATGTGTCCGTCTTCACCTGTCGTTTTCAGCAGCTGCAGCTGGTCGAGAGCATTGATAACAGAGTCGGCCATAACACCGTCTGAAGCCAGGAAAATGGCATTGATATCCGGGTCCGCCTGAAGCGCGTCCAATGTCGCGTTGTAAGCTTTCTCAGATTCCCAGTCTGTAGGCAGAGAAGAAACGATGGTAAAGCCCAGTTCTTCCGCGCCCTGCTGGAACCCTTCTGATCTTTCACGTCCGGATGTACTGGAAAGCATACCCTGAAGCTCCAGAACTTTCAGATCTTCCACTGCAATACCCTGTTTTTCCGCCTGCTCTACGATCTGCTGTGCAGCCTCATAGCCGCATTCCACATTATTTGCCTGATTCAGCGAAACGTATGATCCCTCTGTCACCGTACGGTCCAGCAGCGTTACAGGAATACCCGCTTCATTAATTTTCAGTACGGAATCTGACAATGCGTCCGCATCTACAGGTGCCAGAACAATGGCGTCAAATCCAGAAGCAATTACATCATCCACCTGAGAAGCCTGGGTATCCGCTTCATTATCCGCATCATAAAAAGTTACGTCATAACCCAATTCTTCACCATATTCCTGAGCATGTTTACCGCAGCAGTAGATAAAATCATCTGCCACAGAATGCATCATAACCGCCAGCTTTTTAGCGCCTCCGTCGCTTTCCTCTTCCGTTGCCTGAGATTCACTGCTGTCTGCCGTCTCTCCCGAGCTGCTGCCGCTGTCAGAAGAGCTACATGCCGCCAGATTCATACAGAGCATCGCTGCCGCTGCTAAAATCCCCAATGTCTTTGCTACTTTTTTTCTCATAGATTCTTCCTCCCATTTTATTTTTATAGGTTTTACCTTAACAAAGCACACCTTTTAATTGGATGTCTTTGCTTTGTTCTTAATCGCGTCAAAGAGAACCGCCAGGAAAATAATGGCGCCTTTCGCCACGTCCTGCCATTCCGCACCTACATGGAACAGGTTCAGCGCATTATTGATAATGCCGATCAGCACAGTACCCGCCAACGTTCCTATGATCGTTCCGGAACCTCCGCTCATGCTGGTACCTCCGATAACAACGGCTGCAATTACCATAAATTCAATGCCATCTCCCATTGCGGAATAATAACTTCCCAACCGCGCCATGGTCAAATATGCTGCAATCGCACACAGAACACTCATCACAATATAAGCGCTACAGGTAATCATCCTGTCATTGATACCGGAAACCCGAGCTGCGTTCAGATTGCCGCCAACAGCCGTTAGTTTTCTGCCATATACCGTCTTATGCAGAATAAAATAACCAATCACAAACAACAGAAGCATAACCCAGATCTGAATGGATATCCCCAACAGTTTTGTTTTTCCTAGGAATTTAAAAGTAGCACCCAGATCTCTGAATGACGCTCCACCGGTAAATACCAGCGAAAGCCCTCGTCCGATACATTGGGTAGCCAATGTTACCAGAAAAGGCGGCATTCCGACATATGCCACTGCATAGCCATTGACAATTCCAAAGATCAAAGCAACTACAAATATCATCAGAATATTAACGCCTTCCGCCATGCCTGACTGAGCCAGCACAACATAGACGCTTCCGGCACAGACCATGATCCCTCCTACCGATACATCAATTCCTCCGGTCATAATTACAAAAGTCATGCCGATGCCCAGGCATCCATAAGTTGTGATCTGAAGTAATACATTGGTCACGTTGGTTACCGTTCGGAAACTGGAACTGGTAACTGCAAGTATCACCACAATAAACAGTAATATAAAATAGATGCCATATTTCAGGAACACATCTTTAGCACTTCGTTCCCCCGCTTGTTTTTTTACATTCATATCATTCTCCTCCCATAGCCGCTTCAAGCAGCGCTGCTGCGTGAAGATTTTCATCATTGGTAAGCTCACAGACCTGCTCGCCATTTTTCAGCACTACAATTTTGTCACATACACCCAGCAGTTCAGGAATCTCCGATGATACCATAATCACCGCAACTCCCTTTTGAAGGAGTCTTTCAATAATCGAATAGATTTCCTGTTTTGCGCCGATGTCAATTCCCCTTGTAGGTTCATCCAGCAGTATCAGCTTGGGATCTGTATTCAGCCATTTGGACAGTACAACCTTTTGCTGATTACCTCCCGACAGAAACTTAACTTCCTGGTTGGCAGAGGGTGTTTTAATTCTCAATGCATCGATCCCCTTTTTGCTGAGTATCTTTTCTTTCTGGCGGTCAACCATGACTCCGCTGGCTATGGCTTTTAAATTCGCAAGAGTCATATTGAATTTAACCGACTCTTC
Source organism: Ruminococcus sp. (assembly GCA_050944415.1). Lineage (GTDB taxonomy): Bacteria > Bacillota > Clostridia > Lachnospirales > Lachnospiraceae > Ruminococcus_G. Next base: position 6,392 of record JBMNRA010000028.1, read on the forward strand.
CAGCACCAGCCCTTCTTTATGCCGGTCTTCCGTCACCAACGCCATTTTCAGCGATATGGCATCTTTTGGTTTTTTGATCTTAACGGGATTTCCCATATAAATAATTTCACCGGAATCAAACTTGTCCAGTCCGAAGATACTTCTTAAAACTTCCGTCCTTCCAGAACCCAGAAGTCCATACAGTCCAAGCATCTCTCCCCTTCTTACGCTGAAATGAATGTCATGAAGCTTATCTTTGCGGCTAAGACCCGTTACCCTCAGCACTTCTTCTCCGTAGGTTCTGCCGGGATGACTGTACTGCTCCTCCGCCGTATGACCAAGCATCTGATTGACCACTTCCGTCCGGGATATATCGGAAACACCGCATTTCATAATTCGTTCACCGTCCCTCATAATCATCAAGGTGTCACAGATTTCATAAATCTCATCCATGTGGTGAGTGATAAAAACCACAGCCGTTCCCTGTTTTTTCAGTTCCCGCACGATTTCAAAGAGAATCTGAATTTCCGCATTGGTAAGAGAAGAGGTCGGTTCGTCCAGTATAAGAACCTTTATCCCACGAATCAGAGTTCTTCCGATTTCAACCAGCTGCTGCTCGCCGATTTTCAGGTCGCCTACAATTTCATCCGGTCTTCTGTGCTCCAGCTTTACTCTTTTTAAAACTTCCTGAGTACTCTCGCGAAGTTTTTTTGACAAAATCATTCCTTTAGCATTGGGAAGATTCGAAATATAGATATTGGATGCAATATCCATCTGGGGAAACAGGGAAAGTTCCTGGTGAATAAAGGCTATCCCCTTTTTTTCCGCATCCTTCGCATTATGAAATGTAACCTTTTCTCCATCGATAGTAATGCTGCCTTCCGTCGGAGAATAAATGCCCCCCAGTACATTCATCAGGGTTGATTTTCCCGCGCCATTCTCCCCCAGAATGGCACAGACTTCACCGCGCTCCAAAGAAAAATCCACTCCTTTCAGTGCGTGAACTCCGGGGAATTTTTTATCAATCCCTTCCATTTTCAACAGTACATCAGTATTTTTGCCACCCATTCGTATACCTCCATGTCTGTATTTGTCTCAATGACACTCCCGTCCGCCTGAGATATTATAGGAAGATCCCGTTATGAAAGCAGCATCATCACTGGCAAGAAATACACACAATTTTCCGATCTCATCCGGCTCACCCATCCGTTTCAAAGGGGTTGCTTCATTAAATTCATTCAGATACTCCTCAAAGGTCAGACCATACAGCCCCGCTCTGTCATGGAGACATCTCTGAATCATATCCGTGTTAATGGTTCCGGGAGCAATACTATTGACACGTATTCCGTACTGAGCAATCTCAAGTGCAAAAGACTGAGCAAGAAGCCGTACACCTGCTTTCGATGCGCAGTATACCGCGTTAAAAGCTTCACCTGTTTTAGATGCGCAGGAATCAATTAATACCATTGCTCCGCTCCCCTGTTTCTTCATCTGTCTGCCTACATACTTACAGAAAAGAAATGTGCTCCGCAGATTAACGGCAATTACCGTATCCCAGTCCTTAACATCCTGATCTACAATAGGACAGGATCTTAAAATTCCCGCGGCGTGGGTCAGAATATCGATTCGTCCATACTCTTCCACTGTTTTGTTCACAAAGGAAATTACTGTCTCTTCCTCCGCAACGTTGCCCACATAGGAAAATGCCCTGCGCCCCAGTTTTTTAATCTCCGCTTCTGTTTCTGCCAGTTTTTCTTCCTGCAGATCCATGAGCGCCACATCGGCTCCTTCTTTCGCATACTCCAGCGCTATCCCTTTTCCGATTCCCTGGGCCGCTCCTGTCACTATCGCAATTTTCCCTTCCAGTCGTGCCATAGTTATTCCTCCTTTGTTTTCTTTTTGTTTTTATTTATTTTCTTGTTTGTTTTCATTTATGTTTCTATTTTTGTTTTATTATAATGCAACGCCCATATAATGTCAATACTTTATTTTTTTCCTTCTTTTTTTATTCTTTTTCTCATATCCCCTATATTTTTTCATGTTTTTCAAACTACGCTCTTTAATATTTCAGTTTTGTTTCTATGAACAAATTCGAATATCTTATCTATTGTTTTTAAAAAAGTAATGTAATATAATATTATTAAATCATTGATTTCAAGAGAGGGATAAATATGACTATTAGACAAATCGCTGAACTGCACGGTGTAGCTCCGTCTACAGTTTCACTTGTATTAAACGATAAACCAGGAGTACGAAAAGAAACTCGTTTAAAGATACAAAAAACATTAATTGAAAACGGATATCAGATCAAAACCCCTGTATCTCAAAACGGGGATATTTTATTCATTTACTACAAAAGTACAGATTATCTGGCCGCCAGAAAGGATGATACCATTTCTTCTATTCTGGGCGGGATTGGTGAAGTCTGCACGGAAAAAAACTATACCTTTTCCGTATGCAACGCAAACCCAAACAATATTGATGAACTTCTTACCTCTGTTTCGGCAGACACTCACTGCGGTATTGTTTTCCTGGGAACGGAATATTATGATTCTCCCTCAGATTCCTTCTTTCATACTTCGGTTCCTCTGGTAATACTGGATGGTTTTTTCCCTGAATATCCACTGAACACAGTCAATATCAATAACAGTTACGGCGTTCATCAGGCAATTTCCCTTCTTATCGCCAACGGGCACGACAAAATCGGTTACTTAAAGAGCAGTATTGAATTCGGCTGTCTCCGGGATCGCGCAGACTGTGTCTATCAGTCTCTGGCAAGATTTGAAAAATTTAAGCCGGACTGCCTTATTCAGGTGGAGCAGGAAACAGATCTGATTCAGCAAACGGTTTTTGACTATCTTTCCACCCATAAAGACATACCCAGCGCTTTTTTTGCTGATAACGATATAATTGCCATCGCTTCCATACAGGCGTTTCAGCGATTCGGATACCGGGTTCCGGAGGATATTTCTATTATTGGCTTTGATGATTCCAATATATGCACTATTTTTCCTCCTCATCTTACAACTGTTCATACACACATGGGGGAGATGGCGCGAATGGCCACCACAAGATTAATCGATCTGATTGAAAAGGAGCAGAAAACTTTTATTCAGTCTACTGTGGGAACACATTTGATTGAACGTCAAAGCGTGATGCCCAAAAAGACTTCTTCAAACTGAAAAGCGCACACAAAAAAATCCCCATGGACTCTGTTCCATCGGGATTTTTTTATCTGAATTATTCTCTTCCTAATATTCACTGTTCCCGGATGTCGTCCATGACGATCCCTTTGCAGCTTCCCCTCAGGTTGAGATTCTCCTGCCAAATCAAGCTCCTGTATTTTCCAAAAAATGACTGGTACTTATGGTCTTCACCGCCATATATACCAGTCATTTTTGCTCACTGTTTTTAAAGTTTTTCTTTCAAAAGCGCATTCACTTTCGCAGGGTCGGCTTTTCCTTTCATTTTCTTCATGACCTGCCCCACCAGGAAGCCCAGCACTTTTTCTTTTCCGCCGCGATAGTCTTCCACTGTCTCCGGGTTCTCCGCCATGACTTCATCTACAGCCGTACTGATAGCGCCGTCATCTGACACCATCACCAGTCCTTGTTCCTTCATGTAGACCAGAGGATCCACATCCTTTTCCATAATCTGTTCAAAGACCTGCTTGGCCCCCTGCTGGTTGATTTCTTTTTTCTCCAGGGCCAGTATCAGATCCGCCAGATGGGAAGGAGTAAAGGAAAGCTCCTCCGGATCCATGCCTTTTTCTTTCAGGATGCGCATAGTTTCGCCCATCAGCCAGTTGGAGGCTTTTTTGGGCTGACCGCTTAAGCGAGCCGTTTCTTCAAAAATGTCAGCCATACGGCGAGACTGGGTGAGAATCTCCGCATCGTACTTCGGCAGACCGTACTCCTTTTGGAACCTTTCCGCCTTTTCCCCGGCAAATTCCGGCTGATCTTTTCTGATATCCTCAATCCACCCCTCCGGTATTACCACCGGCATCAGGTCAGGATCCGGAAAATACCGGTAATCCTTGGCATCCTCTTTGGAACGCATAGGGTAAGAAGATTCTTTATTGTCATCCCACCGTCTCGTTTCCTGAATCACCGCTCTGCCCTCTTCCAGCAGTTCTATCTGGCGGGCACGCTCCCCTTCAATGGCATGGGTAATCGCTTTAAAAGAGTTCAGATTTTTCATTTCCGTACGTGTGCCCAGTTTCTGACTTCCTACTTCCCGGACAGACAGATTGACGTCAGCCCTCATGGAACCTTCCTGCAGCTTGCAGTCGGAAATCCCCAGGTACTGACAGATCATCTTCAGTTTTTCCAGATAGGCAATGACTTCTTCTGCCGTACTCATATCCGGTTCCGAGACGATCTCTATCAGCGGCACACCGCTTCGGTTATAATCCACCAGGGAACAATCTTCCCATTCATCATGAATCAGTTTTCCCGCGTCTTCTTCCATATGCATCTCATGGATACGCACCTTCTTTTCCCCCGCCGCGGTCTCTATTTCTAGCCAGCCGTCGTGACAGATCGGCAGATAGAGCTGAGAAATCTGGTAATTCTGAGGATTGTCCGGATAGAAATAATTTTTCCGGTCAAAACGGTTATACTTATTGATCTGACAGTTAGCGGCCACCCCCAGCTTTAAAGCGTATTCCACCACTTTCTTATTCAGGACGGGCAGGGAACCCGGCATACCGGTACAGACGGGACAGGTATGTGTATTGGGTTTTCCGCCGAATTTGGCTGAGCAGCCGCAGAAGATTTTAGTCTCTGTGGAAAGCTCCACATGCACCTCCAGCCCGATTACGGTTTCATATTGCTTTGCCATCACATTTCCTCCTTCCAGGATACGGGAAAGGAACCGCGCAGTTTTTCATACACTGCCGCTGCCTCCAGTATCTTCTTCTCCTGGAAGCAGTCTCCGATCAGCTGCATTCCAATGGGCAGGCCTTTGCTGTCCATGCCGCAGGGAAGGCATACCGCCGGAAGTCCTGCCAGGTTTACAGCCACCGTATCAACGTCACTCAAATACATTTTCAGCGGATCGCTCAGGCTTGTACCCAGTTTCGGCGCCGTAGTGGGGGAAGCCGGAGCCAGAATACAGTCGTATTTCTGAAATGCCAGGTCAAACTCTCTCTTTATCAGCGCCTTGGTTTTCAGCGCTTTCAGGTAATAGGCATCGTAATAACCGGAACTGAGCACAAAGGATCCCAGCATAATCCGTCGTTTGACTTCCTCACCAAAGCCTTCCTGACGGCTCTTTTTATACATCTCATGGAGGCCTTCGCCGTTTGGGCTTCTGTAACCGTATTTCACGCCGTCAAACCGCTCCAGATTGGAGCTGGCCTCCGCGCAGGCTATGATGTAATAAGCAGGAATCACGTATTCCGTCATTTTCAGAGAAAACCGTTCCACCTGCGCTCCGTTTTCTTTCATCAGCTCTGCTGCCTTTTCAACAGCCTGCTTCACCTCCGGATCCGTTCCCTCGCCCAGATATTCCTCCGGTATTCCGACGCGTACTCCTTTAAGATCTTCTCTCCCTGTTCCCGATACCGGTTCCACCGGCACCCGGCTGCTGGAAGCGTCTTTTTCATCAGCTCCGGCAAGGATTTCATACAAAGCCGAACAGTCTGCAACACTTCTTCCCACCGGACCGATCTGATCCAGGGAGGAGGCATAGGCGATCAGCCCATAGCGTGATACTCTGCCGTAGGTGGGCTTCAGGCCAACCACTCCGCAGTAAGAGGAGGGCTGGCGGATAGATCCTCCCGTATCGGATCCAAGAGCCATCCAGACTTCTCCGGAAGCTACTGCCGCGCAGGAGCCGCCCGAGGAACCTCCCGGCACGTGTTCCGTATTCCAGGGATTTTTCGTAACCTGGAAGTAAGAAGTCTCGCTGGTGCTTCCCATAGCAAATTCATCCATATTGGTTTTTCCTACGATGATCATACCGGCATTCTCCAACCGTTCCACCGCTTCCGCATCGTACTGGGGCACAAAATTACCCAGCATCTTTGACGCACAGGTAGTTTTCATTCCTCTGGTGCAGATATTATCTTTCACCGCCACAGGAACACCCGCCAGAGGCCCGCTGTAGCGCCCCTGCCGGATTCCTTCTTCCACTTCTTTCACTCTCTGCTGTGTTTTTTCTTCATCTGTCAACAGAAAGGCCCCAATCTCAGGCTCTTTCTTCTGTATCTGTTTCCGGCAGCTCTCCGCTGCCTCTTTTACACTGATTTTTCCATCCCGGATGCTGCTGCTCAGCTCCAGTGCGGACATACGCAAAAGCTCTTCCATCCCGTTCTCCTCCTGTCAGACTGTCTTGGGAACCATATACTGTCCCTCTTTCTTTCTGGGCGCATTTGCCAGAGCTTCCTCTTTTCCGTCACCATTTACCACCACATCTTCCCGGAACACATTTCCCGACTCCAGGATGTGCACCAGCGGCTCCACCCGGTCCGTATCCAGTTCGTTTAATTTTTCCACATAATCCAGTATTTTTTCCATTTCCGCCATGGCTTTCTCCCGTTCCTGTGGGGTCAGCGCCAGTTTTGCGAGGATTTCCACATTGTCCATCGTGGCGTCATCTATTTTTCTGCTCATCTTTTCATCCCTTTCCATTTACGGCTCCAGTCTGCTCATATCTCTCGGGAAAAGGCAGGCATCCCGGATATTATCACGTCCCAGAAGCTGCATAGTCAAACGCTCCAGACCGATTCCCAGTCCGCCGTGGGGCGGCATTCCAAAACGGAAAGCGTCCACATACTGTTCCAGACCTTCCTCAGTCATTCCCCGTTTTTCCATTTTTTCCAGAAGTTTTCCGGCATCATGAATTCTCTGGCCGCCGGTGGTGACTTCCAGACCATTGTACAGCAAATCGAAACTTAAAGTATACCGGTCGTCTGCCGGATCATCCATAGCATAAAACGGCCTTTTCTTGGATGGATAGTGAGTGACAAATACGAAATCCGCACCGTACTCTTCTTTAAAGTATCTTCCGATCAGTTCTTCCTCCTCCGGCTCCAGATCAAAGGGATTTTTAATTTTCCGACTGTATTTTTCTGATACAAGCTCTTTGGCTTCATCGAATCTTACGCAGGGAATCCGGCTGACATCCGGCAGTGTCACATTAAGAAGCTTCAGCTCTTTTGCATATTTTTCTTCCAGCAGCTTCATAGCATAACGCAGGAAACCGGTTTCCATCCGGCAAAGATCCATAAAACTGTCAATATAACCCATTTCAAAATCCAGACTGGTATACTCATTCAAATGACGCCGGGTATTATGTTTTTCCGCCCGGAATACCGGACCCGTTTCAAAGACCCGGTCAAAGACCCCCACCATCATCTGTTTATACAGCTGGGGACTCTGCTGCAGAACCGCCGGATGATGAAAATAAGACAGCTTAAACATGTTGGCTCCGCCTTCCGCGCTTTTCGCTCCAATTTTCGGCGTGTGGATTTCCGTAAAGCCTTGATCATACAGATAGTCCCGAAAAGCCCTCACCAGCCCTTCCTGTATGCGGAAACCTGCTCTCTCCCGCAGATTCCGCAAAGAAAGAGAGCGGTAATCCAGTTTCGCCTCCAGGGAAGTATTCAGCTTCCATTTATCGATTGCCAGAGGCAGCGGAGCTGCCACATGGGCCAGATGTTCCACATGAGTCAGACGCAGTTCTCTGCCGTGGGGAGACCTTTCTTCCGACCTTACTGTTCCTGTCGCCCGGATAACATCTCCTTCACGGATCTTTCCCAGATCCAGATCCGTCTTTCCCTCTTCCCAGACGGTCTGAATCAGTCCTTCTCTCTTTCTGAGTATAACGAACCCGATCTCGCCCATATCACGCACGCTGTGAACGGCGCCGTCCAGACACATCTCCTGGCCTTCTTTCAGACGCAGAAGCTTTTCCAGACCGGTTTCTTCTCTTTTACCAGCTTCTTCTATAAAATCCATGTCTATTTTCTCCTTTAACCTTCCTCAAACATCAGCATTAAAATCATCTGAGCGGTTTCCACCATATTGGTCCCGCTGTCCATGCTGGATTTCTGGATATACCGATGGGCCTCTTCTTCCGAAAGATGATTCCGTTCCATCAACAGGAATTTCGCGTTGCGGATGTAATTTTCCTCCCGCTGCGTCCTCTTTTTCGGCTGTTTCCTCTTCCGAAACCGTCTTTCCATCTGGGCCAGTACCATTTCCACCGTATTGACCAGATCATAGACTTTAAGAGGTGTGGTCAGAGAAAGCACTCCCGCATCGGCTTCACTGACTGTGCTGGCTGATCCCATAAGCACCAGATCAAAACACGGCGGAAGACTTTCAGCCAGCTCCCGGTAATACATATCCTTCAGGCGGTATCCGCTGATGACCAGTCCGCAGCTGTGCTGATTCACTTCCTGGAGGAGGGCAGATGCCGTCGGATACGCAAATACATGGGAAAATCCGTGACTCATCAGAATCTTCCTGACTTTCTTCCCATCTTCTACTTTCGGTAATACAATAAGCACTACACTCATCCGCCGCCTCCAATAATTCGGTGATTACACCAGATACAGATACCGGTTCAGCTCCCACTCGGAAATCTGGGCCAGATACCCTTTCCATTCTTTTCGCTTTATTTTAATATATTCATTCACATAGCCCTCTCCCAGGACTTCTCTGACCAGCCTGTCATCATTCATCGCCTGCAGAGCCTCTCCCAGATTTTCAGGCAGAAGCCTGATTCCTCTGGCAAGCTTTTCCTCGCAGGAAAGTCTGCGGATATCTTCCGCCAACTCTTCCGGCGCGCTCAGGTTTTCCTCAATGCCTTCCAGGCCCGCAGCCAGGCAAAGCGCAAATACCAGATAGGGATTAGATGCGGAATCCGGACTTCTCAGTTCCAGATTCAGTCCTTCGCTCAGCCTTCCCCTCACATGAATCAGCGCATTCCTCTGCTTCCTGGACCAGGTGACCTCAGAAGGAGCCTCAAAGCCAGGAACCAGTCTTTTATAGGAATTGACCAGAGGATTGAAGACCGCTGTCATCCCCTGAATATGGCGGAGAATTCCGGCCATAAAAGCTTCACCTTCCCTGCTCAGTTTTCCGTTCTCGTCTTCAAATACGTATTTCCCGTCTTTTAACAGGCGCATATTCAGATGCATGCCGGAACCGTTGACTTCCAGCCGTGGTTTCGGCATAAACGTGGCATGCAGTCCATACCGTTTCGCGATAATCCGCACTACCATCTTAAATGTCATCAGCTTATCCGCCGTATTCAGCGCGTTTTCAAAAGAAAAATCTATTTCATGCTGAGCGGGAGACATTTCATGGTGAGAGGAATCTATCTCATATCCCATTTCTTCCAGTGTCAGAATAATATCCCGCCTGGTATTTTCTCCCAGATCAATGGGCGACGTATCCAGATAACCGGCTTTCTCATGGGAAAGGGTTGTAGGCATTCCGTTATCATCCGTATGGAACAGGAAAAATTCGCACTCCGGATTTACCTGGAAAGTATATCCTTTCTCCTCCGCCTTTTTCAGAACATTCTTCAGAATCCGCCGGGGACTTCCCTCGTACTCCGTGCCGTCTTCCATACATACGTCACAGAGAAAGCGGGCTACTTTTCCCTGCTGGGGACGCCATGGCAGAATCGAGAATGTCGCCAGATCGGGTTTCAGATATAAGTCGGTCTCTTCCCGCTGAGCAAACCCGTCCAGCGATGCCAGATCAATGGTACATCGGTTATCCATCGCCTTGATCAGACGGCTGGCAGGAATGGCAACATTTTTCAGAACGCCAAACATATCCGTAAACTGAAGGCGGATAAACTCCACATCTTCTTCTTCCACCATTTGCAAAATTTCCGCTTTGTTATAATTTTCCATAAAACTCTCTCCCTGGCCTTCACAGGCGTGACATTTTGATTTTAACGTAAAAAGGGCAGCTTTACCCAGAGGAACCTTCCAAGTAAAGACGCCCTTGTCTTTTCATGTTCCGTATTATAACAATGGTCCGAAAAGATGTCAAGATAATTCTTGATTCCTACAGATTGGTATAGCCCATCAGTGAACGGTCCACCGCCTTTGCCGCCTGACGTCCTTCCTGAATAGCCCATACCACCAGAGACTGTCCTCTGTGCATATCTCCTGCCGTAAATACGCCGGGAACACTGGTTTCATAATCCCCGTCCTTTGTCTGTACGTTGGTTCTGGGATTGACAGCCACCTGAAAAGCATCCGTTATATAGCTCTGGCTTCCAAGAAATCCCGCCGCGATCAACACCAGCTGCGCGTCAATCACCTGTTGGCTTCCCTCGATGGGGACCATATTCATTCTTCCCGTTTTTTCATCCTTTTTCGGCTCCAGTTTTACAATTACCGCTTTCCTTACATTTCCGTTCTTGTCTTTCTGAAATTCCGTCACCGTAGTCTGATATACCCGGGGATCGTGACCAAATACGGCGATGGCTTCTTCCTGGCCGTAATCCGTCTTCAGAACTCTGGGCCACTCCGGCCATGGATTGGAAGATGTTCTCTCCTCGGAGGGTTTTGGCATCATTTCCAGCTGAGTCACGGATTTTGCCCCCAGCCGGATACTGGTTCCTACACAGTCATTTCCCGTATCACCGCCGCCGATTACCAGCACATGCTTTCCTTTGACGGAAGGGCAGTTTCCGTCTTTCAGATCCGAATCCAGCAGACTCTTGGTCACTGCGGAAAGGAAATCCACCGCGAAGAAAATATTTCCGCTGTCCCTGCCCGGCACATTGATATCTCTGGGATTGGAAGCGCCGCAGGCCAATACAACCCGGTCAAACTGTTTCTTCAGTTCCTCGCCGCTGATATCCTTACCCACATCCACGCCGGTTTTAAATACCACGCCTTCTTCTTCCATCAGACGGATTCTCCGATCCAGTACCGATTTATCCAGTTTCATATTGGGAATTCCGTAACGCAGAAGACCTCCGATCCGGTCTTTTCTCTCAAACACCGTTACGCTGTGACCCCGGCGGTTCAGCTGCAGAGCTGCTGCCAGACCGGAAGGACCGCTGCCTACAATGGCCACCGTCTTTCCCGTACGAACCTTCGGCGGACAGGGTTTCACCCATCCCTGTTCAAAAGCATGTTCAATGATCGCTCTTTCATTTTCCTTGGTAGCCACCGGCTGCCCATGGAGATTGCAGGTACACGCGGCTTCGCACAGAGCCGGACATACCCGGCTGGTAAATTCAGGGAAACAGTGGGTTTTTGCCAGACGTTCATAAGCCTGCTTCCAGTTTCCCGTATAAACCAGATCATTAGTCTCCGGCACCAGATTATGAAGAGGACATCCGGAAACCATCCCGGACATCATTTCTCCATTCTGACAGAAGGGAACGCCGCAATCCATGCAGCGGCCTCCCTGTTTCTGCTGTTCTTTCAGGGGAAGAGGTGTTCTGAATTCACGGAAATGGCGAATTCGGTCCAGCGGCTTTTCCACCTGTGCGTTTTTTCTGTCATAATCTAAGAATCCTGTTGCTTTTCCCATCTTCCTTACTCCTCCGTCTCTTTGTTCTGAAAGCTTTCATAGAAGGCTTCCATCTGTGCCTGCTGGGTGCTCATTCCCTGTTTCTCCAGTTTTGCGGAAAGATTAATCATCTTCTTATAGTCGTACGGAATGATCTTTTTGAACTTGGGCAGATATTGATCAAAATTATCCAGGATTTTTCTGCCTCTCTCGGAACCTGTAGCTTCCACATGTTCTTCTATCATGATTTTCAGTTCCTGTATATCAAATTTACTCTCCATCTTCTCAATGGAAACCATATCTTTATTCAGATTGCGGTACAGATGACTGTCTTCATCCAATACGTAGGCGATTCCGCCGCTCATACCTGCGGCAAAGTTTTTGCCGGTTTTTCCAAGTACGACCACTCTTCCGCCTGTCATATATTCGCATCCATGCTCGCCGACTCCCTCTACAACGGCATACGCGCCTGAGTTACGTACTGCAAAACGTTCTCCCGCCACACCGTTTATAAAGGCCTTGCCGCTGGTTGCACCGTAAAGGGCTACATTTCCTGCAATAATATTTTCTTCTGCCTTATAACCTCTGTTTTTCGGAGGATAAACTACCAGCTTGCCCCCTGACAGTCCTTTTCCATAATAATCATTGGTGTCTCCGCAGAGGGTCAGCGTCAGGCCTTTTGGAATAAACGCTCCAAAGCTCTGACCGCCGGCTCCTGTACAGTTAACCGTAATAGTATCTTCCGGCAGCCCCTCTTTATGACAGCGGGTAATCTCCGCACCCAGAATCGTACCAAAAGAACGGTCCGTATTTTTTACTTTCAGTTCCAGAGAAGTTTTTGTTCCCTCTTCCACTGCGCTCTTCAGCTTTTTCAGCAGTACTTTTTCATCCAGCGTCTTTTCCAGATGGAAATCATATACTTTAGACGGCTGGAAAGTAACACATTCATCCTTTCCGCAGAAGGGATTGGAGAGGATTGCGCTTAAATCAACTTTGGAAGCGGCCGCTGAAACCGGATGTTCTTTTACTTTCAGAAGGTCACTTCTTCCTACCATCTCATCCAGCGTACGGACGCCAAGTTTTGCCATATATTCCCGAAGCTCTTCCGCGATAAAACGCATGAAGTTTTCCACGTACTCCGGTTTTCCTTTAAACCGTTTCCGAAGTTCCGGATTCTGAGTAGCCACGCCCACCGGACAGGTATCCAGGTTGCAGACTCTCATCATCACACAGCCCATGGTTACCAGAGGAGCAGTTGCGAAGCCAAATTCCTCCGCGCCCAGAAGAGCTGCAATGGCCACGTCACGTCCGCTCATCAGCTTACCGTCCGTCTCAATACGGACACGGTTTCTCAGACCGTTTTTCAAAAGTGTCTGATGAGTTTCCGCCAGACCCAGCTCCCAGGGAAGTCCCGCATTGTGGATGGAACTTTCCGGCGCTGCGCCCGTACCTCCGTCATATCCGGAAATCAGGATAACCTGGGCGCCTGCCTTGGCGACACCGGCGGCTACCGTTCCCACTCCGGCCTCTGAAACCAGTTTTACTGAAATATTGGCATACTTATTGGCGTTTTTTAAATCATAAATCAGCTGTGCCAGATCTTCAATAGAGTAAATATCATGGTGCGGCGGCGGTGAAATCAGGCTGACACCCGGTGTAGAGTGTCTTGTCTTGGCAATCCAGGGATAGACTTTTCTGGCCGGCAAATGACCGCCCTCGCCCGGCTTCGCTCCCTGAGCCATTTTAATCTGAATTTCCTTCGCGCTTACCAGATAGCGGCTGGTAACACCGAAACGGGCGGATGCCACCTGTTTGATGGCAGAACACCTGTCGCGGCTGCTGCCGGCGGAATCCAGACGCTCATCACTCTCTCCGCCTTCACCCGTATTGGATTTTCCGTGAAGATGATTCATGGCAATGGCCAGAGTCTCATGGGCTTCCTGTGAAATGGAACCGTATGACATAGCTCCCGTCTTAAACCGTTTTACGATCTCATCCACACTTTCCACTTCTTCCAGAGGAACACCTTTTTCCGGATACTGGAAATCCATCAGGCTTCGCAGATATCCGCTCTGTTCCTGGTCCACTTTCTTTGTATACTCTTTAAACAGTTCATAATTTCCGGTCCATGTGGACTGCTGAAGAAGGTGAATGGTTCCGGGATCGTAGCGATGCTCTTCTCCGCCGCTTCTTCTTTTATGTTTGCCCAGACTGTCCAGCGTCAGATCCGTTTCCAGCCCCAGGGGATCAAATGCCTGGGAATGGCGCTCATCAGCCTGTCTGGCAATGTCTTCCAGCGTAATTCCTCCTACCCGGCTGGTAGTCCCGTGGAAATACTGGTCAATTACTTCCTGAGAAATACCGATGGCTTCGAATATCTTGGCGCCCTGGTAGGACTGGATAGTGGAAATACCCATTTTGGAAGCGATTTTTACAATTCCATGCAGAACCGCCAGGGTATAATCCTCCACAGCTGCATAATAATCTTTATCCAGCAGTCCTTCATCAATCAGTTCCCGTACAGAATCCAGCGCCAGATAAGGATTCACCGCACATGCGCCGTATCCCAGCAGAGTGGCAAAGTGATGCACCTCTCTCGGTTCTCCTGACTCCAGGATCAATGCCAGAGATGTCTGTTTCTTTGTGTTGACCAGATGCTGGTGAACAGCGGAAACTGCCAGCAGCGACGGCATGGGAACATGGTTTTCATCCACTCCCCGGTCAGAAAGCACCAGAATATTGGCGCCGTCTTTATATGCCTTATCCACTTCCACGAACAGCCGGTCTATGGCACGCTCCAGCTTGGTACTCTTATAATAGGTAATGGGAACTACCGCAACCTGAAAGCCTGCCTTTTTCATATTTTTAATTTTCAGCATATCCGTATTGGTCAGAATCGGATTGTTGATTTTCAGAACCTGACAGTTCTCCTCTTTCTCCTCCAGCAGGTTTCCATTCTTGCCTACATATACGGTCGTACTGGTAACAATCTCCTCCCGGATCGCGTCAATAGGAGGATTGGTTACCTGGGCAAACAGCTGTTTAAAATAATCGAAAAGAGGACGCTGCTTTTTGGACAGTACCGCCAGCGGTGTATCCACACCCATGGCAGCAATGCCTTCGCCGCCGTTTAAAGCCATATTCCGAATGGAATTTTTATATTCTTCATAGGTATATCCAAAAGCTTTCTGCAGCTGACGAAGTCTGCTTCCCTCATACTCTTCCACCCGCATATTGGGAATCTTCAGATCATGCAGCTCCACCAGGTTACTGTCCAGCCATTCTCCATAAGGCTGTTTTGTTGTGTACTTCTCTTTGATCTCTTCATCCTGGAAAATCTTGCCCTGACGGGTATCAATAAGAAGCATCTTGCCGGGATGAAGACGTTCTTTCAGCACGATATCTTCTTCCGGAACTTCCAGAACACCCACTTCAGAGGCCAGAATTACATCTCCGTTTTTCATTACGTAGTAACGTGAGGGACGCAGTCCGTTTCTATCCAGAACGGCTCCCACCAGTTCTCCGTCTGAGAATACAATGGATGCCGGGCCATCCCAGGGCTCCATCATGGTAGCGTAATACTGGTAGAAATCTCTCTCGTCCTGGGAAAGAGTTTTATTGTTGCTCCAGGGCTCCGGAATGGTAATCATCAGCGCCAACGGCAGCTCCATGCCGCTCATCACCAGGAATTCCAGGGTATTATCCAGCATGGCCGAGTCGGAACCTCTGGTATCCACCACCGGAAGAATCTTGTGCATTTCTCCTTTCAGGTGTTCAGATTCCATTGTCTCTTCCCTGGCCAGCATCTTATCCGCATTTCCCCGGATCGTGTTGATCTCGCCGTTATGTACGATGAAACGGTTAGGATGGGCACGCTCCCAGCTGGGGTTGGTATTGGTGCTGAAACGGGAATGCACCATGGCAATGGCGGACTCATAATCCGTATCCTGCAGATCATCAAAGAATGTGCGCAACTGATTTACCAGAAACATACCCTTATAGACGATGGTTCTGCTGGACATGGACACTACATAAGTGTTGTCATTACTCTGTTCAAATACTCTCCTGGCAATATACAGTTTCCGGTCAAACTCCAGACCTTTTTCCACCTGCGCCGGCTTAGCGATGAAGGCCTGCATGATATGAGGCATACATTCCTTGGCCTTATGCCCCAAAACCTGAGCATGTACCGGAACTTCTCGGAATCCCAAAAACTTCATACCTTCCTTTTCTACAATGATTTCCAGCATCTTCTTGGCCTGATTCCGTTTCAGTTCATCCTGCGGCAGAAAGAGCTGGGCGATTCCGTATTCCCCTTCATCTCCAATGGCAATATCAGCCTTTTCACAGGCTTTCTTGAAAAAACGGTGGGAAATCTGCAGCAGAATACCTACTCCGTCTCCCGTTTTCCCTTCCGCATCCTTTCCTGCGCGGTGCTCCAGATTTTCTACGATTCTCAGCGCGTTTTCCACTGTCTGATGGCTTTTTATGCCCTTGCTGTTTACAACTGCTCCGATACCGCAGTTATCATGTTCAAATTCCTGTCGGTATAACCCCTGATATTCACTCATTACTCTTTCACTCATCGCACATATTCTCCTCTCGCTGACTGTATTGTACCGCCGCCTCTATCAGTCCTCTGAAAAGCGGATGGGCGCGGTTAGGTCTCGACTTCAGTTCCGGATGTCCCTGGGTTCCTATAAAAAAAGGATGATCCTTAAGTTCTATCATTTCCACGATACGTCCATCCGGAGAAATGCCGGATAAAACCATACCGTGTCCGGAAAGTTCTTCCCTGTATTCATTGTTTACCTCATAACGATGGCGGTGCCTCTCGCTGATTTGATTCGTTCCATATAGCTTTTCCGCCAGGCTTCCCTCCTGCAGCACACAGGGATAAGCGCCAAGACGGAGGGTGCCTCCCAGATTTACCACTCCATTCTGCTCCGGCATCAGAGCAATCACCGGATGACTGGTGGCCGGATCAATCTCAATGCTGTTGGCATCCTGATATCCCAGAACATCTCGGGCATATTCCACAATTGCCATCTGCATTCCCAGACATATGCCGAGGAAGGGAATTTTATGCTCTCTGGCGTAACGGACAGCCGCGATTTTGCCTGCCGTTCCTCTGGTTCCGAATCCTCCGGGAATCAAAATGCCGTCCACTCCTTTTAAGAACTGTCCTGCATTCGTGTTATCCACCTTCTCAGAATCCACCCAGCGGATCTTTACGCTGGCCCGTGCTGCGATTCCGCCGTGCTTCAACGCTTCCACCACGCTTAAATAGGCGTCGTGCAGCTGAATATATTTCCCCACCATAGCGATTTCCACTTCTGATTTCGGATTTCGCAGATTCCATACCATGGCTTTCCATTCATCCAGATCCGGATCCGGACAATCCAGATGCAATGATTCACACACCACCGCCGCCAGTCTTTCTTTCTCCATAGCCAGAGGCGCTTCATATAAATACTCCACATCCAGATTCTGCAGAACGTGATCCGGAGAAACGTTGCAGAACAATGCTATTTTGTCCTTCAGCTCCTGTGAAAGAGGATATTCGCTTCTGCATACCAGGACATCCGGCCACAACCCCATTGCCTGCAGCTCTTTTACACTCTGCTGGGTGGGTTTCGTCTTCAGCTCCCCGGAGGCTTTCAGATAAGGGATCAAGGTCACATGAATCAGTATGGCATTCTCATGCCCCACCTCATGCTGAAACTGCCGGATTGCTTCCAGAAAAGGCTGGCTCTCAATATCTCCGGCCGTTCCGCCTACTTCAATAATGGCTATCCTGTTGTCATCCTTTGATTTGCTGCGGTAGAACCGGCTTTTGATTTCGTTGGTAATATGAGGGATGACCTGTACGGTCCCTCCTCCATAATCTCCCCGGCGCTCCTTCTGCAGAACCGTCCAGTATATTTTTCCGGTGGTCACGTTTGAATTTTTATCCAGACATTCGTCAATAAATCTTTCATAATGCCCCAGATCCAGATCCGTTTCCGTTCCGTCATCTGTAACAAACACTTCTCCATGCTGAATGGGATTCATGGTTCCCGGGTCTACATTAATATAAGGATCCAGCTTCTGCATAGTCACCTGATATCCTCTTGCTTTTAAAAGTCTCCCCAGCGATGCAGCCGTAATACCTTTTCCAAGACCGGAAACAACACCGCCGGTGACAAATACATATTTCACTGCCATTTTTTCTCCTCCAATTTTCCCCCGCCGGAAAATCCTGCCGGCATAAGAAAAAAGGCGTCAGAAACCCTGTTACAAGTTCCTGACGCCTTTGTCAGCTTTAATGAAACAATTATGTACTCTTCCCTCTTCCTTGTCAACCCGTTTTTTTAATTTTTATAAGTTTTCACCATAATTTTTTTTGTTTTTTAAAATTTTTTTATTCATCCGGGGATTGACAATTTGAAAATTTTGAGTATACTACAAAGCATAGCAAAGGTGCTTTGGACGAATCGTCCGAAGTGCCTTTTTTTGTTTTCAACAGAAAGGAGAAAAAATATGAGCAAAGATATTCCCGCATTATTCGGCAGTCTGATTTTCAGTGATAAGGTAATGCGCAGCAAACTTCCCAAAGATATGTACAAAGCACTCCGCAAAACCATTGAAAACGGTACTCATCTGGAACTGGATGTGGCCAATTCAGTGGCTGTGGCAATGAAAGAATGGGCCGTAGAAAACGGAGCTACCCATTATACTCACTGGTTCCAGCCCATGACAGGATTTACCGCAGAAAAGCATGACAGCTTCATCTCTCCTTCCGGTGAAGGTGAGGTTATTATGGATTTTTCAGGAAAGGAACTTGTAAAAGGCGAACCGGATGCATCCAGCTTCCCTTCCGGAGGACTGCGCGCTACCTTTGAAGCCAGAGGATATACCGCATGGGATCCCACCTCTCCCGCCTTTATCAAAGACAGAACGTTATATATTCCCACCGCTTTCTGTTCCTACAGCGGTGAAGCGCTTGACAAAAAGACACCCCTGCTTCGCTCCATGGAAGCCTTAAGTACGGAAGCAGTAAAGGTTTTAAGACTCCTGGGCAATGATACCGTAACCCGGGTAACCACCACTATCGGACCGGAGCAGGAATACTTCCTGGTGGATAAGGATCTATATAAAAAGAGAAAAGATCTTATCTTCTGCGGCAGGACCTTATTCGGTGCTCCCGCTCCCAAAGGCCAGGAAATGGAAGATCACTACTTTGGCGTCCTGAAACCGAAAGTTTCCGCCTACATGCATGATCTGGACGAAGAGCTCTGGAAAGTTGGCATTCCGGCCAAAACAAAACATAACGAAGTGGCTCCCGCTCAGCACGAACTGGCTCCTGTATTTGATACAGCGAATATCGCTGTTGATCATAATCAGCTCACCATGGAAATCATGAAAAAAGTGGCTGACAAACATAATATGGTCTGCCTGCTTCATGAAAAACCCTTTGAAGGCATCAACGGCAGCGGCAAACATAACAACTGGTCTCTGATCACAAACGATGGAGTAAACCTGTTGAATCCCGGCAGCACGCCTGCTCAGAATATTCAGTTTCTGGTATTCCTGATGGCGGTTATCAAAGGTGTGGACGATTATGCTGATCTGATGAGAATCGCAGCCGCCGGAGCAGGCAATGACCACCGGCTGGGCGGCAACGAAGCGCCGCCGGCTATCGTATCCATTTTCCTGGGCGATGAACTCACTGCGGTTCTGGAATCTATCGAAAAAGATGAATATTTCGGGAAACACGAGAATATCCAGCTGGATACCGGCGCGCACGTACTGCCCCACTTTGTGAAAGATAATACAGACCGGAACCGTACCTCACCATTCGCGTTTACTGGAAATAAATTTGAGTTCCGTATGATGGGTTCTTCTGCATCTGTAGCAAACCCCAACATTGTTCTGAATACTGCGGTGGCTGAAGCGCTGGCACAGTTCTATGAAGAACTGAAGGATACCAAACCGGAAGATATGGAACATGCTGTCCATGAATTACTGAAAAAAGCAATTCTGAACCATAAAAAAGTAATCTTCAATGGCAACGGTTACTCAGAAGAATGGGTGGAAGAAGCCAAAAAACGCGGACTGTTCAATCTGGTATCTACTCCGGACTGCCTGCCTCAGTTTATTGCGCCCAAGAACGTGGAGCTGTTTACAAAACACCACATTCTGACCAAAGAGGAAATCTACTCCAGATATGAGATTCTGTTGGAAAACTACGTAAAAACCATTATTATCGAAGCTCGTACCATGGTTGAAATGCTCACAAAGGATTTTCTCCCTTCTGTCAGCGCATATGCTGGAGAAGTGTCCAAAAACGCGGCATCCACCAAATCATTCCTGCTTTCCGCTGATACCTCTGCGGAAGAGACACTGGTAAAAACTCTGACTGAATCCTATGTTTCCATCACAGAGGGCGTTGCTCAGTTAAAAGAATCCATTCAGAAAGCCGCTTCCATGGAGGATATGCAGGCAGCAGCCGACTTCTGCCACTCTGAACTTTTAAGCAAAATGGAAACGCTTCGTCTCACTGCCAACAGCGCAGAAGAACTGATTCCGGATTCCATGCTGCCTTACCCGACATATGATCAGCTGCTTTTTTCTCTGTAATAAGGAGTAACTCATGACAGATGACGAACGAATAAAAGAAGCCTGCGGCGTATTCGGAATATTTAATCCCCACGGCGAGGATGCTGCCCAGTCAATCTACTATGGCCTTTCCTCACTGCAGCACCGTGGCCAGGAATCCTGTGGAATCGCCGTTTTTGATACAGGCGGCCCCCGGGGCAATATGAATGTGCACCGGGGCATGGGCCTGGTCAGTGAGGTGTTTCGGGAAGAAACACTGCAGAATCTGAAAGGTAATCTGGGAATCGGCCATGTCCGCTATTCTACCACAGGCGCTACAACCTTGACAAATGCTCAGCCCCTTGTATTGAATTATGCCAAGGGTACTCTGGCGCTGGCCCATAACGGCAATCTGGTCAATACCCGCAGCCTTCGGGCGGAACTGGAAGAAAACGGTGCTATTTTTCAGACTACCACAGATTCTGAAGTAATTGCTTACCACATTGCCCGTGACCGGGTCCATACCAAATCCGTAGAGGAGGCCATTTTAAAAACAGCCGCAAAGATCCGGGGCGCTTATGGTCTTGTGATCGCCAGCCCCCGTAAATTGATCGGTGTTAGGGATCCTCTCGGTCTGAAGCCTCTGTGTCTGGGAAAACGAAAAGATTCCTACATCATTGCTTCAGAAAGCTGCGCATTAAGCGCAGTCAGTGCGGAATTTATCCGCGATATCCGTCCAGGAGAAATTGTCACAATTTCCCGTGACGGAATTACCTCGAACTTTGATCTGTGTCAATCCAGCCACGCCCACTGCATTTTTGAATATATCTACTTCGCGCGTCTGGACAGCACATTGGACGGTATTCCCGTCTACGATGCCCGTCTCAGAGCCGGTGCATCTCTGGCAAAAGCCTATCCGGCAGATGCAGATCTGGTTGTGGGTGTTCCTGATTCCGGCATTACCGCCGCTCAGGGATTTGCTGCAGAATCCGGCATTCCCTTTGGAATCGCCTTTTATAAAAACAGTTACGTTGGCAGAACTTTTATCAAACCTACGCAGAAGGAGCGCGAATCCAGCGTTCGCCTGAAACTGAGCGTACTGAAAAACGCGGTCAAAGGAAAAAACATTGTTCTGATTGACGATTCCATCGTGCGCGGCACCACAATCGCCAATCTGATCCGGCTGTTAAAGAACGCAGGCGCATTGAAAGTACATGTGCGAATCAGTTCTCCGCCTTTCTTATATCCCTGCTATTTTGGAACAGACGTTCCTTCCAATCAGCAGCTGATTGCCTCATCTCATTCCGTGGAAGAAATCCGGCAGCTGATTGGCGCCGATTCTCTGGGATATCTGAGAGTGGAGGATCTGAAAAACATGGTAAATGACCTGCCCCTTTGCAGCGCCTGTTTTGACAATCAATATCCTATGGATATTCCTAATAGTTTGTAGTTTTTCTCATAAGCCGAGGAGGACTGTAAATCCGAAAACGGATTTACAGTCCTCCTCTCTTCACAGAGCCCCGACCTCTCAAAACATCTTTTTATGCTTTTGAAAATCACCGATTTGCTGCGCATTTTTTTCAAAAAACCACTCCACCGAAAAATGTTACCGTGTTTTTCCATTATTGTATTTAACTCCGGCCATCCTGGCAAGTTCGCTGATATTAAATCCGTAACCCTCAATGGAATGATGCAGTAATTCAGGAAAGCGGCATGGAAAATCAGGATATGTACATTTTATACATCTCGAACAACCTTCATTGGAAAGCAGCAGATAATCTGATAAAATATTCTTAAGATTTTCATCAAAAAAATCCACACTCTTTTTAAAGGAAGACATGGCATTCTCCATACCCTCAATATCGAAAGTATTTTCCAAATCATATTTTACAGAAAACAAAAGAAATTTTTTATATTTTTCAACCCGTTTTTTACATTCCTCTATGGTACCGATCGCAGGCGGACAGGCCCAGGAAGTACCGTAATTACGACAGGCATTGCCTTTACAGATCTCCCGGATTTCCGGATAGAATACCAATTCATCCGTCCCTATGAAACCGGCCTCCCACATACCGCTTCCCAGCGCTGTTTCCTTCACTTTTTCATAGATATTCATATTTCACCCCAGCTTATATGTCTCAGTTTCAGATTTACTGTTCACAGTATAATTCTATTTTAGCTATTAAGCAATCGAAAAGAGGTAAACAGGATGAAATCCACAAAAAAAGTGAAAGAAACGCTGTAAATCCGACATTTCTCTCACCTTGCCCTACTGCCGCAGACCGGAATTGAACCACTTTCATAAATCCCCTGTTTATCAGGCTTTCCGTTTTATTATATCACAAAAAACTGAAAAAGGGGACAAAAAGGGGACACCCTATCCCCTCTCAGCCAGCCCTAGGGCGGTATACTCTGTACTACTCGTCCAGGTACGCTGAAAGCTGGCTGCACTGCCGCGGTAGCCATGGATGTCTATATAATCCCTCACAAATGGAGAAAGCCTTCTGCTCCTGCTGGGCTTGCGCATCTCCCGCAGCCCGTTGTTCTGCAGCGTAGCCACCATCTGATAGCTGCAGTCCAGCTCTTCCGAAAGCTCTTTCAAGGTCTTATTGTCCTGGTATCTGCCCCGCAGCACTTCCCCGCACTTCCCCGGCAACTCATCTACCATCGGCCAGAGCACGGCCTTTAACTGCTCCTGCTGCACTGCTTCCAGTGCGTCTTCTTCCACTTCCTCATGGCCGGGTATGCAGTCTTCCAGCGTCAAGCCTTCCGTCCCTTCCACAGGGCTGTCAAGGCTTCCGATCTGCCGCATTCTGGCCGCTTTCTTAAGCCCTGGGACACTTTTCCTGCTGATCCCTAAATAATAGCTGATTTCCCGGTGATCCGGCTCTCTGCCGTATTCTGACAGGAAGGAAGACCGAAACCTTTCATACTGGGATATCTGAGAATGGAGATTAACAGGAATCCGAACTGTGCCATTGCTGCGGATATAAAAAAGCATCGCACGCTTGATCCAGTAGGCTGCATAATGAAGAAAGCTGCTGCCCGCCTCGGGATCATAGCCGTCAACCGCCTGACACAGTCCTAGGTATCCTTCCTGCATCAGGTCGTCAAACTCAGCGTACGCCTGGTATTTTAAGGCCAGCTTAGCCACGAATGCCCGATTCTGCGTCCATAAACGTTCCATATTAGCCGCTGTGTCCTCTCCTGCCTGAATCAGTGCGATCAGCTGTTCATTGGTTATGCCCTGCACTCTCTTATCACCCTTTCTGCTGTCAGGAAGGCCGGCAGAGTACCGATCCGGTAGGTCAGCCTGTCCAACTTTGGACTGGTTCGTTTTCTTTTGTGAGCCCGCCGGATAGCCCGTGCGGCAGTCGGATCATGATACCCCTCATGGTTCCTCTCTCTCATTCCATCCTCCTATCAAACAAGCCCCATACCTCCATTCAGGAAGCACAGGGCCCGTTATTCTTTATTCTGTCGGCACTGCCTGATAATAGATCGCTTTCGCTTTATTCTCCAGCACGAATGCATCATAAACAATTCGTCCCTCTACCAGGGCGCCGCTTAATCCCGGGGGATCCTGGTGCGTTTTATAGCTTTCCAGTTTTGTCGGCGCTACGGTCGCGCATGGATGGACAACCATAAAGCCAAAACCTTCCGGAAGACGCTTCGCAGATACTTTCAGAACATCCAGCCCATCAAGGTTTCCAACAAAGCCTACATTACGTCTGCTTTCGTCCAGGACAGCCCGGATCATATCCTGATATCTCCCCGCGTCATCCTTGCTGCTCTTCATCAGAAGCAGCGTTGCCGGTGTTACCACCAGAATGCGCCCGGTTTCTGGTACGTCTGCTTCATCCAGTGCGCTATTGGCTGTGAAAATCTCATCATAGATATTCGATGAAGTCAGCTCTTTCGCGTCCGGCTGATATCCAGCGCCATCACAGATTTTTCCCAGAGTGTAAGTATCTACCTCCGGTATAATTACTTCGCGCATCTGACGGGCCAGAGCAGAGGCAGCCTCCAGCTGTCCGTCTGTTTCATCCGTATCCAGCGTGTCAATCGCAAAGGTGAAGGAACGGTCTTTTGACAGTTCTTTACGCTCTGTCGTTGCGTTTAAAGCTTCCACAGCGCCATATCGTGACCAGTTCCCTTCTGCCGCTCCGGTACGGCCATAATCATTCATCTTTCCAGTGCTGATTTTATAAATCTTCACGGAGTGCGCACCGGAAAAGGAAAAGTCCTGATTGGTCAGATACTGTTTTTTACTCTCCTGCGTGAACTGCTCATCCACATAGGGGAGGTACTTTTCGACTAATTCAATTGCCATCTATCTATCTTCCTTTCAGGCCCATCGCCTGCCTGATTTCATTTTCTCCCGCCTCTTTTCCCATCACAGAGGAAGAACCACCGGAGGGAACGCCCGTACTCATCACTTTGTAAGGCCTGCTCTCCGTTTTTTTGAAATAGGCGTTGATGAGCTCAATACTGCTTTCCATATTTTCTTTACTGCTGCAATTCACCAGGGGCAGCAGCTCTTTAGGCACTCCGGCATCTGCCAGCTTTTCCCTGGCATCCAGCCGTAATTCACGTTCATTCAATTCCCGTTCCCGTCTGTCAAACTCTGCGGCGGGAAGATGCTTCGCCCGTGAGAGCCGGTCCCTGACAATCTTATTCACTTCTTCCTGCGTAAACAGTTTTTCTTCCTGCTGCTGGGGCTGCTGCTGTTCCGCTGCTTCCTGACCGGACGGTTGTTCTGCCGCTTCCTGCTGGGACTGCTGATTGTCCTGCAGTTCCTGATTCTGCTGGCTGTTCACCTCCTGCTGCTGTTCCTGTGCCATGTTCTGGCTTTCCACACTCTGATGATTCATGTGTATCTCCTTTCCCCGTTTACCGCCCGGTCGGCCATTCTGAAACATGATGATATTTCAAACAAATAAAAAAGAGGGCGCGGGAATCACCAAGGCTTTTACCTCAGTCATTTCCCACGCCCTACGGCTTACACTATAAATAGTGCGGTACTTCTTTATTTGTTTGTTTACATTATACCAGATATTTAAGGCGGCGGCAACGTCCTTTTCATCCATTCCAGCAACTTCTTACCCTCTTCCGAGCGAAAGAAACCGTCCGTTAGGATCTGCATCGCCCGTTTAAGCTGCTTCTTTCTTCGTCTGGCTTTCCCGGAGGCAATCCCGCCTTTTCTTCCCATTTCCCGGAGTTCCTCCGGGCTTCGCTCATGGTTCGGGATCAGATTGGGACTATTCACGCCTTCACCCCCTCCCGGTGTTCCCTCGGGCTTCGTCCGGTGTTCAGGGTGATATATGCCCTTCTGTAGCCCCCTTTGGCCGGCCGCAGCCTGCATTCTTTCAGGGCCGGGGACAGCAGCCGGATTACCCCGGCAATCTCCTGATCTGTACTGTATGACACTCTGATTTTCACGCTCATGATCTCCCTCCTTTCCTCCCGCCGCCCTGGGTACACTGTTGGCGCAGCTTCCCAGGGAGGGCGGTTCTTCTGTTCTTCGTTCGTCTCTGTTCGGTTTTTCCCGCTGCCGTCCGGTTCCTGTGTTGGTAGCGCATTCCCCGGAAGGGTAGCAGATTATGTAATTACTTACGGCCTTCCGATCTGGCCGCCAGCTCTTCCTTAATACACTGGATCATTCCCAAGCTCCAATGCTTCTCCTGCAGCATCTCCTTTAACTCCTGATCCGTGCAGGAAGCCAACAGCAGCATAACGATCTTTTTCCTCATGCTTCACACCTCCCTTTCCGTCTAGCCCTCTCTGCACGTTTTCCATGCGCATATCCCAGGGTGTAAAATAAACTTGCGTCAAACGCATTCGTATTTATTTTCCAGCGCTTTATCACTGCCTTATAGAGTTCTTCCATCTCTGCGCCATCGCAAAAGGGAGAATATGACTTTTCTGTCATGCGAATTTCTTTTTCAATATCCATAAAACTCTTCCTTTCTGCCGGAATTTATGCTACTATAACTATGTAATTGCGTTATGTAGCTCCGGCTACTGCCACAAGGATGCTGGCGCGTCTTTGTGGCTTTTTCTTTACTTATCTGCAAATATCCATTTCACCGCCAACGGAGAAAAATCTTGAATCTTCCCTGCCATCCACACAGGCAGCGATCTTTTCCAGACTGTCGGCGATCCACTCCAGGCTATCCGCAATCCGTTCAAGCGGTTCCTTCGGTACCGGTTCGTATGTTTCATATGTTTGTACTCTCTCAGTACATTTTACATTGCCATCTCCAAACCGCTCTTTTAAAACATTCACCGCCGCTTCCGAAAGATCATATATTCTTGAAAGTTTATCAATGGCCCTAGTCTTTTTCACAAAAACATAAACAGGAAGTTCCCCCGCCAGTGTTTCATCTTCTTTAATCAGTGACAGTAATATATTTTCAAGCGCTTCTTTATCCTTTGATTCTTCAATACGAACCCATATACATTTCATACCTGTTCCTGCTCCTTCCATTTGATATACTCCGGGTTTACATAAATTATTTCTGATGGACGGCCACCTTTTTGAGGGTTTTTAGGGTTTTTAGATTTAAGGGAAACTTTCTCAACGCGTATAAATCCTTGTTTAATCAGGTAATTAAGACCCGGTATCATACCTTTTTTCTTTTCCAGCCCTTCCCGGTCTTTGCACATTTGCTGTACGCTGCTTAAGGTCATTTCCATTTTCCCGGTACTGTCAATCTTTGAGAGAATATACTTTGCATCTTTCACTTCCGGCGGATCATTCAGGCCAGCGTGGCTATATACTATCCGGGTCTGTTCCCTGAAATATCTTGCCAATTCAATGGCGTTTCCCATTGTGGCCGCATCTACCTTATAATTGCCAAATTCCTCCAGATGCTTTATACAGTGAAGCACTAAAGCAATTCTTAACATATTTCCATGAAGTTTTCCTAACCATGCTCGCATCTCTGGAGAGGGGGCTTTTAAAATATCCTGGTCAACCTCATAGAAAAACCGCTCTGATAGCTTTGATGCCTGATCGTCAAGTTCTACTATTACTGGCTTTTCTGGTACTGGTATGTTTAACAGCCTGTTCACAATATTGTATAACTCATCTTTTCTCCATTCGGGTATTGATTCCACGTTATATTTTCTCCTTCCAATCATTGACTGCGGCCACACATAAAGAAACCTTGCTGGTAGTCCCCGGCCGACAAACTCTGTATTTTCCATCACCTGATAGATGACAACCGGCTGCAAATAAATCAAGACAGAAAGTAACGGCTCTCTTAATTCAATATGCTTTCTTGTAATTCGATCATCTGAGAATGGATCCCCTGAATAACCTTTCAAATAGATATCCATGTTGGGCTGATTACTGTATCTTCCTGCAATATTCCCAAAGATGCCGCCCTCTGTCGAATAAATAGCAATCCGTTCATCGTTGAGATACATCAGTCTTGTCAAGGCCTCCGCTGTTGTATCATCTGCGATCATACGTAATGGCGCTACTTCCTCTAATTCATCCAGCTCCCACTGTATATCAATGATATCCGCCTCTTTGACAGGATCCTTTTTCTTGGCCGTACTGGCAGCGGCCTTCATCATAGATTCCAGCTTACGTTCCAGCAATTTCTTTTTCAGATTGTATTCTGATATTTCCGGGGCCCTCTTTTCATTCTCTGTATGCTCATAGTCGTAAATCGGCCAGGTGACAGCTTTCATTGTGGGGCTTTTTCTTTCTGATGCTTCTGCAATCACCGCAAAGTAAAGATTCGGCGGTTCAGTATGATCCCCATTTGGATGAATCACACATTTCTTTACTATGGCAACTGACGCAACTGACAGAAGCGCCGGAATAATCATACCAGAATCTACCTGCAGGCTTTCCATGGCCGCCTGAATGAAGGTAACTAACTCCGGGATTAAGGATGGAGGTAAAAATTGATTTTCAATCTTATCTCTTTTCTCAAAACCCTTAAAACCCTCAAAACCTACCGAATATATAATTCCATCTGCCGATTTACGCTGTTGATAGGAAAATTCTGTTACCCGGTCATGATAAACCGTTGTCGGGTCTTCCAGTTTTGTTATCAGTTCCTTCAATACGTCTGCTTCCAGCAAAGACGGCCACTGTGCAAAGTTTTCAAAGATCAGGGAAAGATTGTCCTCAATGAGATCAAAAGGAATGATGCCGGATTCATCAAACTCTGTCGTAATCTCTGCCGCAAACTGTTCCGGTGTCATTTACTCACCCTTTCCATCATATGTTTCGCCGCCATAAAAGCCCAGGCTCCTGGCTACCTTCTGAGGATTATAAGCCGGTACGTGCTTCCTGGCATTCTTATCCTGCAGCATCTTCCGGAACTGCCAATAATCGGTAAATGCCAGTACATTGATCCGTTTCAATGCGCCATCCCCCAGCACCGTGTAATCTCCATACCGATCTCGCTGCTGCTGCATCTCTTTTACCACTGTCCTGACCGTCCGATCAGAAACGTGATACTGTTCACACAACCCCTTGACTGTTGCAACCGGGCTTCCGTGTACTACCTGTAAAATTGTCATATCGCTATCTCCTTTCCTACTTTTCCTATGTACTCCCGCTGTCCTGCCGTCCAGATATCGCCGCATTGATCCACATACAGCTGTTTCCCAGCCTGTAGTGCATTCTCTACGGAAAACGCGTCCCAGCCCGTTCTGGGCTCGTCTCTGGCCTTGTCATACGGTCTCATTTCTAAAATCTTCATAGTGCCTCCTTTCTTCTCATCCATGCCCGCCAGCATGTTCATTATTCTTCTGTTTCGATGATTTCTGTTACATCAACTCCGAGAGCCTTTGCAATTCTTCCGGCTGTTTCAGGTCTTATATCTTTTTGAAGAGCTCTGCAAAGAGTACCTTGTGATATTCCGGCCTCCATTAACTCTTTTTGCCCCATACAAGCCCGAGCTTTAGCAAGTTCATACTTCTGTCTGTCAAGTTTCAATGTTTATCACCTCCTTAAAATGTTCCGTTCGGAACTATTTTTATTTATATTATCACCATTCAGAACATTTTTCAATATATTTTTTTTTAAAAAAGTGTCCATGCGGAACATTTTCATGTTATAATTCATGAATAAGGCAATAAGTAGCGGGGTGAGAATATGCACGAAACATTAGGAGAAAAGATAAAATATTACAGAAAAGAACGTGGATATACCCAAGATAAACTTGCCAATCTATCAGGAATATCCAAAATGAGTATTAGAAGATATGAAAGAAATGAACGATATCCAACATTTGATGCAATGCAAAAAATTGCAAGTGCATTAAAGGTATCACCAATAAAATTATTGGGTGACGAATATCTTAATTTAAAGAGAATTGCCGAAGAAGAAGCCCTTTGTAATTATCTATACAGAAAATTTGATTTATATATAGAGTCGATCGACGGACACAAATAT